>JAISTW010000015.1 GCA_031272405.1 Desulfovibrio sp. | reverse complement strand
AGATTGTCCTTGGTGTACTGCTCGTAAAAGCCTTCGATCTCGACCATGCTGCCGTCGGAGAAGGTGAAGACGAGGCTGTCCGAGTCTTCGGGCCGCTCAATGATGGCCTGGTCAACGGGAAAGGCGAGAATGAATCTGGAATCCGGCTGCGCCTTGATGATTACCGGCTGTGTGCCCATCCCCAGACTTTGCGGGGGAGGGGTAATTGTAACATCGGCCATGATTGTTTCCTCCCGGATGTTTGCGTTGGCGTTCGGCTAACGGCAACGCCGATGACGCGACACATAGAATTGCCGTCAAGACGACGATGTACGCCAAACGGCAACCTTGTCAAGAGGTTTTTTTGAGGAAAGCCGAAAAAAAATTGGTGTGTGAAATCTTCTTGTTTCAGGGAGAGTTGTTGGGAAAAGCAAACGAAAAAGATGCCGCGGCGCGTCGAAAAAAAAGCCGCTGAAACTGCCGCGCGCGTACCCGCTGCTCTGTGGGAAACCGAATCAGAAAAACCAGTGAGCGGAAAAAGCGGGAAAAGTCCGGCCTCCGTCAATCCGTCCATCGCGTCCATCGGCGGTAACAGAGTTACTGATACATGTGCAGAGGGTTCTTTTTGAGGGTTTTCCCCCTGAAAAGCGCGGTGGATTTTCCAAAATGCCTGCTTGGGTTTTTGTCCGCAGTATGCGCTTTTATGATTGGGACGTGTCAAGATGCCGGATTTCGGCCCGGACCAGTTTTTGAGCCAGGCGGAACTGGCTTTCCACGCTCACGGCGGTTCCGTCCAGTTTGGCCGCGAGGATGGCCCCCAGTATGTTGCCGAAG
This sequence comes from Desulfovibrio sp., assembly GCA_031272405.1. Classification (GTDB taxonomy): domain Bacteria; phylum Desulfobacterota; class Desulfovibrionia; order Desulfovibrionales; family Desulfovibrionaceae; genus Desulfovibrio. The sequence continues at coordinate 7,728 of JAISTW010000015.1, read as the reverse complement.
GCCGGGCCGGGCGCAAGCCCGAGGCGGCGGAGGTCATCGCCCGTAACGTCCGCCTTTTCCCTGCGCCACTTGGTTATATAGTGGGAGAGGGTTTTTTTGACTCCCTCAATATCCACGCAGGCCATAAGAAAGAGCAGACATTCGAGGGGAAGGTCGCGCAGCAGCTCGCACAGGCCGCTCACTTTGGTCCGGCCAGCGTCCAGCTTTTCCTGCCAGTGGAGCAATGGCGTCCTTATGCGCCGTAATTTCTCGCGATTTTTCATAATTTCGTGTTTTTTGATTTCCGGCAGGCCAAGGCCGTCGTAGGCGGCGGATGCATCCTTGTATTGTAAATCCGCCGTGAGTCCGTAAAAATAGACCAGCCAGGCCTGGACTTTTTCCTGAAAATACAGCATGGCGTACCAGGCCAGAGTTTCCTTGATCTGGGCGAGTCTGGCTGTTTTTTGCGGAGAGAGGCTCAGGCGTGACTCTATGGCGGATAAAACTCCTGTTTCATGCAGCCGCGCAAAACAGGCCGGAGGATTTTCCTCTTCACAAATATGCTTGTACTCATTGAACAGACGCGCCGGAGAGAGCCGTTCCATCATTTTCATGGCCAGCGCGTTTTTCATGAGTTTTTCCGTACCCAGGCCCATACGGAAGGCGTAACGCTGTTCAAAACGCACGGCGCGCAGGCAGCGTGTGGGGTCTTCGACAAAACTCAACGTATGCAGCACGCGGATGAGGTGATCCTTGATATCCTGCCAGCCGCCGAAAAAATCCGCCAAATCACCGTAATTGTCTCCGTCCAGGCGCACGGCAAGCGCATTTATGGAAAAATCCCGCCGGTACAGATCCATTTTCAGGGACGACAATTCCACAGTGGGGAGCGCGGCCGGGTATTCATAATACTCCAGGCGGGCTGTGGCGACGTCGATGCGCGCCTCCTCCCCCTTGCCGTTGTGGTAGACGACCACGGAGGTGAGAAATTTCTGGTGTTCCCGTACCCGACCGCTCAGAAGTCCGGCCAGCTCACGGGCCAGGGCTATGCCGTTGCCCTCCACCACAAGGTCAATATCCTGGGTGGCCCTTCCCATCAACACATCGCGCACAAAGCCGCCCACAGCGTATACCGGCAGGCCCAGCGCGGTCCCGATTTTTCCGGCCAGGGCAAGAATATCCCTTGTTTCCGCAGAAAGTCTGTCCCGCAGGTATTTGGCGACATTGCGCTTCTTGGGGCTGTGCCCACCGGGAGCAAGCAACGATGGCTCATTGGCGAAAAGAGCGATCAAGTCCGTGCGGGTGACGACGCCGATGACGTTTTCCTTTTCCACAACAGGCACCAGCCGCTGGCGTTCGCCGACGATGATGTCGCTGAGTTCGCGCAGAGCGGCGCTGGGCGGGATGGTACGTATGTAGCGCTGCATATATTCCTTGACAGGTTCAACGCTCAAACCGTGAGCCACGGCCCTGGAGGCCATCTGCGCGTCAAGCAGGCCGATGCAGTTTTGATTGCCGTGTCGGCACACCGGCACGGCTTTGAGGCCGTAGTGAAGCATGAGTTCATTGGCTTCACGCAAGCTGGTCAGGCTGTTGACGCAGATGGCCGGAGTCGTCATATAGTCCCGCGCCGTCTTGGCCGGTTTGTCCACTTCGCGCAGTATCCGGAGTATGCTTTCCCGCGCTTCGGTCAGCGTTTTGTCACGCAGGGAAGCGGATGCAGCGTAACTGTGTCCGCCACCGCCCAGGGACGAACATACCCTGCCCACGTCCAGCGCCTCGTTGTGGCTGCGGGCGACTATCTGTACCCTGTCCCCCATAAGGCCTATGGCGAAGAGCACGGAAATCTTTTCCATTTCCATGAGTTTTTGGGCCAATGTGGCGAAGTCGCCGAGATAATGTTCCAGTGAAACTTCGGCCAGGACAACGGGGATATTGTCTATGACGTAAGTCTGGGCGGATTCCAGCAGGCGGTTGAGGGTTTGAATGTGCAGGCTGGTCAGTTCGTGTGAAGCCATTTCGCTGACCCGGCGCACGCTCATCCCCTGGCCGAGCAGCCAGACGGCGGCCAGGAAATCATCCGCCGTGGTGGATGAATAAGTAAATGATCCGGTATCACTGTAAACGCCCAGCCCCATCAGAGTCGCCTCCTCTGTGTCGAGACCGATTCCTCTGTTCTGAAGTTCACGCGCCAGCAGAGCGGTCACGGCGCCGATTTTGGCGGTATTGATTTCGTCGGGGCTGATATCGTCAACCGAGTCGGGATGGTGATCCCAGACCACAACACGCACATCAGCGCGCGCCAGCAGGGCTTCCACATGGCGTACCCGGCTGTGTTGCCGCGTGTCCACCAGCACAAGGCGGCCGTATTTGTCCCAGGCCGGCGTCCCTTCCACAAAACCATATTCCTTTTTGTTCAGATCGGCGTAAACTTTTTGCAGGGAGCGTTCCTGACTGCCGGGAAAGTAGAGCTCGCACGGCGCGTACAGATGCCGCGCGGCCAGCATGGCGGCAAAGGCGTCGAAGTCGGCGTTCGCATGGCAGGTGATCAGGGTCGGACGCTCGTTCATGACCGGCTCCGCGGATGAAAACGTTTGTGGATGCCGAGCAGGCGTTCCGATTGGACGTGGGTATAAATTTCCGTGGCGCTGATGTCGGCATGCCCCAGCAACAATTGCACGACGCGCAGATCAGCCCCGCCTTCCAGAAGGTGCGTGGCGTAGGAGTGGCGGAAAGTGTGCGGGGAGACAGCCCGTCTTATGCCCGCTGCAAGGACATGCTTTTTTACCATTTTCCAGATATACTGGCGGGTGAGCCCCTTGCCCGAGCGGTTGAGGAAAAGCCGTTCTGTTTTGGGAGCAAATTTGGGCCGCCAGTCGCGTATGTACTCGGACAACATGCGTTGCATCAGATCATGCAGGGGGGCCAGGCGCTCCTTGGCCCCCTTGCCGAAAACACGAGCCAGACCGCGCTGCAAATCCAGGTCCGCCACATTGAGAGAGCACAGTTCCGAAACCCGCAAGCCAGCCGCGTACAGAAGCTCCAGAATACAACGGTCTCGTCGGCCGGTTTTGTCCGCCATATCCGGCATTTCAAGCAAATGTCCTATTTCCTGCCGGCTGAGCGTCTCCGGCAGACGGAAGGGCATTTTGGGGTTTTCCATCAGCAGGGTCGGATTTTCCGTCAAGGCGCCCTCTTCCGTCATGAAACCGAAAAAAGAACGGAGGGCCGAGAGGCGGCGGGCCACGGTGGCTCCGTTGTTGCCGCGTGTCCGTTGCCAGGCCAGATAGAGAAATATCTGATTTTCGTCGGGATGTTTTGGGGCTTGATCCAGTTCACAGCGGAAGGTGAAAAAATTCTCCATATCCTGTTTATAGGCTTCCACTGTACGTTGCGAGAGTCCGCGTTCTGTCAGAAGGCTGGCCAGCCAGGGGGCAAGAAAGGGGTAAAGCGCGTCGCTTTCGGCCGAAGCATTTGTTGAAGTGATTGTTGAAGTAGTTCGGGGCGGCATGACAGAAGTCTTTTTCCAGTATTTATACAAGAATATCATCGGATTCAAGGAAAATATTCCACCAGCACCGCCTCGCCCTTCAAGCCGACGGGCCGGGCAGGCATGAGACTGGCCGTGGGCGTCGGCTCGTCGCGGAAAACGCAGGGCGCGTAGAACTCATTCACGCCTTTGAGCACGGATGACGCCGGATTGTCGGCGGCCACCAGCATATGCCCCAAACCGAGCTGTTTTTGCAGAAAAATTGCGCGCTTCCCGGCCACCGCCTCGCGTATGCGAACTGCTCTGGCCTTCCGGGCAGCGACGGGCATTTGCCCGTCAAAACCGGCCGCCGGGGTGCCGGGGCGGCTTGACCAGGGAAAGACGTGGGCATAGCTGAAAGGAACTTCCCGGACAAAATCGAGCAGTTCGTCGAGATCCGCTTCAGTTTCACCGGGAAAACCCACCAGAATATCAGCGCCGAGCCCCATTGTCGGCCAGATGCGGGCAAGCTTCCGCACGGCATCGGCCGCGTCTTGCGCCGTATAGTGGCCGCGCCCCATGCGTCTGAGCACAGCGGAACTGGCGTGTTGCAGAGAAAGGTGCAGGTGGGGACAGGCCATGCGGCATGAGGCAAGCAAGTCCAGACCGCGCGTTCCAAGCTGGGCCGGGTCAAGGGAACTGATGCGCAGGCGCGCCCTGCCCGCAAATTCCGGGGCCAGATTCTTGTCCAAAAAAACCAGCAAATCCCAAAAATCCCCGACAGTGGGCGCATTTTTGCCATAAAGACGTAAATTTATGCCGGAAAGCATGATTTCCGCGTGTCCGGCTTCGAACAGCCGCACGCACTCGGCCAGCACGTCTTCCCGGGAACGGCTTACGGGCGCTCCACGCGTGAAGGGCACAACGCAAAAGGTGCAGCAATGGTCGCAACCGTTCTGCACCTTGACCACTGGCCGTGCTCGTTTGAAGGAAGTTATGCGCCAGTCGTCAAGCGGCGTTCCCGGCATGTCCTGGGTCAACTCGCGGGGGTCGCGCAGAAGCAGGGATGCTTTGTGTTTCTGGGGACAGCAGATGTCCGGGATTGACGCCGGCGCGCCTCTGCGCGGCTTGTGGGCGGCAAAAAATTGTGCCGCGCAGCCTGTCAGAATCAGTTTGGCCTTCGGAGCCGCGCGCCTGAGGCGAAAAACGGCGTTGCGAGCGTCACGCTCGCCCCTGGCGGTGACGGCGCAACTGTTGACACACAGGATATCGGCATCCTCAGGTCTGTCGTGTTCCACGCCGCCCCGATTTTCCCAGGCTTCGCGCAGAGCCTGACTCTCATATTGATTGACTTTGCAGCCGTAGGTTTCAATATAAAAGGCCCAGGGCGCGCCTTTACTGTCCTGTGGCCGCCGCTTCATCCACTATCCAGATCAGATCGCCGCCCGTCGGACGCACCATTTGGGCGGGAAGCTTCGGGGCGGAGAGCAGGTTGAGCACGTTGGAAAGCACAGCGTGCTTTTCGCCGCCGGTGGCAAGGAACATACAGCAGCGCGAATTGTTGATGACCGGCAGTGTCAGGGTCAGACGATCGGTCTTGCGCTCGGGAACGTACTGGTCAATGACAAGACGTTTTTTTTCGGCCAAAGCCGGAGAATTGGGGAAGATGGAACCAGTGTGTCCGTCGTCGCCGATGCCCAGAAGCATGAAGTCAAAACGCGGCAGTTCGGTTCCGCTCAAATTGAATTCCGTACGTAACACCTGTTCATAGTGGATCGCCGCCTCAACAGGGTCTTCATCCCCGCGCATCCGGAAAAAGTGTGTGGCCGGAACGTGGCTCAGCAGTTCGCGTCGGGCGAGTCCGTAGTTGCTGTCCGGATGATCCGTGTCCACACAACGTTCGTCCACCCAGAAAAAACTTATTTTGCCCCACGGCAAACGGTCAGCCCAATCGCTGGCGGCCAGCAGGCGGAAAAGAGGAACAGGCGTGTGCCCGCCCGACAGGGCGATTCTGAAGACTCCCCGCTCGGCCACGGCTTCCTCGCAGGCCGCTGCCAGGATATGGGCCGCGCGCTCGGCCATCGCGGCGGGATCTTTGTGGATATGCAGGGAAAGGTGAATGGAACGGCTTAAAAGCTGCATGGGGGCACTCCTTCACGTTGTTTTGCCGTCAGGCTGCAATCGCGCGCATCGCTGGAAGAACGCCTCCACAGAAAAACATTTAGTTCGGGTTGCGTCAAGCGGATATTGGGGGATTGTCTGAATAACGGAGTTGTTTGTTAAAGAAAAGTATACCCAAGTTGACGTCTCGGTCCCTGGCCTGCTGTCGACCGGCGGCGTGGAACATCCTTGACAGGAAGGATGATTTCCTTACAATCATAAAAAAGGAAATCTTATTTCCGGAGAGAGCCATGTTAGCAAAAGTCACCAGCAAAAATCAGCTCACCCTGCCCAAGGCCATCATGAGACAATTGGGAGACATTTCCTATTTTGATGTGCAAGCCGATAACGGGAAAATCATTCTGACTCCCGTAAAAGTCAATGCCGGAGACAACGTACGGGAAAAACTACGCTCTCTGGGAATCACCGAAGATGACGTAGCGGATGCTGTTGCTTTTGCGCGGCAGGCTTGACCCATGAACCGCTTACGGGTTGTTCTGGACACCAACTGTCTGGTGTCCGCGCTCGTCTTCCAGCATTCCCGTCTTTCAACGCTTCGGACGCACTGGCAGGCATTACGGTTTATTCCGCTGGGATGTCGTGAAACGGTCAAGGAACTCATACGGGTACTCGCTTACCCAAAATTCCGGCTTTCCAGGCAGGAGATTGAATCTTTACTGGGGGATGTTGTCCCGTTTTTTGAAACGGTTGAGATTCAGGACGCCTATGCGCCGGTAGCCGGACTCCGTGATGCCCAGGATGCGGTTTTCTTTCATCTTGCCCGACAGTCGAGCGCCGACGCGCTGGTTTCCGGAGATGAGGATATCCTTGCCATGCAAGGCATATGCACAACTTTCCCGATCGTGAGACCAACTGATTTTTTGCGTTCCTTCGACTGACGGAGGATGTGCCGGCGCTGGATTGCTTCATCATTGCCTGCCGTTTCTATACCCGCCTTCTGCCATATTTTGGCTTGCTGGCGGCTTTTCAAGGGGGCAGCATAACCGCGGTTGAAGGCATTGAAGCGCTTTATACGATCAGGCGTATTTCGGGCACTCGTCGAAAGCGAGCCCTTGCCTGTCCTTGGCGGAAACAATCAAGTCGGCGGCGGCGAAAGGCCAGAGAATGTTCAGCGTCGCATCGTCGAAGCGTATGCAGCATTCGTCGTCAGGGGCGTAGTATTCCGTGCATTTGTACACAAATTCCGCCTCGTCGCTCAGAACGACAAAACCGTGGGCAAAACCCGGCGGCACCCAGAACATACATCGTTTTTCATCGTCCAGAACCGTGTTGAAATTGCGCCCAAAGGTGGGGGAAGAGCGGCGCAGGTCCACCGCGACGTCGTAGACGCTGCCCCGGACAACGCGCACCAGCTTGCCTTGAGGCCGGGCGAGCTGATAGTGCAACCCGCGCAGTACGCCGCGCCTTGATTTGCTGTGATTGTCCTGTACAAAAACATGCCTGCCGCAATGGGCCTCAAATTCGTTCTGCCGGAACGTTTCCAGAAAAAAGCCGCGCTCGTCGCCATGCACCACAGGCGTCATCAACACAGGACCGTCCGGAGCGAAACAGAAAAATTCCATAGTGTCCTTTCTTCGTCATCTTGTTTCCAGAAGGCGCAACAGATACTGGCCGTACTCTGTTTTGCCGAAAAAACGTCCGGCTTTTTCCATGTCGGCATCGCCTATCCAGCCCTGTCTCCAGGCTATCTCCTCCAGACAGGCTACCTTCAGTCCCTGGCGTTCCTCTATTGTCTGCACGTATGCCGAAGCCTCCAGCAGGCTTGTGTGCGTGCCCGTGTCCAGCCAGGCGAAGCCGCGGCCCAGGCGTTCCACCCTCAACTGGCCCCGCGCGAGATAGGCCTGGTTGACGCTGGTTATTTCCAGTTCACCCCGTGAGGAGGGCTGTATGCCTTTGGCTATGCCGACGACCTGGTCGTCATAAAAATAAAGGCCGGTCACGGCAAAAGGGGAAGGCGCCTTGTCGGGCTTTTCCACTATGCCTGTCGGAGAGCCGTTCGCGTCAAAGCTGATGACGCCGAAGCGCTCGGGATCCCGCACCATATACCCGAATATGGTCGCGCCTGTTGCGTGGGCCGCGGCCCGTTGCAGCTTTTCCGT
>JAISTW010000078.1 GCA_031272405.1 Desulfovibrio sp. | reverse complement strand
TTTTTACGATGGCTTCCGAGCCGCATCTGAGACAGGGCATATCGTTATCCTCCTTGCTGCTGAAAAGAGAATAGCAAAATTGTAAAAGTTTGTCATTGCAAAAGTAAAACTCTCCTCCGCTCATATCTCTTGACGCCGCGGCGATTTTGATATTATCAATATCAAGTCTGAACAGACGGACAGCGCGGCGCGCGATGCCGCCGCATGGGCAACAGCCTAAAGTTTTTTGACGTTTTGTTCGTTAGTTTTTCAAAACTCCGGTTAAAATGCAGGAGAAGCCGATATGTATGAACCTGTGTCGAAACCCAATGCAGTGATGAGCATGTTGGGCAGCAAGGTGGCCAGCGGTCGGGATTTGACCATGGCCGAAACCCTGATGGCCTATACGGAAGTGGCCAAGGCAAGAATGGAATCCTACGGGCCTTCCCCGGCCACCATGCAGCTCAAACCCGTGCCGTTGCCGGAAGACATACGCGGCGCGCTTGCGAACTATGCTGGAATCTGAAGGTTAGGCCGACTGACGGCATTACGATAAATCACGGGGACAGACGTGTTTGAAAACATCGACGATATCACGGTGAATTATGAGGAAAACGGCCAGATTCTGGTCAATGAACTGGACAAGGTCGTTCTCAGCAGAGGGGGCTGGACGACAATAATTTTTCGCTGTCAGGAATGGCGGCCGGAGAGCGACGACTACGGCCCGGACAAATTCATTATCGCCCGTTACAGGAAATCCGGCGGCGAATACCGCAGGCAGTCGAAATTTACGATTTCCGGCGTCGACCAGGCCCGTAAAATCATCGGAGCTCTTCAGTCCTGGACGGACGGCGCGACATAAAAATTGGACAAACCCGATCCGCACAGTCTTCCCCTGTCCCCGGGTGTCTACCTGTACAGGGACGAGAGGGGCCGCATCATCTATGTGGGCAAAGCGCGCGCCTTGCGGCGGCGTGTGCTCTCCTACTTTCAGCCGGAGCGCCAGAGCCCGAAAACAAGGGCCATGCTGGGGCACGCACGCGGCTTGGACATTATCGCCACCACCACGGAAAAGGAGGCTCTGCTGCTGGAGGCGAGTCTCATTAAAAAACACAGGCCGCGGTACAACATCGTCCTGCGTGACGACAAACAGTATATTCTCTTCAGACTCAACGCCAAAACGCCGTTCCCACGTCTGGAAATCATACGCCGGCCCGGCCATGATGGCAGCCGGCTGTTCGGACCGTTCACTTCCGGCCTCTCGGCGCGTGAAACCTGGAAACTGCTGCACAAGGCTTTCGGCCTGCGCAGATGTTCCGACAGGGCCATGAAGAACAGGATTCGGCCCTGCCTGTACCATCACATGGGGCAATGCCCGGCCCCCTGCATGGGGTTGATATCCCCTGAAGAGTATCATCAGACGGTGCTCGGCGTTTGCGAGCTGCTGGAGGGCCGGGCGCCGGATTTGCTCTCGCGTCTGCGGGCGGACATGGAGCTGGCCGCCGCAAGACTGGAGTTTGAAAGGGCCGCCCGACTGCGGGATCAGATAGCGGCCGTGGAGCGCACGCTGGAACGACAGGCGGCGGTGTTGCCCGGCGGCGGCGATATGGACGCTATAGGACTTTTCCCCGCCGCCGACGGTCTGGCCGTGGGCATTGCCTTTGTGCGCGGGGGCGCCGTGACCGACGGCAGGGGATTTTATTTTGCCGGATTGGGATTTGACGACGCGCCGGAACTGCTCTGGGCCTTTTTGGGACAGTTTTACGAGAATCTGCCGCCGCCGCCGCGCGTGCTTTTGCCCTGGCTGCCTGCTCCGGAACTTCGTGAGGAAACTGCCGAACCGCTTTCCGATATGGAGGCGGAAAACAGTTCCGGCCGTTTGGTTATGGAACAGGCCCTGAGCGAACGCCGGGGCGGAACCGTGCGCATTGTGGCCCCCCAGAACGCCCGCGACAATCAGCTTGTGGACATCGCCGCCGCCAACGCGCGGGAACGTGCCCGCCTTGTAGGCCTCGCGAGGTCGCGTTCCGCGGTGGAAACACTGGCCGGCGTCCTGCATTTGCCGCAGGCGCCGCGACGCATTGAGTGCGTGGATATTTCTCACACCGGCGGGCGTGAAACCAAGGCCGGTCTTGTCGTGTTTGAGGACGGGCGGCCCGTGCCGGAGGCATACCGCCTCTATGCCCTGCCCAACGGGGGAGACGACTACGCAAGCCTGCGCGACTGGGCGGCGCGCCGTCTGGAGAGCGGGCCTCCCTGGCCCGATGTTCTGCTTGTTGACGGGGGGCGGGGACAGCTCACTGCTGTGCGTCGGGCCATGGCCGAAGCCGGAAAAGAAGGCGTGTTCGCCCTGGCGGCCATTGCCAAGGCCAGAAATGAAGAGGGCGGAGCGGACCGGCGGGCCGGAAATGTGGCGGACAGAATTTTTGTTCCCGGCAGGAGCAATCCCCTGCCCATACGCGAAGGTTCGCCTGAGCTGCTGTATTTGCAGCATATTCGGGATACGGCCCATCGCTTTGTCGTCAGCCGCCACCGCAGGGCTCGCCGCGGCGCCGCCCTTTCCGGGGAGTTGATGCGTTTGCCCGGTATAGGCCCTGTCACGGCCCGGCTGCTTTGGGAAAAATTCGGCAATATTGACGCCATGCGTAAGGCGTCTTTGGACGACCTGCTGGCCGTGCCGGGCATCGGCCGGGTTAGGGGCGGCGAGCTGTTGAACAAACTGAAAAAATTGCGGCTTTGACAGAGCGGCGTTGCTCCAGAGCCGTCTGCATCATCGGGAGCGTGCGGTTGCATCCGAATATGTTTCGGGGTATAAAAACGCCGCGGGGAATAATCCCGAAAAACGACAACAATACCGGAGGCTTTCCATATGGCTTTTCCAGCACTGAAAATCGGTGACCTAGTGGCCAGGATCCCGGTTGTCCAGGGCGGCATGGGCGTGGGAATATCCCTGTCCGGGCTGGCCTCGGCCGTAGCCAACCAAGGCGGCATAGGCGTCATCGCCGGGGCCATGATCGGAATGAAAGAACCGGATGTGGCCACCAATCCCATAGAGGCCAATGTGCGCGCCCTGCGTGAGGAAATCATCAAAGCGAAGCAGATGACCAACGGCATAGTGGGGGTCAACATCATGGTGGCCCTGACCACTTTCAGTCAGATGGTGCGGGCCTCCATCGAAAACAGGGCGGACATCATTTTTTCCGGTGCCGGGTTGCCAACGGATTTGCCCCGACACCTGCTGGAACTGTGCGAGAGCAAAAAAGAGGAATTCAAAACCAAACTGGTGCCCATAGTGTCCTCGGCCAGGGCGGCCAGCATATTGGTAAAAAAATGGCTTTCCCGCTTCGATTACCTGCCTGACGCTTTTGTGGTGGAAGGCCCCAAGGCGGGCGGGCACTTGGGATTCAAGGCCGGCGATATCCAGAACCCTTCCTTTGCCCTGGAGAAACTGGTTCCCGAAGTCGTGGAGGCGGTCAAGCCCTATGAGGACCAAAAAGGCCGCGCGCTGCCTGTCATCGCCGCCGGCGGCGTGTATACGGGGGCGGACATCAAGCGCTTTCTGGATTTGGGGGCGGCGGGCGTACAGATGGGCACCCGCTTTGTGGCCACGCACGAATGCGACGCCGATGAGCGTTTCAAGCAGTCCTATCTCGCCGCCAGGGCGGAGGACGTGACCATCATTTCCAGCCCCGTGGGCATGCCCGGTCGGGCCTTGTACAATCAGTTCATTCAGACCGCCCGTGAAGGGCTGAGAAAGCCTTTCAAGTGCATTTTTCACTGCGTGAGCACCTGCGAACAGGAAAAAACGCCCTACTGCATCGCCCAGGCGCTCATCAACGCCATGAAGGGCAATTTGGAACGCGGTTTCGCCTTTTGCGGGTCCAATGTCTTTCGCGTGAACGAAATCATCTCCGTGGGGGAATTGATAGAATCCCTGCAACGTGAATTCGACGAGGCCGTGGCCTCCCTCAGCCAGGGAATGCAGGCTGTCTTCAAGCCGGCAAACAATTGAAACACGGCTATGAGAACAGCGAAAACACGCCGCTTTGGCAAAGCGCGCGACTCGAAAACTGAGCATGGCTTTGAACTCCTCAGAGAGGACAGCTTCAGGGAAATCGGCGGCACGGCGCGCCTGTGGAGGCACAAGGCCACAGGCGCGCAGTTGCTTTCGGTGATCAACCACGACGAGAACAAGTGTTTTGGAGTGACCTTTCGCACTCCCCCTTCCAACTCCACGGGCGTGGCGCACATTCTGGAGCATTCCGTTCTCTGTGGTTCCCGAAAATATCCCGTCAAGGAACCCTTTGTGGAGCTGCTCAAAAGTTCTCTGCAAACCTTTCTGAACGCCTTCACCTTTCCGGACAAGACATGCTACCCCGTGGCCAGCGTCAATCTGCGGGATTTTTACAACCTGATTGACGTCTATCTGGACGCGGTCTTCCACCCGAGGCTGAGTGAAGACATTTTCAGCCAGGAAGGCTGGCATGTCGAGGCGGAAGGCGACGATGCCCCCTGGACGTTCAAGGGCGTCGTCTACAATGAGATGAAGGGAGTGTACTCCTCCCCCGATTCCCGTCTGGCCGAGCTCAGCCAGCAGGCCGTTTTCCCCGACACGCTTTACAGTCTGGATTCCGGCGGAGACCCCGATCGTATTACCGATCTCGCCTATGCGGACTTTTGTGATTTTCACAGACGTTATTATCATCCGAGCAACGCCCGCTTTTTTTTCTGGGGCGACGATCCGGAGCCGCAGCGTCTGGCCCGCGTCAACGCCGAATTGAAGGGCTACGGAGCGAAACCGGTTGATTCCGGCATCCCTCTTCAACCTGTCAGGAAATTGAATGGGCGGATGGAAGCCGTTTATGCCGCGACGGAAGGGGAAAAACGCGCCCTGTTCACCGTCAACTGGCTGCTGGGTGAGCGCGGGGACATTGAGCTGGCTCTGTTGATGGAAATGCTGGAGCATCTCCTGGAAGGTCTGCCCGGTTCCCCCCTGCGCAGAGCGCTCATCAGTTCCGGTCTTGGGGAAGATACTGCGGGTTGCGGGCTGGAAACGGATTTGCGCCAGATGTATTATTCCACCGGACTCAAGGGAGTGCCCCTCGAAGATGTGGCCGCTGCGGAAAAGCTTGTTTTTGATGTTCTGGCGGGTCTCGCTTCGGACGGGTTCGCTCCCGGGGCGGTGGAAGCCGCCGTCAACAGCGTGGAGTTCGCCCGCCGGGAAAACAATTCCGGACGTTTCCCGCGCGGTTTGGCCGCCATGATTCAGGCTCTCTCCACCTGGTTATACGACGGCGATCCCTTGGCCCCGCTGGCCTATGAGGAGCCTCTGGCAAACATCAAGGCGCGGCTTGCCGCCGGGGAAAGGGTTTTCGAAAATCTGCTTGGGACGCATTTTCTTGAAAACAGCCACCGGGTGACTGTTGTGCTCAGGCCGGACGAAAGTCTGGGACAGGCCAGGGAGGAGGCGGAAAGAACCAGGCTGGAGCGTCTGCGCGCCGCCTGCGACAGCGCTGCCCGCAAGGATGCGGCGGCCAGGACGCGCCGGCTTCAGGAAGCTCAATTGACTCCAGACAAACCCGAAGACCTGGCGCTCATCCCCAGCCTCACGCCCGGGGATCTGCCGCGCGAAAACACGCCTGTCCCCTGCGGCGTGCGGCACCTCCCGCATCTGAGCCTGCGCCATGAGTTGCCCACCAACGGGATCGCCTATGCGTCCGTGCTCATGCCCATATATCGTTTGCCCGATGACCTGGCGCCGCTTTTGCCGTTGTTTTTGCGTTCCCTGACCGAATGCGGCACGGCCAGACGGGATTTCGCCGGCCTCGGAGAATGGATGGCGGCAAAGACCGGCGGATTGGGCGCGGGCATGTTTGTCGGCCTCAAAAACAGGGAAGGGGACGGGAACGACACAGTACGTTACGTCAGCCTGTGCGGCAAAGCCGTTTACGGAAAAATCCCCGATCTTTTCAGGATATTCAGTGAAATCCTTCTGGAGCCGGAACAAGACGCCGCCGTGCTCCGGCAGCGTCTGAGCGAGATGTTGCCGGAGGAAAAATCCCGTCTGGAACACGGCCTGCAAACCGCCGGCAATGTCGCAGTGGGACTGCGCCTGCGGGCGCACTATACGGGCGCGGATGCCTTCGGCGAATGCACGGCCGGGGTCAGCTATCTGGAGAGCTTGCGCCTTTTGCAGACAAGGCTGGAAAAGTCGCCGGAAAGCGTTCTTGCCGATATGGAACGTTTGCGCGCTCTGCTCATCGGCCGGGACGGGGCGCTCCTTGATTGCACGGCTGAGACTCAGGGACTGCTTTCTGTCGAAAAGGAAGCCGGAAAACTTCTGGACGCGCTTCCCCTGCGCGAGGAGCAGGAGACGGATACGCCAATGCCTCTGTCCCTGCCCGACGGAGAGGCCGTTATCGCCCCCGTGATGGTGAACTACGTGGGCAAGGCCGCCAATATTTATGATTTGGGCTATACTTGGCACGGATCGGCCAGAGTTGTGCTGCGCTGTCTGCGCATGGGCCGGCTTTGGGAAACAGTGCGCGTGCGCGGCGGCGCTTACGGAGCTTCCTGCGCGCTGGACAGGCAAAGCGGCGTTCTGGTCTTCTCATCCTACCGTGACCCCAATGTGGACGCAACGTTGACCGCTTATGACGATCTGGCCGTATTTTTGCGTGATTTCAGGCCGGACGCGGAACAGCTTTCCCGCGCCATTGTGGGCGCAGTGGGAGATATGGACGCCTACATGCTGCCCGACGCCAAGGGGGCGCGTTCTCTGGCGCGTTACCTGACGGGCGTGAGCGACGAGGAACGGCAACGCGCGCGGGAGGAGATGTTCGCGACCACGCCGCGCCATTTCAGTGATTTTGCCGAGGTGCTGGCGGAAGTGGCCCGCGTGGGCAATGTCTGCGTGTTGGGCGGAAACGCGGCCGAGCAATGGGCAAGGGACGGAGGGTGGAAAATAACGCGACTGCTGTAAGGATTGCAGCGCCTTCCTGCGTCTTGCCCGCGACTGTGGCCGAGAACGCATTTTTTTTGTGCGGCAGGGTGGATGAAGTCTGTCTGTGTCTTTTTGACTGCAAGGCTTGCCTTGAATACTCCGAGAAGGACTTGCCGCGCTCGTTGCTCACACTGCCTCTTTCGTGGCATGCGCATCTGCCCTGTGATCTGCCTTGGGATCTGGGCGCGGACGCCGCGGCAAAAGCGGCCCTTGCCGTATTGGACAAGGTCGGGTTTCTGTCCGTCAGCCGGGCGGTGCTCCATCCGCCCCCAGGCTCTTCCGCGCATAAGCGCCGTTTGCTGGGGGATTTCATCAAATTCTGGAGCCGGGCGAGTTCCGTGCCCTTGCTGCTTGAAAATATTGCCTGTTGCGATCTGGTTGAACTGGGAGAAAATTTTTCGGCTGAACACGGCTTCGGCGTGTGTCTGGACATTGGACATCTTCTGGGCTATGACCAAGGCAGTCTTTTGGCTTCCGAATTGCCGGAAGCGGCTGAACTTGTCCACTGGAGCGCGCCTGGCGGAAGAGATGAACATTTGCCGCTCGTTGCATTGACGCGGGAGCAATACGCGGACGCGCAGCGCCTTGCGCTCCGTTTGTCCCGAGCCAAGGTTCATCTGGTGGAGGTGTTCGACTGGGGGGGCGTGGAGACGTCCCTCCCTGTCGTAAAAACGCTGTGCTGTCGCTGGTTGCGGGGGAAATGACATGGCTGCCGGTGAATATGTGAATCGTTTCAAACATTGGCGCGCCGGGCTGCACAAGGCGGATCGCTGGTGCCTGATGATCTGCGCCGACCCGGACGCTCTGGCCTCGGCTCTGGCCCTGAAGCGCATCATGCTCAACCGCGTCCACAGCGTGGACATCATGCGCATCAACGAAGTGACGCGGCCGGACAACCTGTGCATGATCAGGGATCTGCGCATCCCGGTCAAGGCATGGGATCCGGAAAAAGCGCAGACGTTCGACCATTTTGCCATAGTGGATTCCCAGCCGCATCACAACAAGCTTTTTGAGGGCATCCCCTTTTCCCTCGTCATAGATCACCACCCCTTGCCGCCGGAGGATGTCCCGCCGCTCCCGGCGGAGACTCTGAGCATCATCCATCCGGAATTGGGCGCTTCCAGCACCATTTTGACGCATTTGCTCAACTTGTTGCGCATACGCCCCACATCGCGTCTGGCCACAGCCCTGCTCTACGGAATACGCACCGACACCGGAACCTTTGAAAGAGGCGGCAGCGACAAGGATTTGCGCGCCTGGCAATGGCTTTCGCGTTTCGCGGACATCAACCTGCTGCGCCGTATCGTTCGCAGTGAATATCGGCGTGAATGGTTGCCGCTTTTTGCCCAGGCCTTCCGCTCCATCAGGGACTGTCGCGGGGGTGGAGTGTATGTCTCTCTGCAGCATGTCAAAAACGCCGATTTGCTTGTGGCTGTCGCGGATTTTTTCACTAAAATGCAGGATCTGCGCTGGGTGGCTGTGAGCGGCGTTGTGGACAAAACCGTGGTGGTGATTTTCCGGGGAGACGGCGGACGGGACATCGGGCGTTTGGCCGATGCCTGTTTTCACGATGTGGGCACGGCCGGCGGCCACAGGATGTTGGGTCGCGCGGAATTTCCCTTGGAGGCCGTTCCCGAGGACGTCAAACCGGTTGATTTCGTCCACCAGCGTTTGCAGACCAGAAAATTGCGTCAGGCCACCGCTTGCGATAAATCTTCTTGACTTTGACCTGTCGGGCGTATGACAAACCTGCTTGACTTTACCTTGCCCGAATTGACTGACTGGATGCGGGCGGAACTCGGAGAACCCGATTTTCGTGCGGTGCAGGTATGGCAATGGCTGTGGCAAAAGCTGGCCCGCGACTTCGATTCCATGAGCAACGTCTCCAAGGCCTGTCGCGCCCGTCTGGCCGAACGGGCCCGCATTGTCTGGCCCGATGTGGCGCTGGTGCGGGAGAGCGGCGACGGAACGACAAAATTTTTGTTGCGTCTGGATGACGGCGCCCTGGTTGAAAGCGTGCTTATACCCTCGGATTCCCGCTCGGGCGCGCGGCGTTGGACCCTGTGCCTCTCCTGTCAGGTGGGCTGCGCCATGTCCTGTTCTTTTTGCGCCACAGGACAGACCGGCTTTGAACGCAACATGAGCCTGGGAGAGATTTTGGGGCAGGTGCTGACGGCCCGCGCCTATTTGGGAGACAGCAGGCCGGATCGCCCCATGCTGCGCAATCTCGTTTTTATGGGCATGGGCGAGCCTCTGCTCAATCTTTCGGAAGTGCTGCGCGCCCTTCGTTGTCTCAACGACGACAGGGGGCTCAATTTTTCACCGCGCCGCATAACTGTTTCCACCTGCGGACTGGAAAAGGGGCTTGAGGAACTGGGAACAAGCGGTTTGTGCTATCTGGCGGTGTCTCTGCACGCGCCCAATCAGGCCTTGCGCGCCGAGCTCATGCCCAGGGCGGCCCGCTGGCCCCTGCCGGATCTCGTTCGGGCGCTCAAAGCCTATCCACTCAAGACCAGGGAGCGCATTACCCTGGAATATCTGCTCATCGCCGGCGTCAACGACGGGCTTGAGCAAGCCGGCGAACTTGCCCGCCTTGTGAACGAGGTCAGGGGCAAACTCAATCTCATCGTCTACAATCCCGTCGAGAACCTGCCCTATGCGTCCCCGGACCCGGAACGCGTTCTCGCCTTCGAACGTTTTTTATGGAAACGTCATATCACGGCCGTGGTACGCAAAAGCAAGGGTCTGGACATCAGCGCCGCCTGCGGGCAGCTCAGGGCGCGGCATCTGTGACGTATGCACGGGAGTTTCGCGCCTTTGTTTGGATATGTGGAATTGAGGCATAGGATGATTCAGCGGTTTGCACAACATTTTTACATGGGAGGTTTGCCGATATGGACTTTTCGCCGGCCGTACTGACATTGTTTGTACTGGGCGTAATGGCGATTCTTTTTGCCACGGAACTCATCCCCCTCGCCCTTACGGCCATGGGCGGGGCCATGACCTTGGGACTCCTGGGAGTCATTCCCGCCAGGACGGTTTTTTCCGGTCTTTCCAATTCCACGGTAGTGCTTTTCGCGGCCATGTTCGTCATAGGCGCGGCCATGTTTAACACGGGGCTCGCGCCCTGGCTCGGCAATCTGGTGGTCAGGCTCTGTGGGAGCGGCGAAAAGAGCCTGATGTTCGGCACCATGCTCATCGCGGCCGTTCTCTCGTCCATTTCTTCCAACACCGGCACAACTGCCGCCCTCATGCCGGTGATCATCGGCATCTGTTCCGCCGCCCACATCTCTCCCACGCGTCAACTCATGCCCCTGGCCTTCGCCGCCGGCTTCGGCGGCACCATAACCCTGGTGGGCACGCCGCCGAACATCATCGCCAACGGCGCCCTGGCCGCGGCTTCCCTGACGCCTTTCGGTTTTTTCGAATTCGCCAAAATCGGCATCCCCCTGACCATCATCGGCATCGTCTACATGATGTTCATCGGGACCAAATTTTTGCCCAAGGGCGACGCGGACGCCAGGAAGGCCGAGGAGGCCGCCGGATCCGCAGGCGGCCCGAAGAGCAAAAGCCCGCGCAAGATGTGGATAACCGGCCTTACCCTGGTGTTGGTGATTATTGTGATGGCTCTGGATATCAAACGGGTTCCTCTGGAACTGGCGGCTGGTCTTGGGGCCGCCTTTCTGGTCCTTACCGGCTGCATCAAGGAGCAGGAGGCCTACCACAGCATTGATTGGGAAACCATCTTTCTCTTTGCGGGCATGATGCCCGTGGCTATGGCTCTGGACAAGAGCGGCGCGGGCAAGCTCATCGCCGACAGCGTCATCGGCATGATGGGCTCCGCTCCATCGCCGTATCTGCTTACCGCTGTTCTGTTCACTCTTTCCGCCGGTCTGACCCAGTTTATGTCCAATACGGCCTCGGCGGCCCTGCTCTGCCCCATTGGCCTGTTCATCGCCGACGAGATAGGCGTTTCCCCCCACGCGGTGATCATGGCCGTGGCCATTGCCGCTTCCTGCGCCTTCGCCACGCCTGTGGGCACGCCGCCCAATACGCTGGTGCTGGGCGCCGGCAATTATCACTTCATGGATTACGTCAAGCCCGGTCTTCCCCTCGTGCTTATTTATCTGGTGTTTTGCACCTTCTACATTCCGCTGATCTGGCCTTTTTGACACGCGTCTTTCAATGAACGCAAGCAATGCTCACGAGGCCCAAGCCTGGTTCAATATGTATGTGGCAACTACATTGGAGGTCGTCTTATGGTGCGGATGTGGGAAGCCATCATTGATCGTCAGAACGGTTTCGTCAACTTCAATCCTCAAACGCACGCCGCTTTTGCCGCCACAAAGGTGGCTGTCATAGGAACCGGGGGCA
>JAISTW010000039.1 GCA_031272405.1 Desulfovibrio sp. | reverse complement strand
AACCTCCGATGAACTTTTATCGGCGGTAGGAATCGCCTTGGGTATGGTTACAGCCAAAGATGACAAAGGCTGGTTTGAATCTTGTGGATATATAAAATGAAAGTTAAACTGCTCTAAATACAGATTCGGATATCCATCGGAGAGAAAGACATTGATGTTTTTCCCGGCGGAATCATCAGGGTTAACGGTATCGAACCATTTTGTGGCCATATCGAAAGCGGCTTCGTAATTTGTGTTATAGTGGTTGCCGCCACTCCAGAGTGTAGTAGTTTATACCAAGTTGCAATCAAGTGAGATTTAACATCCATTCTCTATGAGTGAGAGATTTAACCATTTCCGGGATACTCTCCAGGTGACGCAAGCCCTCGACTGCTGTGTCAATAACTGACTGAAGAGATGTAAACAGTCTGTTGCCGAAAAATTTTTCCCTGATTTTATCCCAGATTTGTTCCTGAGGGTTTAGGTCTGGCGAATAGGGTGGCAGAAAAGCAAGTTCAATATTTGCCGGGATTCTCAATCCTTGCAAGCTCGTCCGCCGTATGGGTCATTTTCCTGCCTCCGGCCCGGCATAGCGCCCCATGAACAGGATGACCCTGGCGCTGGATTCAACAATATAATAGAGAAAGGGGTGGTCGGCGCGGAACTCTATCGGCTCCGGCTTTGGACGCGGCGGTCCGGCCATGGCCCGGACGCCGACAAAAGTCGCGGCTGCCGCCTCAGTGCCCGTCTCGCTCACGTCCACAAAGGTCTTGTGCGCCACCTGATCCACCAGCAAAGGCGTGTCCGATATGCCGTCGAATTGCGCTCCGGGGGAGAAAGCTCTCGCCAGGCCGGCCCGACGCAGATAATCCGAGAGTTCGTACCGCGCCTCGTTTCTGAACTTGGGCATGCGCACGATGACTTCCGTCCATTGCATCCCCTCAACGATACGTCGGAACACGTCGTTGGAGGCCAACGGATCAAGCGGGGCGAAACGTCCGTCTTTCTGTTTTTCCGGCAGAACCACAAGCATGGCGCAGGTTCCATCCCTGTACGGCAGTCTGACCGCCTGAAAACCGTCCCCGGCGCAATAGGCGATCAGCCCGCTGCGGCTCATAAGCTCGACTTCCGGCGCTGTTCCGTCGGCTTTGCGGAAAGGCTGTTTGCGCGTGTCCGCCTTGGGAAATTCGGCGTCCCAGTTTGATTTGAAGTAGACGGCGCTGGTGAGAACCAGTTTCGTGTTCGCGGCGAGCCGGGCGATGAGATCCCGGATTTTGCCGCGCGTCTGCTTTTGCGTCCAGTCGTTGATGGTCTGTATGGCCTTGTCGGTATCGTTCCGATAGTCGAGTTGGGTGATTTCAGCGCCGAAATTGTTTTTGAGCGTGAGACGGTACGACTCTTTCAGACTCAGTGAGATATCGGGCCAGACGGCGTTGGCCGCTTCCAGAACAGCGGCGTCTCCGGCGGCGTTGAGCGCCGCCCGAAGGGCGCCCATGTCGGCCTGCGCTGTCTCGCCGTAATGAAAAACACGGCGCAGTTCATCGGCGGTTTCGCCTCCGGCTCCGGCATGAAGCATGGCGAAAGCCTCTGAAATATTCTGGGGAGAGAAAAACAGATTCGCCGGGTTGTTTTTCGCCAGGAGGGCGTACAGATCAAAGGCGAAAGCGTTGACGTTCTCCGCGGCCCTGCGGGCGTCGGGTTTGTCGTCCGCGTGGGGAGCGGAGCGGGCGGAAGATATGAAAAACGCGAACAGGCAGATTGTAAGCGCGAGGCCGCGCTTTCCGGCTTCTCTCGTCATCCCGCCCTCCGTCTGCAAAAAATTTTGGCCAAAAACTGAAACAGCCCTTCACGTCGGTCAGGTTTTGATTCGGCAGAATCAACCTGACCGACGAGGAAGGCCATAAAACATGCCAATGAGCGGGGAAGATAGAAGACGCCCGCTATCTTCCTGTTCCAGGCGGAACGCCTGGGCTTTTCACGGCTCCGCTCTTTTTCAACTAAAAAGAATCAGGGCGATGAACTCCAAATCTTCCCTGCCCGTATTCAGGATGCCGTGTTCCTCGCCGGCGGGGCACACCGTCACGTCGCCGGGGCGGACGGTCACCTCGTTTCCGTTGTCGTTGTATAGCCCTTCGCCTTTGAGGATATAGTACACCTCAAATTCACCCGTGTGCCGGTGTTTGCCCAACCCACAACCGGGCTTGAGCACATTGTGATTGAACAGTCTGCCCTTGCCGGAAAACTCGTCCGGGTTCAGTATCTGGGCCAGCCAGGTTTCGCCTGGGCCGCCGAATTTCACCCCTGTTGAAGTCACGCGCTCATTTGCGTTGCGTATCATCGCTCATTCTCCCCTTTTGGTTGCTGGTTCTTGTGTTGTGACTGTTTCCCGCCAACCTGCTTTCTTCCGCGCGCGGGGGGACGTTTTCCAAGCCCGCGCGGGCTATGCCGCTGGGCCGCCGGCAAAGAAGCTTTGAGTCGCTGCGGCATTTCCTTGATATGCACGTCCATCTGCGGAAAAGCCACGTCAATGCCGTGGGCGCGGAATTGCCTTTCCATCTCCAACCGGATGTCCGAGGATGTGGAAACCCCAACGTCATAATCTTTTACCCAGAAACGCAGTTGAAAATCAAGGGTGCTGTCGCCGAAATCAACAAATGCCGCGCTGGGCGCGGGATATTTGAGAACATTGTGATGCTCGCGGGCGATGTCAAGCATGATTTTCATAACATTTTCCGTGTTCGAGCCGTAGGCCACGCCCACGCGTATCTCCCGGCGCACGGAGCGGCTGTTGCGCGTCCAGTTTATGAGGCGGCTGGAAACAAATTCGGAATTGGGCACGTAAATGAGGGCGTTGTCGTAGGTTTCCACCATAGTGGCCCGCACGCTGATTTTTCGCACTCTTCCGGTCACGCCGCCCACCTCCACCACATCGCCGGCCTGAAGCATGCGGCTGAATATCAGGATAAGGCCGGAAATGAAATTGTTGACAATATTCTGCATGCCAAAGCCTATGCCCACGGAAAGTCCGCCGGCCACCACAGCCAGATTGCTCAGTTCCATGCCCAGGGAGCGCAGGGCGAACAGGCCGAAAACACACCAGACGGCATAGGTGTACGCCGTCTGCATGGGGGGGATAAGCGTCGCGTCTATGGTCAGGCCCTGCCGGGGAAGTTTGGCCAGAAGCCGCGTGCCCATGGCCACGGCTGTCCGGGCCAGATAAAACACGGTGATGAGGAGCAGCAGATGGATGACGTCAAACTGCGTTTCCCCAACATTGACGCCCTGAAACAGGTATTCCCTGAGCAGGTACAGGCCGCCCGGCAATGTGGCCAGCCAGAGCAGCACGCTGGAAACGGCCGTCACCAGCACCACGGGCGCGGCAAAAGCCAGGAGCAAATGCCCCATGGCTGCCTTGGCGCCCTCGCTGGGCAATTTCCCGCTGATGTCGCTGACCAGGGCCATGCTGCCCAGGCCCAGTTCCAGGGCCAGCGAGGAGGAGACAAAGAGCAGATACAGAATCATGCTGTATGTATGCAGACCGAAGGTGCATAACAGCAGACACAGCCAAAGCACAATGCCCTCGCTGTCCAGAATGCCGTTTTCCAGCGACAGGGCGCAGGCGGGGGCGCGTTTGCCGCTCTTGCTGCGCAGCCAAAGGAGAGCGGCGATGACGCACAACCCCCAGAACACCAGCGTCACGAGCCTGACCAGGGGCAGATAGAGCAGGGCGTAAGCGCAAAAGGTCAGCGGCATAAGCCGCCAGAACGGCGCGCTGTCGCCGCCGGCTTCGGGGTACTTCAAACGGCGCAGATCCCAGGCCAGGCATATCTGACCGGCTATGACCGACAGATTGCCCAACGCCAGCAGCAGGCGGTAAAATTCTCCGTTGACGGAAAGAGAAGACCCCAGCAGGGCGGCGCCGAGGCACAAAAACGGGCAGGACACCCGGAATATCCGCCGCGCCGGAGCAGGCGATTCCGGATTGAGCAGACGCCGCGCCAAAAGAAAACAGAGCAGGCTTGCGATGCCCAGCCCAAGAACAAAACGCAGCAAAGCCGTCGTTCGCTGATCGTCCGTGGCCGGCAGTTCCACCGGAAGACGCAGGGACATGCCCTGCACGGCATAACGCATGGCCTGCGGCACCTGCCGCCATTGGGCCAAACTCAGCCAGGGCGCCGGTTCAAGCAGGTAATAATTTTTCCACAGCACCGGCAAATGGGAGGATATTTCCTCCTGTGTTTTCCGTAAACGATCCAGCAGGGCCACGGAGGGTTCCAGGGCGCGGTCATACAGGGCAAGAACAGCCGCAAGCTGCGTTTTGGCCTGGGCTATGGCCTTGATGTAGGCTTGCACTTCCGTGTTGCCCTTGCCGCCGCGCACATCCTCTGGCAAACTGTCGGCCTGCTGGGAAACGCGGCCAAGCAGATTTTGGGCTTCCGCCCTGGATTGCGCGAGAGGATCCATGTTTTGCCGCACTTCGCGCACAATGGCGGAAATGCGTCTGCTGACGGCCTCCAGAGGATTGGGCCAGTTTTTGAAATTATTGGTCAGCACGAGCAGGCGGCGTGCTTCTTCCTCATAAGGGCGGATTTTTTTGTTCAAATCGGCTGTCACGGCGTTGAGCCCGTCCCGCAGGGCGGCGGCCCTGACGTTGACGTCCTTGAGCATTTCACGCTGTCCCGTCCAGACGTTTTCCCAAGGGTCAACCTGCTCCTGCTTGGTCTCCGTCTTGTCTGACTTGGCCTCTGTTTTGGCCTCGCTTCCCGCGTCGGGCTTGTCAGGTTTGGCAGCGACCGGTTTTTCCGGCGCCGGAGAAGCGGCCGCCCAACATGCCGTCGGGCAGAGCCAAAGGGCCAGGGCGAGCAGCACCAGGGCAAAACGCAACCCAGGGGGCGAAATTCGTCCCTCGGCTGGCGGTCTTGACGCTTCTGCAGCCGCCTCCCCTGGTCTTGCCCCGCTCAATATCGGTAACAACATGTTTTCCCCTCTCCTTCGGGCAAAATAGCAAGGAATCGGCGCGGGAGTCAATTCCGCGGTGTCCAAAAGCGTCCCCAGAGGGGAGAAAATCGGTCTGTCCCTTTCCGCGACTCCCGCAGCGACAACTACCTTGAAAAACGTCTCTTGCCAAGTCATACTGACGCACATGTTTCTCATTACGCCAAAAAGACGACAGGAGAAAGTCATGCCAGCAATTCTTCCAGGTGAAACAGATATTTACGCCATCACCGACGCGCGGCTGTCCTTGGGCCGCCCCATCGCCGTCATTGCCGAGGCGCTTCTTGGCGCCGGCGTGCGGATTTTGCAATACAGGGAAAAAAGCCTCAAGGCCGGCAGGATGCTTGAGGAATGCCGGCTGCTGCGCGCCCTGACGCGCGAGGCGGGGGCATGTTTTATCGTCAACGACCATATTGACATTGCCCTCCTCGTGGAAGCGGACGGCGTGCATATAGGACAGGAGGATCTGCCCTTGGTCGAGGCGCGTCGCCTCGTGGGAAAAGGGATGATTGTCGGCGTCTCCACGCACAGTCCGGAACAGGCGCACGCCGCGCGGGACGCCGGGGCGGACTACGTCGGCGTGGGGCCCATTTTCGCCACGCGAACCAAGGAGGATGTGGTCGCCCCGGTGGGCTTTGAATATCTGGACTGGGTGAGCCGCAACATGGATGTGCCCTTTGTGGCCATTGGCGGCATCAAGGAACACAATATAGCCGAGGTGACCCGGCACGGCGCGCGTTGCTGCGCCCTGGTCTCGGAATTGACGGGCGCTTCGGACATCCCCGCCAAAGTCGCGGCCCTGCGCGCGGCCATGAAGCGGAAAGAGTGAAGCGGGAGGAATGGAACTACGCGCGCAGGGCGTGGCCGACGGCCTGATGATAGCCCTGCATGCGCCGCCGTTCGCGGCGTGAACGCTGCAGGCTTTCGCGCATCATGTCCCTGGTGGAAAGAGCCAGAGCCGACAGACGCTCCTGAAGCTGCGTCAGGTTGACAAGACGGACTCTGTACTGGTCGCCCGCCTCGTTTTCCAGAACCGCCCAGGCCTGTTCCACGATTTTGTCGCGCTGGTCGGCCAGTCTGGATGCCTCGTCATAGTCGCCTGTCTCCAGGGCGCTCATCTCGCGGTGGGCTATCTCCAGAGCCCTGTCCAAAAGAGAGACTCCTTTGCTCATGGACGTGCCTCCAAACTTTTCCGCGCCGCCGACACCTCGCGGCGGCGCGGAAAAACAGTCATATTCACTGTTGTTGCGGAATGCTTTTGGCCATCAGTTGGTGCAACTGCTCGCTCACGGCACGCCATTCCTCGCACAGGGGCAGGTATTCGTATTCCAGCAGATCGGCAAGCAGAATCCAGTCTTCCATTTCCAGCGATTCGCTCATTTCGGTGAGCAGCCCGGAAAGTTTTTCGGCAAGAGCCATGAATTCCGGATCCTGGTCCTTGGCGAAATTCCCGCGCAGCACGGCTGTCATGCCCATAAAGTCACGGGTGACGTCCAGCATGTCCTGCAACAGCTCCAGGGCGTCGGAATTGGCAGCCTCGCGGAACAGACGCGCCACATGGCGGGCCCCGGAAGCCATCATACGAGCCACTTTGCCCATTTCCGCCGCGATGTCCACAGCCATGGACTCGGCGGATACGGTGCGCACTTCCACAGACTCAATGGAATCGCAGGGAATGTCTTCCGCCTGATGGGGATAGATTTCGGAAAAACTTTCGTTGTTCACAAAAACATCTGTGACCACGCGGTTCTCCATGCTCTCGCCTTCCATCACATGCGTCAGCACTTCCTCCAGATTGCCGAAATTGGAAATTTCCTTACCGCTTTTGCATCCGTCAACTATGATCATGAGATTCTCCTCCCACAGGAAAAATGTTCTACGCCCAAGGCGTTTTGCCGAAATATGCAATGATTATGCCAACCATCCATCACTGTTGAACTTCCGCCCAACGCGCCAGATGCTTGGCCAACAAATCCGTCAAACGCACCGTCTCCACAAGATCACCGCCACGATCCTGGACGAGCTCCCGCCAAAAGTGACTCAGAGAACACAGCGGCGGGCAGGCGTCCAGCACTCGCTGCAAACGATCGCAATTTCTCAGAAACAACTGTCCGGCCAGAGAGCTTTTGTCCGCAATCCTGCCTTGTTCGCTCAACACGGCGAGCATATCCGCCGCCTGGGTCAGCGCCGGAACCACCTCATCCCTGAAAGCCGATGAAAGGGCGGGCAGAAGTTCTTGCCCTTCGTCCCCCGCAATGCCGCCGCCGTCCAAATCGTCAAGAATGTGACGCCAGACGTGGCGTTGCTGCGCGAGCCAGCGGCTGCGGTCTTCATCGTCATGTCCGGAAAGACAGCGTAGAACGGCGAAGCCGGATTCGGTCAGCCCAGTCAGCCATACGCGGGCCTGCGTCCGCAACTCCAGGCCGGGCACGGGCCAACGTCCGCTTTCAAGATAACCCAGGAGCATGTCCCCCACAGTCTCGGGGCGTATCCGCCGCAAACAGGCGTTGTTGTTTGCGCAGACGTGGTTGTAGGCGCAAGGGTGGCACGGAAGCGCCGGCTCCAGGCAACAGCAGTCCGTCAGATAGGGCCCCGTGTCCCAAGGTTGGGCCGTGGCCAGAAAAAAGGCCAGGCAGTGAACGCCCAATCCGGCCGCCAGATGCATGGTGCCGGTATCGTTGGTCACCAGCAAACGGCACTTGCTCAAAAGCGCCGCCAGTTCAGGAAGATCTGTTTTGCCCACAGCGTTGACATGGAGGCTCGCCGTTCGGGCGCCGTAATCTTCGGCCAGTTTGGCCTCCGTTTTCGCGCCCAAAAGGATGGGGCAGAACCGCGCCTTTTCCCAGAGGCGTTCGCCCAGAGCGACGAAGTACTCCACCGGCCACTGCCGTCTGGCCTCGCTCGCGCCGAGTTGAAATCCCACATAGCCGCGCGGCTCACGTGCTGCGCCACCGGCGCCGTTTTCCGGTTGCCGGAGCAGTTCCAGCGCTGCGGCCAGCGCCGGGCCGGACGGTTTTTCCAAAACAAAAACTCCTGCTCTTCCTACAGTTTCCGGCGTACAGAGGGCTTTTCCCATTCTGCGGAACATGTCCACTATGTTGAAAGGCGTGTTGACGCGCCGCGCCGAGGCCCCGCTCAGAAACGAAGACCAGACGCCTCCATTCACGCCGAAGCCCTCCGCGTCCAGGCCAAAGCCCAGAATATCGGACGGTGTGGGGGCCAGCAGTTTGGCCAGCAAACGGGCTGGCAGGGTGGGCGTGAGATTGACGACCACATCCGGACGAATGTTTTCCCTGATTTCGCGCGCCAGCTCCAACAGCCCGGCAACGGCGTCCGTCCAACGCGAATCGGCGTCAGCCAGTAGTTTCGCTCCCGGCAAGGCATAGCTCTTTTTCACGCGGCGCATCAGAGAAAGGGCCGGGGCGAAATTTTCCAGGCAGAGCAAACTCACATTGTGTCCGCTGTCGCTCAAATCCTCAATCAATGGCTGACTTTGCAGCATGTCTCCCAAACGGGTGAGGTTGAGCAACAGCAGACGCTTGCCCATGTAAGTCAGGCCAGGGCCCGCGTGGCGTTGCCGGCGTCAAGCATGTTCAGGGCCAGCATTTTTTCCTGCACGAAGCGCCGGGCCACCGAAGCCTGAACCTCACGACTGGAGGAGCCGAATTGTCCAGAACGCAAGGCATAGACATTGTTTATCAATTTGCGCTCGTAGGCAGGCCCTGTCTCCTCGCCGCTCATATTGTCCGCTCTGTCAAAAAGCCGCGCCGCTCCCGCCGGACCGTGCTGCACGGCCGTGCTCCAGATCACTTCGCGCATGACCGGCGAAATCTTGTCTTCCATCAGCCGCGTACGTTTGACAATAGCGGCCAGAGCCGGCTGATAATGACTCTCCCGGATAAAATTCTCCTGCAGACGTTCAAAGCGCTCCGGTTCTTCGCGGGCTATGTCGCGCCAGACTTCGGGCATTTTGCCCTTACGCCCGCCCGTGTCCGCAGGTCCGGCCTTGCGCAGACGACCGGCCATGTCCGGCGCCTCCCTGTCTAGGAACTTCAGAAAATCCGTCATTCCACCCACGCGTGAGGCTATCTGGTATTTGCCGTAAGATGTGCCTCCTGTTCCGTCGTAGCCGATGGCCGCTATACCGTCCCCACCCGACTCAAAGCGGGCTGAAAGCGTTCCTATTTCCCCGTTTTGGGACAATGTTTTTCCTTTGGGCTGTTCCGTCGTTTTTTTGACGCTTGTTTTGCCGCGGATAAAGTCTCCGGGTTTGAGGGCAAAACCGGAATTTTCCCTGTTTCCGGCCAGATAGGCCGGACGCGGCAAGAGGCTGTTACGATTGCCGGACAAGGGTATTCCGGCCGGATTCCAGTCCACATGCGAGCGGCGCATCTCCGCGCGCGCTCCGGAAACCGTCGCGCCGACGGGCGCATCCTTGTCGGCGGCTCTGGCGCCGCTTTTGTCCGCCATGACTGAGGCGAAGGAAGTTCCGCCGCGCTGCCGGCGCGGCGCGGGCGTCGGAGAGGATGCCGAGCCGGCGGGAGAGGCGTTCTGGGCGCCCGGCGGCCTGATCATAAATGAAGAAAGTGACATGACTGTTTCTCCTTTGTAAACAGAGCTTAGCAAAGACAATGCCAAGCCCTTGCGCCGTGGACGAAAGCAGGGCATACTCACCGCGGATAAAGTCTCTCCAAAGGGTTTGCGAAAAAGCTTTTGAAGGAGTTTTCAGAATGAAAGTGCGTTTTTTGGGCGCGGCCAAAACAGTGACCGGCTCCTGCCATGTCATTGAAGCCGCCGGCGGACGCTTTTGCGTGGACTGCGGCATGCATCAGGGCAACAAGGCCATAGAGAGCCGCAACAGCGATGTCAGGGCGTACAGGCCGCGCGAGCTTGATTTCATCCTCATGACCCACGCCCATATTGACCATTCCGGCCTGTTGCCCATGCTGGTCAGGGAGGGTTTTGACAAACCCGTTTACTGCACCGGCGCGACTGCGGCCCTGCTGCGCGTCATGCTGGAAGACAGCGCCCACATTCAGGAAACGGAAGCCCAACGCCGGAGCGAGAAATACAGGCGGCGCGGTCTGAAGAATCCGCGGCCGCCCCTGTATACTGTGGATGATGCCCGCAAGGCCGTCAATCTGCTCAGGGTGGTGGATTATCATCAGCCCTTTGAACCGGCGCCCGGCGTCAGCACTGTTTTTTACGATGCCGGACATATTTTGGGATCCGGTACGCTGCGTCTTGAAATCATGGAGGACGGGCAACCCCTGAGTCTGATTTTTTCCGGCGACATCGGCCGCAAGGGCGCCCTTATCGTGCGTGATCCCGAGCAACCCCCAATCGCGGATTACATTTTTATGGAGTCCACCTATGGGGACCGTGACCACAAAAACGAGAGCGACAGCGCCGACGAGCTGGCCGAGGCCCTGGCCTGGAGCTACGCGAGAAAGGAGAAAGTCATCATACCGGCTTTTGCCGTGGAACGTACCCAAGAAATACTCTATTGTCTGCACATGCTGAACAGGGACGGCCGTCTGCCCGGGGACATGCCCGTCATTGTAGACAGCCCTTTGGCCATCCGGGCCACGGAGATTTTTCAGAACAACTATGAATTGTTTGACGATGAGGCCAAAAAACTGCTGGCCGACAGAGAGAATCCCTTTGCCCTGCCCAATCTGCGTTTTACCCTGAGCAGCGACGAATCACGCGCCCTGAATTCCACACGCGGGCCGGCCGTGGTGATTTCCGCATCGGGCATGTGCAATGCCGGACGCGTCCTCCACCATCTCAAGCACAACATCTGGCGTCCCGGCGCGTCTGTCGTCTTTGTGGGCTATCAGGCCGCAGGCACGCCCGGCCGCAAGCTTGTGGAAAAAGCCAAAAAAATCAGCCTGTTCGGTGAAGATATGGAAGTGGCCGCCCGCATCCTCACCATTAACGGCTTTTCCGGCCATGCCGGGCAAGGGCAGCTGTTGGACTGGCTGGCCCCACTGGCCGTCAGGGACGCGCGTCTCGTCCTGATACACGGGGAGGAACGGGCGCAGAACGCCCTGGCCGCTCTCATAAAACAACGCTTCGGAATGGACGCGCTCATTCCGGGCTACCTGGATGAAATCGTTCTGGAGAAGGGCCGCGCCGTTCGTACCGAGGCCGTTGAGGAAGCGGCCCATCCAGCCGTCAACTGGGAATTCCTGACGGCGGAAGTCGAGCGCAAATGGGCTATCTTCAAGAGCAAGGCCGATTC
This sequence comes from Desulfovibrio sp., assembly GCA_031272405.1. Lineage (GTDB taxonomy): Bacteria > Desulfobacterota > Desulfovibrionia > Desulfovibrionales > Desulfovibrionaceae > Desulfovibrio. The sequence continues at coordinate 14,607 of JAISTW010000039.1, read as the reverse complement.
ACTGGGCGACAGGCCCTGGGTGGAACAGACCGACACGGAGGAGGCTCTGGCCAAACTGGACTATGCCCTCACCCGGTTGATCTCCCGTTTGTGAACCATGCGCATCATCAGCGGAACACTGCGGGGCCGCGTACTGAAGACAGCGCGCGGCGAGGGTTTTCGGCCGGCCATGGGGCGGACGCGGGAGGCCCTGTTTTCTCTGCTCACGGCGCGGGGCATTGACTGGCCAAGAACCCGCGTGCTGGATCTTTTCGCCGGCAGCGGAAGCCTGGCGTTTGAGGCCGTCAGCCGCGGGGCGCCGGAGGCTCTTGTCGTGGAAAAAGCCGAAGAAGCCGTCCGTTGCCTGCGCCGGAACATCGCGGACCTTTGTCTTGAGGGCAAAGTAAGCCTGGTGCGTGACGACGCCTTGCGTTTTTTGCGGCGCACGAGCGTAACCGGAATCGGACTGGTTTTTCTGGATCCCCCTTACCGGGAAAACTTCATCGCTCCCTGCCTTGCCCTGCTCCCTCCCCATCTGGCGGCTGACGCCTTTGTGACGGCTGAAATTGAAAAAGAAGCCGAACTGGGGGCGACGCCGGACTGTCTGGCGCCGGAAGCGGAACGCCTGTTTGGCAGAACCCGCGTTCTTGTCTGGCGCTTCCGGTCGGGAGGCGACCCACAACATTCTGACCCCCCCGCATCAGCCGCGCTCTGCATGGAATCGCGCTGTGTCCTTGAGGGAAATATGACATCGTGAGGCGAACGTGAAAACAGCCCTGTATCCCGGCACCTTCGACCCCTTGACCAACGGGCATATCAGTCTTATCCGGCGTGGTCTGGACGTTTTCGACAACATCATTGTGGCTGTGGCCGACAATACCCCCAAGAAGCCGCTTTTCTCCCACGAAGAGCGGGTGGAGATGGCCCGCGCGGCCCTGAAGGACGCAGACAGGGTTTCGGTGGAGCCTTTTTCCGGCCTGACGGTGGAATACGCGGCCGCCCGCGGCGCTTGCGCCATTTTGCGGGGGCTGCGGGCCGTGTCCGACTTTGAATACGAATTTCAGCTGGCCCTGATGAACAGACGCATCCGCCGCCACATACAGACTGTTTTTTTGATGACAGACTACCAGTGGCTGTTCATCAGCTCCACCATCGTCAAAGCGGCAGCCAGCCACGGCGCCGACATCACCGGCCTGGTGCCGGAAAACGTGCGCCTCAAGCTGATGGGAAAATATGAAAAAGGCGAAGTTCGTCGGGGTACCCCCTGTTTGGCGCCGCCCTACGAAGGTTTCCGGACTTCATGACGGATTCCCTGCCTGTCGTGTGTTTGGCAGGGCCCACGGGAACCGGCAAGACGGAAATGGCCCTGACCCTGGCTGAAGCCCTGGACGGAGAAATCATCAACGCCGATTCGCGGCAGGCATATGCGGATTTCCCCATCATTACGGCCCAGCCCACAGCCGCTGAAATGGCGCGCCGCCCGCACCATTGTTACGCCTTTTTGCCCACAGACCAAAAAATCAGCGCCGGCGACTGGGCTGAAACCGCCTGCGCGGCCGCGCGGGACACCCTCACGCGCGGCAAAATTCCCTTGTTCGTGGGGGGAACCGGTCTGTATTTCCAAACCCTGCTGCGCGGCATTGCCTCCATCCCTCCGGTTGATCCGACGGTCGGCGCGCGCCTTGGAGCCAGACTGGCGGAGGAAGGGCTGCCCGCCCTGCACAGGGAATTGCAACAGTTGGACGCAACCTATGCCGCGCGCATACACTCCAATGACCCACAGCGTATTCTCCGCGCTCTGGAAGTATATTACAGCACCGGGCGCGCCTTCAGCTGGTGGCATGCCCATGCTGAAACCCGCCCTCTGGCTCGAGGTCCCCTTATTGTCATAGGGGCCGATCTCACCTGGTTGACGCCGCGTCTGGCGGTCCGCATCGAACGCATGATCGCGGAAGGGGCCTTTGAGGAAGCGGCACGCGCCTTTTCAGTCTGCCCTGACCCCGCCGCTCCTGGATGGTCCGGCATCGGCGCCGCCGAAATTCTGACCTGCCTGCGGGGCGCAACAAGCCGGGAGGAATGCGCGAAGCTTTGGCTCAAAAACACCCGGGCCTATGCCAAGCGTCAAATGACATGGTTCCGCGCCCGACCCGAAGCCCGCTTCATCGCCCCCGGCGATGCGGCTGCCGCCCTCGCCCTGGCGACGGGAGCGTGAATCAGTGATGGAGTGAAGTTCCTTCGCCAACAGCGCTGCCGTCAAAACGAAAATTCGGGATGTTGATGAAAAATGGGAATCAGAAATCCAGCTTGAACTGCAGGCCCATGCCCACGGCGGAGTCAGGCTGGTTGCCGACGCTTTTTTCCGCGCTCTGCTCGTCCTTGAGAATCAGTTCGGGGCCGACGCGTATATGCAGGTCTTCCCCGGAGCGCACATCGGCAAAAGCTCCGACAATGTGGCGGCCGGTGCGCAATTGTTTTTCATCCGGGCGCGCCTCGCCGTCGGTCGGCGAACGGGTCTCCCTGAACGACGTGTTCTCCTGGCGTATGCTCAGGTTCAGGCCGGCGGATTTTTGGCTTTCCTGCTCGGCCCGCTTCAAAGCCTCGTCAATGGCGGAGGAAGTATTGACCGGACGCTCATTCCGACTGCCCTGCACAGCTTTCTTCCGCAATTCCTCCGCGTCCGCTCCCCGTTGCCACTGTTTGACATCGCGTCTGTCGGGCGCGCTGAACGCCCAGGGATTGGCATGAAGGGGAGAAGCGGGCTTGTTCCGTCCGTTCTCAAGGGGCGTCTGCTGCGTTGCCTGGGCCGCCGGAGCTGAATCGGCGGGGCAAATACCCAGCCAACAGAAGAACACGACAACGACGGCAGAAAAACGACGGTACCGGTTCATGCGCATCTCACGCTGTGGGTTAAGGCGTCTTTTCCGCTTCAGCCGCCTTTTTCCGCGTTCCCGAAGCAACGCGAATCCGAAGTTTGTCGGCGTCAACAGGAAAGCCGGCGGAAACACGTGGATCCTGCCAACCTCCTCCGAGGGCCATGCACACGCTCACCACCGAGTCCAAACGATCCCGCAGAGCATTGGCGAGCTGCAATTCCGCCGAAAAAAGCTGACGCTCGGCATCCAGCACAGTCAAATAGTCGCTGTAGCCGTTATCGTACTGAAGGCGGGCTATCTCCACGGAACGGCGCAGGCTGTCCACCTGTGTGGACATGCTGCGCACAATGGCGTTCGCCTCGCGCTGGGCCGTGAGCGAGTTGCGGATATCCTTGAAAGCGGATTGCACGGTTTTGCGGTATACGGCGACGGCCGCCTGTTTTTGCGCCTCCGCGTCCTTGAGATTGTACCAGTTGCGGCCGAAATCAAGAATGGGAAGAGAGCCGGAGACGCCGTAGTTCCAGAAGCCCGCGGCGGGGACAAACAGATTGCTCACGGCGGAACTCATTGTGCCGAGCGCGCCCGTCAGCGAGATGGACGGGAAAAATTGCGCTCTGGCCACGCCGATATTGGCGTTATAGGCCATGAGCATGTATTCCGCCGCTCGAATGTCGGGCCGTCGTTCAAGCAGACTTGAGGGCAGGCCTTCCGGCAGAACGGGCGGCGAAGGCAGGCGGTTGAGCGTTTTTCCCCGTTCAACGGCGTCCTCGACAATTCCGCGGGGAGAACGACCCACAAGCACCGCCAGGGCCGCTTCGGCCTGGTCAAGAGCTATGGTTATCATGTGGAGTTGGGCGCGTGCCGTCTCCACTTCAGCCCTGGCCCGGAGCCAGTCAAGCTCGGTGATGTCGCCCTGTTTGTAGCGGCTGGAATAAATGCCGAGGGCGTCTTCCCGCGTTTTGAGCGTGCGCCGGGCCGTGTCCAGCTGCATGTCCAGGGCCAGCATGGCGAAATAGGTCTGCGCCGTCTGCCCGGCCAGGGAAAGCCGCAGAGCCTCGTGCCCGACGATGGTGTTCAGAAGCACATCGGTCAGATATGTGTGCGCGTTGCGGTATTTGCCCCACAAATCCAGCTCCCAGGCGCTGGAGAGACCAAGCTGGTAAGCTGTGGTCGAACGCGACATGCCGGTCAGCGGAGAATCATAATCGGGAGAGTTGGGCGCTTTTTCCGAAACGCTCTGCGCGCCAGCCTGCCCGGCGCCGGCCACAGAGGGGAAGAGCGCCGATGCGGCCACGCCGGCCTGCGCCGCGGCGGAATCGATTTTGGCCAGAGACTGGGCCAGATCCTGGTTGTCGCGCAGAGCTTCATTGATGAGGGCCGTGAGGGCCGGATCGTTGAAACGCGACCACCAGTCGCTTTCCAGAGGGGCCGGGCCGATGTCCACCTTACGCCATTGGGCCGGGATATCCTGTCCCGGCCGCTCGTAACGCGGGGCCAGCGAACACGCGGCAAGCGACAGGGCGATGAAAACGGCGGCGGCGCAGATTCCGTATCGCGCCGGGCGGTGTTTCCTGATGGGGATCATATATCCTCCTCTTCGAGTGAGCCCTTGCCCTGATGGGGGTCTTGCCTGCCCTGGAGCCTGAGCGAAGTCTGCATGATGAGCTTGAAGAAATACGGCACAAAAAGCGTGGCGATGCACGTTGCCGCCAGCATGCCGCCGATGACGGCCGTGCCGATGGAGTGACGGCTGTTGGCGCCTGCGCCCGTGCTTATGGCCAGCGGCACGCAGCCGAGAATAAAGGCCAGGGATGTCATGACGATGGGCCTGAAGCGCAGGCGCGAGGCGTGCATGGCCGCGACATCGAGACTGCGGCCGCCGCGCCAGGCCTCGACGGCGAATTCGACGATCAGAATGGCGTTCTTGGAGGCAAGCCCCACCAGAGTGACAAGCGCCACCTGGAAATAGACGTCGTTGGACAGCCCGCGAAGCCAGGTGGCCGTCAGCGCCCCGAACACGCCGAAGGGAACGGCCGTCAGCACGGCCAGAGGCAGCGTCCAGCTTTCATACTGGGCGGCCAGGATGAGAAAGACCATGACCAGCGCAAGGACGAAAATCGTCGTCGTGTCGGCGCTGGCCAGTTTTTCCTGCAGGGTGGAGCCGACCCATCCCAGATTGTAGTCGGTGCCCAATACGGCGCCGGCCGCTTTTTCCATGTCGGCTATGGCCTGCCCCGAGGAATAGCCCGGCGCGGGACTGCCCAAAATGTGCGCCGCGGGGTAGACATTGTAGCGTTCCATCGTCTGCGGGGCCGTGCGCCGTTCCAGGATCATCAGCGAGGAGAGCGGAACCATGGCCCCGGCGGCGTTGCGCACGTACACGTCGTTCAGGGAATCCGGCAACATCCTGTAGTCGGCCTCGGACTGCATGCGCACCTGGAACGTCCTGCCCATATAGTTGAAGTCGTTGACGTAGGCGGCCCCAAAGGTGGCGCTCATGGCCGTGAAGACATCCGAAATGTTTATGCCCATGTCGCGGCAGCGCTCGCGGTCAAGTTCCGCGTAGAGCTGGGGCGCGCCGGTGGAGAAAAGACTGCGCACGTTACCTATGGCCGGGTATTTTCTCTGGCCGTTCTCGGCGGACATGACTTCATCCAGGTATTTCCCGGTCATGATCTCCATATCCCGCGCGCTTCCCGCGCCGCGCATCTGCACGAAACCCTCAAATCCGCCTGTGGTGCTCATGCCGGGAATGGGCGGCGGCGTAAAACCGAACACTATGGCCTCAGGCTGCATCATGGTGATGCCCATGAGTTTGTCGGCCATGTCCTGCGCCGTCTGGCCGGGCTCGGAGCGTTCGCCCCAGGGCTTGAGCTGGATGAAGAACGTTCCGTAATTGCTTTTGAAGGAAACCGACGAGATGTCCAGGCCGTTGAGGGCGAGAATACGCTGGGTAAACGGCTGCTTGAGCACGAAATCGGAGACCTGGCGGGTGACGCTTTTCGTCCTGTGCTGGGACGCGCCATCGTCCAGAATGGCCAGCCCGATGACGAAGCCCTGATCCTCGTTGGGCAGAAGCGCGCCGGGAACCACCCGGGTGAGCCATACGACGGCCCCGATCATCAGGCCAAAGACAAGGATGGCGCGCAGGCCGGAATCCTTGACGACCCGCACCAGCCTCACATAGTGATGGGTGAGGCTGGTGAACAGGAAATTGAACCGCACGAAAAAGGGGTTGGGCACGTAATCGTGGGCATGCGGTTTGAGCAGCAGGGCGCAGAGCGCGGGCGTGAGCGTCAGCGCCACAATGCCGGAAAGCACCACCGACACAGAGATGGTGATGGCGAACTGCTTGTACATCTGCCCGGCAAGACCGCCCATGAAGGAAACAGGAATGAACACCGCGCACAGCACCAGCACAATGGCTACGACAGGGGCCGTTACCTCGTTCATGGCCTTGGCCGTCGCTTCCTTCGGCGGCAGATGTTCCGTGCGCATGATGCGTTCCACATTTTCCATGACCACAATGGCGTCGTCCACCACAATGCCGATGGCCAGCACAAGGCCGAACAGCGTCAGCGTGTTGATGGAGTAGCCCAGGGCATACAGTCCGGCGAAGGTGCCGATGATGGAAACGGGCACGGCTATGCAGGGAATGAGCGTGGCGCGCCAGGATTGCAGGAAAAGAAAGACCACGACGAAAACGAGGAGCATGGCCTCGATGAGCGTATGGATGACTTCCTTGATGGATTCCATGACGAAATCGTTGGTGTCGACCACAATGTCGTAGGCGACGCCTTCAGGAAAACGCTCGGCTATCTGGGCGAGCCGCGCCTTGACCCGTTCGCCGGTGGCGATGGCGTTGGCGCCAGGCAGCAGGTAAACGCCCGCTCCGCGCGTCTCTCTGCCGTTGTATTCGGAGCTGACGCTATAATCCTTGCCCCCCAGAGTGATTTCCGCCACGTCCTTCAGGCGCAGCATGGCGCTGTCCGGGCCGGAGCGCACGATGATTTCGCCGAATTCCTCCGGCGTGACAAGACGGCCCTTGGTGTCGATCTGCCAGGTGAGCTGCGTGGAACTCGGCGAAGGGATGTCGCCGAGGCGACCCGGCGCGAACTGGGAATTCTGATCCCGGATGGCCGCGGCCACATCGCTGACGGTGAGATTGTATTTGGCCAGCATGTCCGGTTTGAGCCAGATGCGCATGGCGTAGTCCATACCGCCGAATATGGTGCAGTCGCCCACGCCCTCGACGCGCTTGATTTCATCCACAATGTTCGTCTGCATGTAGTTGTGCAGAAAGACGGCGTCATAGCGGCCGTCAGGCGAGTTCAGACTGATGACCTGAAGAATGGAGGGCGAGCGTTTGACGACGCTGATGCCCTGACGTCGCACTTCTTCCGGCAGCAGGGTCTGGGCCAGGTTGACCTTGTTGTTGACGTTGACCAGGGCCATGTCCGGATTGGTGCCCACGGCGAAATACACGCTGATGGAGCCGGTGCCCGACCCGGAAGAGGCGTTTGAAGTCATGTACAGCATGTTTTCCACGCCGTTTATGTTGACCTCAAGGGGCGCCAGCACCGTGGCGGCTATGGTCTCGGCCGAAGCTCCGGGGTAAAAGGCCGTGACCTGCACCGTCGGCGGAAGCAGTTCGGGGTACTGGGCGATGGGCAGGGCCCTTATGGCCAGCGTGCCCACGAGGGTGATCAGGATGGAGATGACGGCCGAGAGAACGGGCCGCCGCAAGAAGAAATTCGGTTTCGAGGATGTAGCCATGACGCGTCCTATTTGCCGGAAGCGGGCTGCCGCGCCGCCGCGGGATCAAACACGCTCACCACCGCCCCGGCCCGGGCCTTGACCAGCCCTTCGCTGATGATGCGCTCGCCTCCCTTGAGACCGGAATTGACCAGGTACTTGTCTCCGATGGCCACGTCCAGGCTGATGGGAATGACGCTGACCTTGTTTCCCGCGTCCAGGGCCATGACCATGGCCCCCTCCCGGGTCAGCAAAACGCATTTTTGCGGAATGAGCACGGCGTTTTTGAGCACGTCGCCTTCCATGAAAAGCCGCACATACTGGCCGGGCATAATCTTTCCCCCGGGGTTGGCGAAAACCGCCCTGGCTTTGATGACGCCTGTGGACGGCTGCACCTGGCTGTCTATGAAAGTGACCTCGCCTTCGCCCTCATAAACGCTGCCGTCCAGAAGGCGGAGTTTCGCCTTGTAGCGATTGTTTTCGGGCGGGACAAGACGGCCGCTTTTGGCGAGATTGCGGCGGTGCATGTATTCCGGCGCGGCGATGGAAAAATCGATGTACATGGGGTCTGTCTGGTTGACGTAGGTGAGCAGGGAATTGTTGCTCACGAGGTTGCCGGCGGTGACGCTTTCCTTGCTGCTGTATCCGGAAACCGGGGAAACCACCTGGCAGTAGTCCAGATTGATTTGCGCCTGCCGCAGTTCCGCCTTGGCGCTTTCATAGGCGGCCCGTGCGTTGTCGCGGTCTTTCTGGGAAACGGCGTTCTTTTCGTACAACGGGCGTATGCGTCGCCATTCGCGCTCGGCGCTGTCATATCTGGCCTCGGCCATCTGCATGGCGGCTTCGTACTGGTCGCGTTCAAGCTGAAAAAGAAGTTGCCCCTCTCGGACGAAGTCGCCTTCCCCGTAGAGCCGCTTTTCTATGATGGCCTGTACGCGCGCCCGGATTTCCACAGAGCGGGAACCGACGGCCTGGGCCTGGTACTCCGACGGCCAGGGGAAATCGGCTGCGGCGACTTTGTGAACTTCCACCGGCATGGGCGGCGTCGCCCGCTGTTTTTGCTTTTCTTCGCAAGCGGTTAAAATCAAACACAAAAAAAGGACAAAACAAAGTGGTTTTTTAACCATATTCAGCTCCGCGACATTCCACGATCGCATAACAAAAAATTCTGGTGAAAGCGTCGGCTTCTCACGCCCAAAAGGGAAAGAAAACATTTTTCATGGAAAAAAGCAAGGAACGCGCCGTCGCCTTCAGGACAATCGCAGGAAAAATTTTGCCACGCTCACGGTCACACCACCGTCCCCTCGGTCTCGCGTATGACTTCCAGAATGGCCGGCAGGGCGCGTATGGCTTCTATAAGGGCGTAGAGCTGCGCCGCGTCGCGCACCTCCACGGTGAAATGCAGGCAGGCCCGCCCGTCCACGAGCCGTTCCATTCTGATGCCGGCGATATTGACCATGTTCTGGGCGAAAACCTGCGACACGTTGGCCAGAACGCCGTGTTCGTTCTTGGCGATGACGAAAATGCCCGTCTCGTAGGGTTTTTCTTCCGTACCGCTCCAGTGTACGGATATAAGCCTCTCCGGCTCTATATTGGGCACATTGGGACAGTCCGCCCTGTGCACGCTCAGGCCCATGCCGTGTGAAATATAGCCGACGATGGGATCCCCTGGCACGGGGGTGCAGCATTTGGCGAAGCGCGTCAGCACGCCGTCCACGCCGGCAATGCCCACGCCGCTGTCCTCACGGGATTTTTCCTTCTGTTCCCTGGGCTGGGCGGCCTGTTGGGCGACGCTTTCCGGGTGCAGCACAGCGTACAGGCGGTTCAGGACACGACGCGGGGTCAGCGTGCCGTAGCCCACAGCCACGACCATGTCGTCCACGCTGTCGAAGTTCAGTTCCTGGGCCGCCAGCAGCAGATGGCCGGTCTTGAGAGCCTTGGCCACATTGAGGCTGACTTTGCGGCCTTCCTTTTCCAGCATTTCACGGCCCAGGGTTATGGCCCTGGCGCGCTCCTCCGTGCGCAGATAGCGCTGGATGCGGCTGCGCGCCCGCGCCGTTTTGACCAGTTGGAGCCAGTCCCGGCTGGGATTGCGGCTTTGATCCGTGATGACTTCGACCACATCGCCGTTTTTGAGTTCCGTGCCCAGCGGCACCAGACGCCCGTTGACCTTGACTCCGGCGCAATGCTGCCCCACCTTGGTGTGGATGAGGAAAGCGAAATCCAGCGGCGTGGCGCCCTCGGGAAGTTCCTTGACGTCGCCGGCCGGGGTGTACACATAGACTTCGTCCTTGAACAGGTCCATTCTGAGCGAGCGCATGAATTCGCGCGCATCGCTCTCATCTCCCTGTCGCTCAAAAATTTCCCGCAGCCAGGAAAATTGCTCCAGATCCTTGGTATTGATCATTCGACCCTTTTCCTTGTAGAGCCAGTGCGCGGCCACGCCGTGCTCGGCCCGGCGGTGCATTTCCTCGGTGCGGATCTGGATTTCGATGCGTTCGCCGTCCGGTCCTATGACCGTGGTGTGCAGGCTTTGGTAGCCGTTGGTCTTGGGCAGGGAAATATAGTCCTTGAAACGGCCGTGCACGGGCCGCCACTGGGAGTGCACCAGCCCCAGCACCGCGTAGCAGCTCCGGACATCGTCCACGATGACCCTGAAGGCCATGATGTCGTGCATTTCGTCCAGGGTCAGAGACTGGGACTGCATTTTTTTGTATATGCTGTACATGTGCTTGACGCGGCCATACACATGCCCTTTGATGCCGTTGGCCTCCAACAGGCCGCGCAGCATGTCCGCGACCTTGTCGATGATCTGTTTCTCCACCACCTGGTGGGTGTCCAGCCAGTGGTCTATCTGGTTGTATATGTCCGGCCAGAGGTACTTGAAGCTCAGGTCTTCCAGATCGCGTTTCATGCTGTACAGCCCCAGGCGGTTGGCCAAGGGGGCGTAAATATCCATGGTCTCCTGGGCAATGTCGCGCTGTTTGTACGCTTTCTGAAAATTGAGGGTGCGCATGTTGTGGAGACGGTCGGCCAGCTTGACCATGAGAACGCGCATATCGTGGCTCATGGCCAGAATCATCTTGCGGATGTTCTCGGCCTGGGCTTCTTCCTTGTTCTCGAAGGGTATCTGGCTGATTTTGGTGACGCCGTCCACAATGTCGGCCACTTCCTCGCCGAAACGTTCGTCGATTTCCTCAATGCCGACCCGTGTATCCTCTACGGTGTCGTGCAATAGGCCTGCTGCCACGGTTGGTTCGTCAAAGCCCATTTTGGCGAGAGAATAGGCCACATCCAGAGGATGGGAGAGGTACAGTTCCCCGGACAGGCGGGTTTGCCCGCCGTGGGCCACAGCGGCGAAAACATAGGCGCGGCGCAGCAGATCCAGGTCCGCCGATGGTTTGGCGCCTTCCGCCACGTCCAGAATTTGCTGAATATGGACTGTCACGACGCTCCGGGCGCCTCCTTCTCAAAAAGGCGGAGTGCCGTCCCGCGGGGGGAAATGGACGCTCTGCGCCCGTCGACAGGCGCGGGGCGGCCGCGTCCTATTTAACGGGCGGCAGGGAAGCTGATTCCGCGCTGTAATTGACGGTCAGCGTTCCGTCGGGCTGGATGAAGTATGTTTCCGGTTGCCGGAAAAAAACGCCTGGGTCGTCGAATTTTCTCTGCAGGAGCACTCCCCGCGCGTCGCCTTTGTCGGCGGATTTCCGCCCTATCGGGACGAGTTTGTACGTGCGCTCCTGGCCTGTGGAAAATTTCTGGGTAAGGGAATACGTCTTGCCGTGCGCAACAATGGTGAATGTTGAATTGGTGCTCTGCTGGTACCAGGACCCCACGACTCCGTTTTCGGCGAAAGCGTCGGGGACGAAAAAACCGCAGGCCAACAACGTCAACAAAAGCGTTTTCATATCCGCCTCCTTTGTATGTCGGCTTGCAAGCCGACCAATCGGATGTGACTTTTCTGGTTTTATAAGACAAGTTTACTTCGGAGGCAAGCGGTTTGTCTTTATCTTAATGTGGCGCTCCCGAGCCGGGCACAATCTTGACATGCAGCGCGGGATAATCTAAATTTTTACTCTTATGCTGCCAACGTGCGCCCGTAGCTCAGTCGGATAGAGCGATCGCCTCCTAAGCGGTAGGCCGCAGGTTCAATTCCTGCCGGGCGCGCCAGTAAAATCAAGGGCTTACGGAAAAACAAATCGTAAGCTTTTTTCTTTCCCAACACCATTCCCAACACCGAAAACGCGCGGACACTTCCCCAGAGCTAATCAAAAAGCCTTCAGCGTTCCTGCCGCTTCCGGCGGTGCGTGTATACCCGCATGCCCTTTGCCTGGACTTGTCCGCTCCGCTGTCGGGCTTGTGCAGCTACACTCGCTCCGCTCCCCGCTTCCGCGCCCTCGGCTTCGCGTCCTGGCATCCCGGCACAGCGCATTCCCGCCTTCATCGGTTCGTCACGCTCAATGAGCGGACGGCCTGCGGCCTGACTTCAAAGATTTTCAGAAATACCCCGGCAGGCGGGGGCATCGGTAAAGGCGAATGCCCACCGCCCTGCCGGGGAAATTCTTCCCCAGGGCAAAAGGCAAAAAGCCGGAAAGGCAAGGAGAAATCACCATGTACCGCAACAGCTTTTTTCACGATCCGCAGACTTTGGAAGAACTCAAGGCCCAATATCACAGACTGGCTTTTCAACACCACCCGGACAAGGGCGGCGATGTGGAAACCATGAAGGCCATCAACGCCGAATATGATTTTCTTCACGGCCTGTTGAAAAATATGCACAAAGACCGTGAAGGCACAGTTTACCGGCAACAGACGGAGAATCAGGAAACGCCCGAAGCGTTCAGAGACATGATTGATCGCCTTGTCCGTCTGCCCGGTTTGGTTGTGGAATTGATCGGCAGTTTTGTCTGGGTTACCGGCGAGACAAAAACGCACAAGGAAGTTTTGAAGGAATGGGCTTTAAGTGGTCGCACAACAAGCTGGCCTGGTATCTTAAACCCGAATGGTATCGCCGCCGCAGCCGCAAGCAGTATGAACTGGACGAAATCAGGGGCATGTACGGCTGCCGCGTCTTTTCCAGTCGCGCCGAAAGCGATCTTGTACCGGCATAAGCGTCCCGGCCTGTCTGACGGCAGGCCGGGAAATTTTCGCGCGCTCCGTAGTTCGCGCGCTTTATTTTGGAGCGCTGTCTCCGTCCAGAAAGGCAAGGGCTTCCGCCCGTCTTGACATGGCCTTGCCCTCCAGCCCCTGCAACAAAAACTCTTTCCACCGTTTTTTGGCATCCTCTGTGATTGTCGGCCAGAATTTGGACGCAAACGCCGCGCCGAGTTCAATCAGATTACGGTCGCGAGTCTTTTTCTCCGCCTTGGTTGTCATCACCTGGAGTTTCCGCTCCCGTTCCCTGATGCGGGCCTGAAGTTTCCCGATTTGCCCCTTGAGCCGTTCGAGTTTGCCCAGGTCTGCGTTTTGCGCCACTATGGCGCGGCCTGCAACTGTTGTTGGTTGCTGTTTGTCCATAAGTCACCTCTCTTTGGCGTGATTTTTACACCGCCATAATTTGCTGATATCCGGAGAAAAGAAATATTTCCACTCCACATAATTTTTTCTTGATCATTTTTAAAATATGGTCAAGAATTTTTTCGAGAGGGTAAATATATGTGTGAATGTGTCGTGAAATCAAGCGTAAGCGCCCACTTCTGTTTGCAGAAGTGCCCGCTTACTACTAACTTGAAAGTTAGTGCGGTCTCTGCGAGGCTGAAACACACATCGGCAATGCCGATGGAAAACAAAGAGGATGTTTCACATGGCTATATTTCACATGCGCCAGCGAAACATTAACAGCGGGAAAGGCCAAAGCTCCAGGGCAAGATGCCTGTATGTTCTGCGGCGCGGCGAGTTCGCCGAACGTCAGGATTTATTGACATGGGGCACGGCCGCCTTGCCCGCATGGGCCGATGCTGATCCTGTCGTTTTTTTCGGCATGGCTGATCAGTGCGAGGCACGAGGACAGGTTGCAAAATCCGTGGATTTTGCATTGCCTTCCGAGCTTTCCCCGGTGGAACGGGAGGAGCTTGTACGGGACTTTGTCGCAACCTCCCTTGTGGATACAGCCGGGAATCCGTTTCCCGCAGTGTGGGCAATTCACCATTCCCCCGACAACCCGCATTTTCATTTGGTGTATTCACGTCGCGCCAACGATGGTTTGCAGCGTCCGTCTCCCGAAATATATTTTCGAAGGGCGAATAAAAAGAATCCGGAAAAAGGCGGCGCGGCCAAGGACAAGACCACCGCGACGCGCCAATGGTTGCGCGGCTTCCGGAAGGCATGGCAGGACGCCGCCAACAGACATCTTGCCGATGCCGGACTGGACGTTTCCATTGACTGCCGGACGCTCAAAGCCCAGGGCATTGATCGGAAACCCAGGCAAAAGTCATACGATGAAATCCGGATTGAGAAATTGTGCAAGGAACTGGAAGAGGATCGCGCCGAGCTTGACGCGCTTTTGGCCGCTTTTGCCGAAGCCGAAGAAGAGGCGAAAAAGGAGGATGATGTAGCGCGACCGCCCCAAGATGACGCCGCGAACCTGCTCCATGCGCTGGAGGAGGAAGCGCAGCGCCGTCTTGAGGAATTTTATGAGGAGGACGAGGGATACACTGTGTTTGAATTCCGTCACAATGATCAAGAAACCGTCAGGCCGGGCTATTAGCCCAATGGAAAGGGAGATCGCCAGGCTCAACAAGGAACTGGCGCAGTGCAAAAAAGATTACGAATCATTGCTGTCCGGCTAAGGACGAATAAAAAAGTCCAAAATCTCAGCGAGATGTGGTACAAGAGTTTTACAAAACACACTGCCACACAAGGAGATTTTGGACTACAAGTAAGGTGATGGGATAGACCCGCCTCCATATAGCCGATAGAAGTATCGGTGGTGGTATTAACCGGCGTCACCTTAGGGGAGCGCCAAAATATGGAGACGGGCCATGGCGAAAGTATACTTCAT
>JAISTW010000001.1 GCA_031272405.1 Desulfovibrio sp. | reverse complement strand
GCCTTCTTCAAATGTGTTGAAAACAGTGTATCATAAATGGCATCGTCTGTTCAAGGTCATTTTGCCGCACATGGATATAAAGCTGTCCCCATGCGCTATCTCTGTTTTGAAGCCCCCGCTGGCATCTCCGTCCGTCGCCCGCAGTCCAAAAAGGCCGGGAGCAAGGCGGAAGGGTCAAGGGCGCGTAGCGGCCCGTAGGGCCTTGCCCTTGACGCTTCCAGCCGCTACCGGCATAACAGCGGGCACGATGGACGGACGCGGGCTTACGTTCCCTTGCCTTGCCCTATCCCTCAAGGCGGTAAGGTAATCCGACCAATCCTGCATCATTTTCCGGCGCTCCGGCAGATATTCCGCTCGATTATAAATTCCCCGCACATATTGATGCGGCACATGGGCAAGCTGGCGTTCTATAACATCCGGATTATACCCATGCTCATTGAGCAATGTGCTTGCCATTGCCCGGAACCCGTGCGGCGTCATTTCATCCTGCCCAATGCCCATATACATCATTGCCTTGCGGATTCCATTATCGCTGATATGCGCATCCGCAGAGTACGGACTTGGAAAGACATACTTCAATAGCCCTGAATGCTCTTTTATAGAGTCAAGAAGCTGCTTGACCTGGTTGCTTATTGGCACAAGATGATCACGAGCCATTTTCATTTTAGTCCCAGGAATACGCCACAACATATCCGAAAAATCAAATTCAGACCATTCAGCCAGGCATATTTCGGATATACGGCAAAAGGTATGGGCCATAAACTGCATTGCGCAACGAATGCTCATCCCTGGGTAATCATCAATTTTGATCAAAAGGCAGCCTATTTTATCCGGATCGGTAATTGCCGGCATGGGTGTTGTGGTATGAGGCGTAAGAGCGCCGCGAATGTCCGCCGCCGGATCACGCTCTGCGCGGCCTGTTGCCACGGCATAACGAAAAACAGCGCCGCAAATTCTGTGAATGATATGCGCCTGCGCGACATGGCCCTTTGCTTCTATTTTTCGCAGCATCGCCAGAAGTTCCGGGGCGGATATATCAGCAATCGGTCTTGAGCCTATGGTCGGGAGCAGGTGCCGCTCCAGACGCCTCAGGGTGCCTGCGGCGTGTTTGGGCTTCCATACAGGGGTCTGCTTTTCGAGCCATTCCCTCGCCACAATCTCAAAAGTGTTTCGTTGCTCTTGCTTGGCAATGCGCTTTTCCACCGATGGGTCTTTGCCGGCAGAGAGAACTTTTTTGGCTTCCATTGCCCGTTCTCTGGCATCTTTTAGCGATACTGTCGGATACTGTCCGAGGGTAAGCAGTTTTTCCTTGCCCGCATGATAATATTTGAGCCTCCAGCTTTTTGTGCCGGATGGAGAAACGGCAAGAAACAAGCCGTTGCCGTCAAACAATTTTTGCAGTTTTTCAGAAGGCTTAACTGCTCGCAGAGTGGTGTCGGTCAGGGCCATAGGGGTAATCTCCTTCTATACTTGAGTTATACCCCTTCAATTACCCCTAAATATATCTTATGTCTACCCCCGTTGCTGGATGTCCATGAACAACATTTCTAAAAAATATCCTTATTTTTCAGGATAATAAAATATATTTGGACACAGAGTAATCCAAGTTCATATTTTGCAGAAATATATAAACATGGAGGCAGAAAAGGCAGCGGCGTAACCCGGAGCCGTCACGGGCCTTGCATTGCGAGATGTTCGCAAGCGTCTCACACGCAAGGCCCGCGCCGGCTCAAGGCAAACCCAAAAAACATCACAGACAAATCTCAAACCACGTTATCCGGTTTCGAGCGCTTCTTTCAAGGGGGCGGGCATGCGCGCCTCCAGATGGATCAAAAGTTTTCCTATTTCCTGTTCCGCCTCGCCGTACCAATCCACAATCGCATCCGCTTCGGGCGTGAGCGCCGCCACTCTCTTTTTCCCGCGCATGCCGCGGACAAGCAGTTGGAAGCCCAGCGCTTTTTCCATTTTGGTCAACCGCGCCCAGGCCCAGCGATAACTCATGCCGGCAAGGTTTGCGGCCTGACGGAGAGATCCCAGTTCACGGATGGATTTCAAAAGCTGGATACGTCCGGAACCAAGGATGTAATCCTCATTTTTGGCGATAAACAACTTCATGGTCAATGTCATGGCGTTTACTCCTCGGGATGTCGGGCTGTCCAAAAGCAAATGTCTTTTAAACCAATTTTTTTTCAAATCGCAAATTTTGAAAAAATATATAATTACAATGTATTAGATATTGATACCCACAGCGCCCCCCAATAGTCATGGCGGCAATCATATTTTGTAATACATTGGAATAAATAATGATCTCCTGTTTCTGCCTTGTCCGGGCATGTTTGATTATGTCGAACATGACATCTTGACGTTTTGCGAAAAAAAGAATGTACACTGAGGCAAAGCAGTCTGATGAAGCAAGTTAAGGAATATCTCCAACCTGACAAGGAGTCGCAGTATGAGTAACGAGAAGGAAGAACAAAAGGACGGTCTGAGTCGTCGTTTGTTTCTCAAAAGGTCGGTTCAGGTCGCCGCGGCTCTGCCCATAGCCGGCGCCGTCGCGGAGGCAGCCACGCCGGCTCCGGCGCCGTCCGCGCCGACAAAACCAAAAATGAAATATCTTTTTGCCGAACGGGCCGCCTGCACGGGATGCCGTGCCTGCGAATACGCCTGTTCCCAGTTCCATGAAAAGGGGGTCACCAGGCCGGCCTTGTCGCGCATCCACATACGGCGCTACAAGGGTATTGTGGATGTTCCCAATATTTGCTGGCATTGTGAAGACGCTCCCTGCATCAAGTCCTGTCCCACCACGCCGAAGGCAATCAGGAAAGTCAAGGAAACGAACGCCATTGAGTTCATAGACAACAAGACATGTCTTGGAGCCAAATGCAACAAGTGCATTGAGGCCTGTCCCCCCAAATACCTGCGCCGCAATCCCGACACGGGTTGGCCTCTTTTCTGCGATTTGTGCGGCGGAGACCCGGAATGCGTCAAGGCCTGCAACAAAATGGCCGAAGGGGAACTGGCCCCGACGTTGATTACCAAGCAAAGCGGCGGCGGCGTCAATCTGACCTATCGGGAAGTCACCGCCGACGAAGCGGCGGAATCCCTGATACAGAATTTTTATTTCCCGAACAACGAAGGCGACAGGAGGTGAGGCATGGCTGCTCCCAAAGGATGTTATTTTGGAAAACTGCTTGATGTTGACTTGAGCAGCGGCAAGATAACCACAAAAACGCTGGAGGAAAAAATCTGCCACGACTATCTTGGCGGCATCGGGCTTGGCGCCTATCTGCTCTACAAGGAGCTTCCGGCCAAAACAGACCCTCTTTCCCCCCAGAACATGCTGTGTGTGCTCACCGGGCCTCTCAACGGGACAGCCTGTCCCGCCTGCCGACTGAATGTTTCCTTTAAAAGCCCGCTGACCGGCATTTATGGCCATACCCAGGTGGGCGGCCCCATGGGCAACGAGCTGAAATGGAGCGGATGGGACGGGATTATTTTCAGGGGCAAAGCTCCCAAACCCGTCTATCTCCATATCTATGACGACAAGGTTGAACTGCGGGACGCCGGCAAACTCTGGGGCAAAGACACATATACAACAGATGAGATGCTGAAGGAAGAACTGCAGGATCTGGATATTAAAACTCTGGTCATAGGCCCGGCCGGTGAAAACGGCGTCCTGTTCTCAGCCATGATTGTGGATCGCTTCCGGGCTGCCGCCCGTAGCGGCGGCGGCGCCGTGATGGGGTCAAAGAATCTCAAGGCGATAGCTGTTCACGGCACAAAAGCCGTGCCCCTTCTCAACATTGATGCCTTCAACAATGCGGCGAAACAGGCTGCCGAAGCCGCCAGAACCCAGGAAGCCTGGGACGGGATCAAACGAATGGGCACTGCAGTTCTTATTGAGAACGCCAATTACAATTCCGGAACGCTCGTCACCAAGAACTATCAAACCAGCTGGTTCCCGGATGTGGGCCGCATAGGCGCTGAGGAAGCCTACCGCACGTTCTGGAAACGCAATGTTTCCTGCCCCAACTGTCCTGTCCACTGCATGAAAGTGGGCGTATTGCGCAACACCGGCTTTGACGGCCTTATCGCGGAAGGCCCTGAATATGAAACCGGAACTCTCTTCGGCAGCAATTTGGCTGTTTCCGACTTCGACTTCATGATGAAAGCCGTGGAATACTGTGACGCCATGGGGATGGATACCATTTCCGCCGGCGTGGTCTGCGGCTACGCCATGGAACTGGTGGAGAGGGGCCTGCTCAACGTGGAAAAGGATCTGGACGGCATTGAACTGCGCTGGGGCAACGGCGAAGCTGTTCTCAAGGCACTGGAAGCCATTGCTTTTCGCAAGGGCAAGGCCGGGGCGTTTCTTGGCATGGGAACAAAGCGCATGGGCGAAAAATTGGGCGGCGATGCCCCCAAGTACGCCATGCAGGTCAAGGGGCAGGAAATGGCGGCCCACGAACCCCGCGGCTTCAAGGGCAGGGGCGTGTCCTACGCCCTGGGTCCGCGCGGAGGCTGTCACCACGAGGGCAACGATCCTCAGGGGCAGGCGTTGTGGACGATGATCGGCTCCGCGGTCATGTGCACCTTTATCGGCGGAGTGCCTTTCAACAAGGCGAAAATCAACCCCCAGGTCGTTTGCGACATGCTCAACGCCGGAGCGGGATGGAACTGGACGCCGGACGTTTACTGGACGACGGCCAAGAGACTGATCACTCTGCAACGCTGTTTCAACATCCGGGAGGCCGGAATCTCTCGCAAGGATGACCGTCTGCCTGACCGCTTCAAGGAACCCCTGCCCGAAGGGCCGAAAAAAGGACAATCCTTCAGCGAGGAAGACACCAAGAAAATGCAGGACGCTTACTACGCCTATTACGGATGGGACGACAACGGCATCCCCACGGCGGAAACCCTGCAGAAACTCGGTCTGGACTATGCCGTTGCCGACGTGGTGAAAAAATAGCAATCCCGGGCGAGGAAGCGTGGGACCTTTGCTCCGCGCTTCCTCGCTCTCTGACGGATTGCAAGGGCGGCAAAAACATTTTATATTGGGGTAATTCGACCACAAACCATAGCCGCGTTTCCATGGGGGGTCTTCATGAACCCACCTTTCTCACGCAGAAAGTTTTTGCAGTGGGGCGGCGCCGGCCTTGCCGCCGCCGGCGTCTGCACACTGACGTCCGGCTTTGGCCCGGCGCAGTCGGCCCGCCCGCCCGGGGCGCTTGACGAACCGGACTTTCTGGCGCGGTGTTCACGCTGTATGCGCTGTGTGGACGTCTGCTTTCCATTGGCCTTACGCCCAGCCGGATGGCTGGACGGCGGCAAAAATCTCGGCACACCTGTTCTGGATCCCTCCAAATGCATCTTCTGCATGGAGTGCGTCCGCATTTGTCCCACAGGGGCCCTCAGCAAGATCCCTAAAAATGAGGTGGATATTGGGCAGGTGAACATCGTCGCCGACGTCTGCCTGGCCTGGCTCAAAACCAGGCGGTGCGACATCTGTTTCAAGGCATGCCCCACCAAGGCCATTGTAATGAAGGAGCGACGTTTCCCGGTTCTTGTCCCGGAAAAGTGCAACGGCTGCGGCATCTGCATCAGGCGCTGCCCGCAGCCGGGTTCCCTGATCATGACCAGCGAAGGGGCCAAACGCTATGCGCCCCAACCGGGGCGAATCATCGCCAGGCTGGAAGACAGAGTGGGACCCTATGACATTCCCCCTCCGCCATGGACCGAATGGTTTAAAAACCGCGTTACAGGCATTGTCCAGCGAATGGGCTTTGGCAAGTGAGGCTGTATGAACCGACTCCCACTCCCTGTTCTTGTGGTCGGCGGCGGCGTCGCCGGCATGCGGGCGGCTCTTTATCTTGCCGATGCCGGACACAAGGTTGTGCTGGCGGAAAAGGATTCCTTTCTTGGGGGGCAGGTCATGCGTCTGGACAAGGTCTACCCCACGGATCACTGCGCCTTTTGCCCTGTCTGGCCGCTGGCTGCGGCCTGCCGTTCCCATCCCGGCATCACGACGAGATTGTCGACACAGGTGCTGGCCTTGAAAAAGAAGGAAGCGTCCACCGTCGCTGTTTTGCGGACAACCTGTTCTCCGGTCAGCGCCGTAGACTGCGTTTTCTGCGGATTGTGTCTGGACGTCTGTCCCCGTAAGGCCATCAGCGGGCGCAGGGACGACATCCCGTATGATCCGGCTTCGCCGCCCTTGGTCGTCATCAGAAGCGAAGCCTGCGACGGTTGCGGCGAATGCGCCGCACGCTGCCCCACCAGGGCCATAGACCTTTCGGTTTTGAAAGACGGCAAAACAGTGGAGGAACGCCTGAGGGTGCAAGGCGTCATTTTCGCAACAGGTTTTGAAGAGCCTGTGCCCGGGCCGGCTCCTGAATTTGGCGCGCACAGCCATCCGGACATTCTCACCGCCATGGCTTTTGAAAAGACCGTCGCCGAATTTCGGGCCGAGGGCGCGCTCCGCTGTCCCTCGGACAAACGCTTGGCGAAGAGCATTGCCTTTGTCCAGTGCGCCGGCGCCAGGGACAGGCGCTATCTCGCTTACTGTTCCGCCGTCTGCTGCATGCACGCGGCCAAGCAGGCCAGATGGCTCAAACGGCGCGATCCCGCCCTGGACGTTGCCGTCTTCTATACCGACTTGCGCGCCCCCGGCAAAGGGCAGGAACGGTACATGCGGGCGGCCGCCTCTGAAGGCGTCCGCCTGATTCGCAGACGCCCCGGCCTTGTGTCGCCGCTGGACCAGCGGCAAAGGAAAGGGATACTGATCCGGCATGAAGAAAAGGACAAAGTCCTGTCTACCGTCGTTGATATTGTAGTCCTTAACGGTGGTCTGGCATGTTCTCCGGGGCTTGAGCGGGAGAGCGCGCAAGCCCCGCTGTCGTCCAGTTGCGGCTTTTGCAGGGAACCTGCGGATATCGCCCGTTCCGTCATCCAGGCCGGCGATGCCGTGAACGCCTTTTTGGCCGGTCCGTCAAGGCCGGAAAAAGAGGAAGCGACGGAGGCGCCTCATGCATAGTCCCATCCTCTTTTGCTCCTGCTGCGGCGTTCTCGCCGATATGCTGAATCCAGTCCGGCTTCAGGAGAAACTGGTTGAAGCACTGGGACAAAACGCGCCCGCAATCCATGTTGTTCCCAGATTGTGCCATGACGACGGGGCAAAAGAATGTCTTGGAAAAATCGGCGACGCCGGCAGTCTGCTCGTGGCCGGCTGTTCCTTTTCGGCGAGAGGGCGCGAAGCCGTCAGACGCCTCCGCAATGCCGGTCTCCCTGATATGCCTTTGGAATGGGTTGACTTGCGGGAAGGCTGCGCGTTCATTCACCGCGATGACCCCGCCGCGGCCCTTCACAAGGCGGAAAGCCTGCTCCGTATGGGCCTTGCCGGTCTGGCGCGCAGGCAGCCTCGCACGGCGTCTCCTCCGATGCCCCAGGAACGCCGCGTTCTTGTGCTTGGGGGCGGTCCCGCAGGTCTGGCCGCCGCCAAGGCTGCGGCTGGAAGCGGAATTCCCGTGACGCTGGTGGAAAAACGACCGAAAATCGGCGGCATGCTTCCCATGTTGCGCAGGCTCTTCCCTGATCTTTCCCTGTCGTCCGATCTGCTGGACGAACTGGGTAAACTTCCCGCCAATGTCGCGGTAAACGCCGGCGCCGCTGTCGTCGGCCTGCACCCTGCGTTGGAAGGCTTTGAAATAACTCTCGGCAGAACGACGCCGGCCGGGCGGGAAACGGAAACCATCAGGGTCGGCGCCGTCATCCTGGCTGTGGGGGCCGTCCCGGTTTTGCCGAAGGGCTATTATGGCTATGGGGAGGTCAAGGGCGTCAGCAGCCAGATGGAGCTGGAAACCCTTCTTGCCAAAGCGGAAAAGAATCCGGAAGCTGTCGCCGAATTGCCCGGAAAGGCGCTTTTTCTTCAATGCGTGGCCGCAAGGGACGACGCCAACCCCTATTGCAGCGCCATATGCTGTCCGTCCGCCCTGAAAAACGGGTTGCGTCTGCTTGAGCTTGTTCCTGAGGCCGAAATTACCGTCCTGCACCGCAATATCGTCACGCCCGGCGTGGTTCTGGAAAATCTGTACCGCAGGGCGACGGCAAAAGGCATGCGTTTCCGTTCTCTTGACCCGGGCAGTCCTCCGGAAATTCTTGGCGGCGAAACCTTTACCGGCGTCAGAATCAAAGATGCCATGACTGGCGCGAGCGAGGAACTGTCCGCAGACATGTTTGTCTGCAGCACACCCCTGAAGCCGGCTCCGGATGTCGCCGCCCTGGCCGGCATGCTGGGGGTGCGAAGGGACGATATGGGGTTCCTGTGCGGCGAGGAGCCCGTGCATCCGCTGGAGACCCCCATATCCGGCGTTTTTCTTTGCGGTTCCGCCCGCTGGCCATGCACGGCGGCCCAGGCCATGGAAGAGGGCGCGGCTGCAGGGCTGCTGGCCGCATCCTTTCTTTCGAGGAAAAACCGCGACCCGTCTTTTGTCGCTGTTTCCGGGGATATCGTTCCCGCCGAAATCAGGCCGGAATATTGCAGTTGTTGCGGGCGTTGCCGGGATGCCTGCCCCCATGGGGCCTGCGTTGTCGCCGATGTCCGGCCTCCGGATGCGGAGCGCCCCGCTGTGAGCGTGCTGCCCGAACGCTGTCGCAGCTGCGGAAATTGCGCCGCCGTTTGTCCCACCGGGGCGGCATTGCTGCCCGCCGCGTCGGTTGCCGGCATGGCGGCTCGAGTCAAAGAAGCGTTGAGGTAATGTCATGAAGGACGCCAAGGATGCTGTAGTTCATCCGGGCCATGGAGAATCTGCCGCCGGCCCCGCGATTTTGTTTTTCGCCTGCCGCTGGTGCGCCATGCTGGGCGCCGAGCGGGCGGGCAGGGACAGAATCGCCCTTGATCCGTGTTTTCGGATCATCCCGGTGGAATGCGCCGGGGCCGTCCCCCAGGATATTGTTTTGCGTGCCTTTGCCGAGGGCGCCGAAGGCATTGCCGTCTTGGGATGTCATCTCGGCGGCTGTCATCACAATCAGGGCAACCGGGCGGCGCACGCCCGTCTTTCCTTGCTGCACGCCGCTCTTGAATCCGTCGGGATACGCCCGGAGCGCCTTCTGCTTTCCTTTGGCACGGCCCATGAAGGCCATCAATTCGCTGCCTTGTGCCGGGACTTCGTCCGACAGATCCGGGAGATGAAAGACAGCGGCGATCTGGATCTGCTGCGGGGAACTTTCAGTTCCGTTGCCCGATATTCCGGACAGTCTTCCGGGCAATTCTGCTGGATGACGGATTTCAACCCGGCGGAAAACGGAAGAAAGCCGCTGCCGCCGGAATTGGTGGAAGAGGCCGGGCGTCTGCTCGCCACGGGGCAGGCGCAATACGTGCTTGCCCTGAAGGAATCGGAATGCGGCGTCGTCCCGGAGGTTTTTTCCAGCCCCGAGGATCTGGCGCAGGCGGTACAGGGACCAAAGTACCCCCTGGCCAAAACATTCTGGCGTTTCATGCGCGCAATGCCCCAGGGGACAAAAGCGGCCCTGGCATGCCGCCATTGCGACTGGCGTGCGCTTGAGGAACAAAAAAACATGAACCAATACGAGGGGCAGGAAGTTCTTTGTCTCACTTTCCCTTGTGATGCGCGGCAGGCTCATGATTGCTCCTGCGCCAATCCCGGTCTTCATGCAGAAAAAAAATCTCCCGCGGACGCCCTTTCACCCGATCTGCTGCGGACGCTTTCCGATCCGAACAGGGCGGACGTCTGGCTCAGCCACATGCAGCGATGCATCAAATGTTTCGGATGCAGGAACGCCTGCCCCATATGCGTGTGCCCAACTTGTCGCCTGGAGGACGAAATCTTTGTCCCGCCGGGAATTTTGCCTCCTCCGCCTCTTCCCTGGCATTTGTGCCGCGCCTTGCATGTGGCGGATCGCTGCGTAGGTTGTGGGGCCTGTCAGGACGCCTGCCCTGCGGGCATTCCCCTGCTCGCCATCCACAATGCCCTGGCTCGGCGGCTCCATGCCGAGGATGGCTATCTTTCCGGATATAAACAACTTTCGCCCCTGAATGCTCCCATGACAGCGGAGGGCCCATGCGGCGGCCCACCACCGTCCTGGCCGAATTTTACCGGCCGCAATGACGTTTCAGCACCGCCGACCTCGTCAAAGCCGGAGGAACAGCGATGACGCATAACGAGCTTCTCGACAGATGCCGCCTCGCCTCCTGTGTGGCCTGCGGGAAGTGTTCCGCTTCCTGCTCCATGCCGGCCATGTATGCCGATATCACCTTGCGCTGCTCGCCCAGGAATTTTGTGCAGCAGGCGCTCCACAAAGGCGCTCCGGAAGCGGAGAAAGACCTGTGGCGGTGCGTGCAGTGCGGCAACTGCACAGCCGTCTGCCCCGAAGGCGTTGATCCGGCCGGACTAATCCGCCTGTGGCGCGCGGACGCCAGGGAAAAAACGGAAGAAGAGCGCCTCTGCGCCAATTGCGGTCGGGAAATTCTCTCCCTGAGCGCATCCTCCTGGCTGCGCCGCATCCTGCCCAAGCCGGAGATGACGGGGTTGGAACCGGAAGACGCGTCCGGGCAAGATTTCCCCGGTCTGAAACTTTGCCCTGTCTGCAGGCGACTGGCCTTTGCCGACACCATTTGCGCGGGAGCGGAAAAATGAACGCATGCGACCAAAGCGCCAGGGGGTCTTCGCCCTTGCCCTATGCCCCGCAAAAGACAACGCACAGGCCGGGCCAAGGCATTGCGACCCTGCTTTTCGACCAGACCCGCTGTTCCGGCTGTGGTTTGTGCCGGAGCGTCTGCGGCGGCAGGGAAAGCGGCCTTGCCCAGCCTGGCCTGGGGCGCATACGCCCCTATCCCTTGCCGTCGCAGGGCGGCACGTTCTGCGTTTTCTGCCAGCACTGCCGCGATCCCCAATGTCTTGCCGCCTGTCCTCAAAGGGCAGTAAGCCGCGATGCCGGAGGCATTGTGCGTATTGACAAATCCCTGTGCGTCAACTGCGGGTTGTGTCGGGAAGCCTGCCTGGAGGCCGCGCCCGTCCGTACTGTCG
The DNA here is from genome assembly GCA_031272405.1 of Desulfovibrio sp. Taxonomy (GTDB): domain Bacteria; phylum Desulfobacterota; class Desulfovibrionia; order Desulfovibrionales; family Desulfovibrionaceae; genus Desulfovibrio. Next base: position 6,755 of record JAISTW010000001.1, on the reverse strand, counting down.
CCGGGGGCATCCAGAAATGCGACCTCTGTGTGAATCAGGGACAACCGGCCTGCGTCGCCGCATGTCCCCAGAAGGCATTGATCTATTCCGCCGGGAAAAAACTGCGTTGGATATCCTGGCTGCGCTGGCCAGTCCAGACGCTCGCATTTCTGCTTCTGGCCGTCGTGCTGGTGGGGTCCGTCTGTTCTTTGAGCATTGCCGCCTTTGACCTCTCCTGCCCTGCAGGCGTGTTGCAAAACATTTTTTCCTCAAAGACACTGTTGCTGACTTCTCTGACCGCGGCAGGCGTCCTGGTGCTGGTGAGCCTTCTGGCGGGGCGTTTTTTTTGCGGATGGGTTTGTCCGTTCGGCTTTGTGCTGGACCTGGCCGACAAGATTGCGCCCAGAATTTTTCGCCTGCCCACCTGGCTGGGCAACAGGCTCAACAAGTACGGCGTTCTGGCCGGCGCTCTGATCGGCTCATCAATCACGGGCAATCAGGCTTTTTGCACCGTTTGTCCCATCGGCGCCGTCTGTCGCGGATATGGGCTGCAATCCACCTTGGGAGGGGCGGAACTGGCGGTTGTTCCCTTGATAGCCTCTCTGGACCTGGCCGGCAAACGTTCCTGGTGCCGGTATTTTTGTCCTGTGGGCGCCGTGTTTGCCCTTTTTTCCCGTCTGAGCCTTCTGGGCGTGCGCATCAACGCCCGGCGCTGCCGGAAATTTTCCTGTCTGCGCTGCGCCGACGTCTGTCCTGTGGGCATTATCCCCGCGGCCGCCCTACGGGCAGGGATCAACCCGGACATCAGCCGCGCCGAGTGCATCTCCTGTCTGCGTTGCGTGGATGTGTGCCCGTACAGGGCGGCCCGGTTGCGTCTGTTCCCCTTTGCCCTGCCCAAAATCATGAACCGGAAATTCCAGGATCCGGCCCCCGGCTCGGCAACGGCCTCCATGGAGACAAAAGTCTGAACATTGGGAGGAATTTTCGGTGAACGATACCGCCGCCTATTATCACAAGCGTTTTCTCGTTGCTGATTGCGCCTCGGGCAGGTGCGCCGGCGAGGAAATTTCCGAGGAATTTCTTCTTGAAAGCCTGACCGCTCCGGGAGGGCTTGCCGTGGCGCTTTCTCGAAAATATCCCGAAAGCGCCGTTTTCGGCGCAGGTCCGTTGACAGGAAGTTTCGCCCCCGCTTCGGGAGGATTGACCCTGGCCTTTGACGGCGGCCGGAACGTCGCCTTCATCCCTCTGGGGCACGGCGCCGCCTTGAGACAATGCGGTTTTGACGCCTTGGCCCTGATCGGCATGGCGTCCGGGACGGCGATGCTGCGCTGCCGTCCTGCGGCGGCGACCGTGGAAAATATTCCGGCCTTTTCAGATCGCCGCGAATTGCGACGACGCCTGCTGTTGACGACGGAAAACGGCCTGGCTTCACTGATTCTGGCCGACGCGCCGCAGGGCAGGGACGCCATTGCCGCCGCCGGTCTGGAGAACGGCCCATCGCCTCAGGGCAGGCTGGCATACAGGGCCTTGCGGCAACACGGGCTACTGGCCCTGTCTTTGGAAGGGGAAGGGTTGCTGCCTCCCATTCCCGTTCCCCTGAACAACGTCGCCAGGGAAGCCGTCGGAAGACCATCGCCAGCCTGGGAAAATGAAATCGCGCCGACCGGGACGGCAGGCGCGATGCCCAAAAATGTCGTCTGGAAAAGCGCCGCCTGTCTTCATTGTCCCTCTCCCTGTCTGGCCTGGCTGCAAAGCGGCGCTTTCTGGATATTGCACGCCGATCACAAAGGCTTTGCCGCAGCGCTGGCCCGGCATCGGGAAAATACGCCGACTTTTCTGGAATTCTGCGACAGGCGTGGCCTGGACGCGACGGTCTGCGCCGGCCTCGGCCCGCCCGAAAGTATTCTGGAAAGTCCGGACGCGACCGATTTTGAAATACCCGAGCCTGCCGGGCTTGATCTCGCGGACGACGCCGTGGCCGCCGGCCTGACTCTGGGCCTGTGCCCAAAACTGTTGCGCCGTTTCCCCGCCCTTTCTTCCGCGACATTGGGCGGGCTTCTGAGCGGAGCCATGAACGAAGCCTTTCTTGTCGGCCGCCGTTCGGAACCATAAGCCGGAGCTTTTCATGAACGCGCGTTTTATTCCTTCAATATGTTCTTACTGCGGCACGGGATGCGGCGTGGTGTATCAGGCGGTCGGCGACCGTGTGCTGGCCTCTCTGCCCAATCCGGCTTCCAGGGTCAACAGGGGGAGGCTTTGCATCAAGGGATGGAGCATCCATGAACACCTGCGCGCGCCGGGGCGGCTGACGACTCCTCTGACCCTGCGCGACGGCGTTCTTTCCCCGGCCTCATGGGAAGACGCCCTGGGCATGACCGTCGGGGCGCTCCGCCGTATTGTGGAGACGCACGGCCCCGACTCCGTGGCGGTACTGTCTTCCGCCCGCATTACCAATGAGGAAAACTATCTGGCCCAGAAATTCGCCCGGACGATATTGAAAACCAACAATGTGGACCACTGCGCGCGGCTGTGCCACAGCGCGTCTGTGTCCGGTCTGGCCGCCACGCTGGGAAGCGGGGCCATGACCAATTCCATGGAGGATATTGAGGAGGCGCGCTGTATTTTCATCATCGGCTCAAACACCACGGAATGCCATCCCCTGTTCGCCAGCCGCATCATGCGGGCCAAGGCCAAGGGCGCGGCTATCCTGGTGGCCGACCCTCGCCCCACCCAGTTGAGCGTCATGGCCGACCTGCATCTGCTCGTCAATCCCGGCGCCGATATCGCTCTGCTCAATGCCATGGCCGGCGTCATACTCCGGGAAGGGCTCCAGGATCCCGCGGTTGCCGAAAAAACGGAAGACTATGAAATTTTCAGGGACTTCGCGCTCTCCTGCGATGTAGAGAGCGCCGCCGCCCTTGTCGGCGTTTCCTCGGCCGATATTGAAGCTGCGGCCCGCATGTACGCCGCCGGCCCCGCAGCCATCTGCTACGCCATGGGCATTACCCAGTATTCCAGCGGCACGGCCAGGGTGTACGCCTGCGCCAATCTGGCTCTGTTGCGAGGCAACATAGGCATTCCCGGAGGGGGCATCAACCCCCTGCGCGGCCAGAACAACGTCCAGGGGGCCTGCGACATGGGGGCGCTGCCCGATTCCTATCCCGGCTATCGGAAAGTGACGGATGAAAACGCCCGCAAGGACATGGAGCGGGCCTGGGGGTGCGATCTGCCAGACAAGCCCGGTTTGCATCTCACAAAAATACCCGAGGCCATCCTGGAGGGGAAAATACGGGCTCTGTATGTCATAGGAGAAAACCCGCTCGTGAGCGACCCGGACACGAGACATCTGACCCAAGCCATAAAGCGGCTGGAATTTCTGGCCGTGCAGGACATTTTTCTCACCTCCACCGGAAAGCTGGCGCATGTGGTTCTTCCCGCCGCCGCCGCGCCTGAAAAAGACGGCACCTTCACCAGCACGGAGCGCAGATGCTCCCGTCTGCACAAGGCCGTGCCGCCGCCGGGGCAGGCCATATCCGACGGAGAAATACTTTGCCGTCTGGCCAAGGCCATGGGCGGCGGATGGGTCTGGAACGGGGCGGAGGACGTTTTCAACGAAATGCGGACAGTGGTCCCCTCTTACGCCGGCATGACTTACCGCCGTCTGGGGATTCAGGGCCTGCAGTGGCCCTGCCCCGACGAAGGGCACCCCGGAACCCCCATTCTTCACGTCAATGGCTGCGCCAGAGGCAAGGGACGCTTCATTCCGCCACGACAGGGCCAGCCTGCTGAGCCCGTTGATCAGCAATATCCTTTCATTCTTTCCACAGGCCGCAATTTCGCCCATTACCATACGGCCACCATGAGCGGCGTTTCGCCCACGCTTGCCAGAGAAGGCGGTGAAGTTTACGTGGAAATGCATCCTGAAGACGCGGCCTCCGTGGGGGCGGGGCAGGGGGCTGTCGTCCGGCTGTCCACCCGGCGCGGGGAAATCTGCGCCCGTGTGCGCCTTGTTGCCGGGATCAGCAGAGGAACCGTCTTTGTGCCCTTTCATTATGTGGACAATCCAGCCAACGCCCTGACCCTGAACAACACCGACCCCGTGTGCGGCATACCCGAATTCAAATACTGCGCCGTGAAGATTGAGCATGACCGGACAGCATAACCCGACCCCCGGCCCGTACAGATTTTCCCTTGCCTCCGATGAAGCTGAAAAGGAGGAGGTCTACGCCTTCAGGTATGCCTGGTATTACCGGGATATTCCTTGCGCCCCCGGCGTGGACAGACGGCGGAAACGGGTTTTTTCTCCCCATGACGCCGTTTCGGTGCACATCCTGGCCCGCGACGCCCGAGGCGACCTTCTGGCCGTGGGCGCCGGGACGCGGGCCGATGTGGACAATCTGCCGGACTACTGGCCCGCCCTGTTCGACTTTGCCCGCCTGTCCGCCTTCGGTCTGGACAAAGTATTGGTGTATTCACGCCTTGTGGAGCATCCTTCTTGCCGGGGAGGTTCGCTTTTCCTGGAATTTTTCAAATATTGCGCCCGACTGTTCACTTCCAGGGGGTTTCTGCTCACCGTGCATTACTGCGCCCCGGCTGTGGTCGGCCTTTACGAGCGGCTGGGCTACCGATGTTACTCCAACCCGACGACGTTCCGGGAAGGCCTTTTCCGTATTCCCATGGTCTTGAACACGCTTGACAGGGGGCATCTGCAAAAGGCCCATCCCGCGTTCCTCAACATGACGCGGGACATTCTGCCGGCCGGCAATGAAGAAGCCTCAAGACTCATCTGGTCGGCAACGGTGAAGCCGCCCCTGTGTCTGCAGGAGCCTCTGGAAAGGCTGGAACATGTGCGCGGCCTCGCCCCGGAGGGAACACGCATTCCGGACAAGGCAGCCTCGTTGTTGCGCAAGGCCAGTCTTATCGCCGTCAGTCCTGAGTACGCTCCGGAACTGTACCGGAGGGAACCAGCCGCCCCGGAGTCATCTGCTTCACAAGAGCGGCCGCCCCTGCCGCCCGCCGATCCGCCGCTGCTTTGGTTTGTGCTTGACGGGCGTTGTCTGGTGGAAGACCATGCCAGCCGGAGAGAGGATGCCGGTCCCGGCGTGTTCATCAACGGGCAGGCCTGCCGCCGCATCGCCTGCCTGGAAGAAGGAGTCCTGTTGCTGCTTGGCCCGTGCAGCGCGTTTCACCTTGCCAACATTGACCAGCCGGCCCTGCTGCCGGGGGACTTCTGGCATAGCCTGGGCCGTTCGGTACGGGGGGAAGCCCTGTAAGGGAAAGGCCTTGTTAACGGGAAGCCTTGCGACAAAAACGTCTTGTCAATAACATATTTTCAAGAGGTTCACGCCATGTCAGCATTCAAAACGCCCAGAGAAATATGCCTTTTCGTCAGTGAACTCGGCATCAAGAAAGCCTCTTCCTCCTCGCCCGTTCTTGTCGCCCTCGGCGTGCTCGCCGGGGCTTTCATTGCTTTCGCGGCCGAAGGCTCCAACATGGCCGCGTTCAATCTTCTGGCCGATCCGTCCACTTACGGCATGGGCCGCTGTCTGGCCGGAGTGGTGTTTCCCACGGGCCTCATGCTGGTGCTGCTTGCCGGAGGGGAGCTTTTCACGGGCAACACGCTTATGGCCATATCCCTGGCGCGAAAAAAGATCACCCTTGGCGGCATGGTGCGTAATTGGACACTTGTCTACCTGGGCAATTTTCTGGGATCCATTCTTGTGGCCCACATGATGGTCGGCAGCGGTCTTTTTGGAAGCGGCGCGAACATGCTTGGCGGGGTCACAATAAAAATCGCCTCGGGAAAAGTTTCCCTGTCTTTTCTCTCCGCCTTTTATCTGGGCATTCTCTGCAACTGGCTGGTTTGTCTTGCGGTGTGGATATGCTTCGGGGCCATGGACATGGCCGGGAAAATTCTCGGGATATTCTGCCCTATCTGGCTTTTCATCACTTCCGGATTCGAGCATTCTGTGGCCAACATGTACTATATCCCGGCCGGAATTATGGCCAAGGCCAACGCGGCCTGGGCGACGGCTTCGGGATTGTCCCCGGAAAAACTGGACGCGCTGACCTGGGGCGCTTTCGTCGTGAACAATCTTGTGCCGGTCACCTTGGGCAATATCGTCGGCGGCGCGGTGTTTGTAGGGCTGGCCTATTGGTACGCCTGCCTCGGCGCTGAGGAAAGATGCGGCGCATAGCGCGGGAAGTTGTGTATGGAACGGATGTGGGAAGCCATCATTGATCGTCAGAACGGTTTCGTCAACTTCAATCCTCAAACGCACGCCGCTTTTGCCGCCACAAAGGTGGCTGTCATAGGAACCGGGGGCAACGGCACCGTGCTGGATTTGCTGGTGCGCACCGGTTTCACCCGTTTTGTTCTGATTGATCCTGATTATGTGGAAGCCACCAACATGAACCGACTGCCTTTTTATCCGGAAGACGTTGGAATCGCCAAGGTGGAATGCTGGAAAAGGCATTTGTGCAGGATCAATCCGGAATGCGAAGTAGAGGCTCATCTCAAGGCCATTGCCCGCCACGACGGCCCCTGGTTGGAGGATGCGCTGTCCGGCGTGCGCATCATCTTTCTGGGCACCACCGATCCCGAGGCCAATCTGGTGGTTGGACGCATCGCCGCGCGCATGGGCTTGCGCATGGTCATCGGCCCGGCCTCCTCCGGAAGCGCCGTGGTGAGCACGTTTACGCACGACAACGGTCTGACGATGGAAAAAGTGGGGAATTTCGGCACGGAACATATTCCCCTTGAGGAAATAGATTAT
>JAISTW010000033.1 GCA_031272405.1 Desulfovibrio sp. | reverse complement strand
AACCTCCGATGAACTTTTATCGGCGGTAGGAATCGCCTTGGGTATGGTTACAGCCAAAGATGCCAAAGGCTGGTTTGAATCTTGTGGATATATAAAATGAAAGTTAAATTGCTCTAACTGTTATATACGCCCAATTTAGATCCCTTGTCAAGAAAAATTAATCAAAAATTATGAACTGGGCCAGAAAAGTTTGTATTTTTGACCCGGCCAGGGGGGAAGTCCGCAGTGATGAACCGGACAATAAGGTGTATCCAGTTTCCTGAACTGAATACAAAACATTCCTCAAACAAATATACAAGGCAACCGGGTGAACCGGAAAGATTGATTGGTCAGGAGAAATTTTTCGCGCCTTATCTCAACCGGAGTGAACGCCTTTGGACAGGCGCAGGCCAAGCAAAAGCTTGTAGGCCGCCGGGATCAGGAACATGGAGAGCAGCGCGGCGCTGACCATGCCACCGAACATAGGGGCCGCGATGCGGGTCATTATCTCCGAACCTGTGCCGGCGCGCCAGAAGATGGGCAGCAAGCCGGCCACAGTGGTGATGACTGTCATGGCTTTGGGCCGTACGCGCAAAACAGCGCCCTCATGGATGGCTTCGTCAATGATTTCCCGCGTTGCCGTGTCAGGCGAGGTCAGTTCAGGGCGAGCGGCAACGGCGTTTTTCAGATACATGAGCATGATGACGCCGAACTCGGACGCCAATCCGGCCAAGGCTATGAAGCCGACGCCGGAAGCCACGGACATGGCGTAACCTTGCGCATACATGAACCACACGCCTCCAACCAGGGAAAAGGGCAGACAAAACATGATGAGCAAACTTTCCCGAACATTCTTGAATTCCAGATAGAGCAGAATGAAAATGATCATGAGCGTCACCGGGATCAGCATTTGCAAACGGGCTTTCGCTCTTTCCAGCATTTCAAACTGACCGACGAAGGACGCGCTGACGCCGGGCGGCAGACCCTTTATGGCTTTGTCAATATCATTGACCACGGAAAGCGGATCCCGCCCCCGTGCGTCAATATACACCCAACTCGCCAGACGGGCGTTTTCGCTTTTAAGCATGGCCGGGCCGGGGCGCATGCTCACGTCCGCAACATCCTCCAGGGTGATCTGCTGCCCTGACGGAGTGAACAGGGGCATGGCCTTCAGCGAGTCAAGGCTGTCCCGGTACATCTGGGGGTAGCGGATGTTGATCGGATAGCGGGCTGTGCCTTCCACCGTTTCACCGATGTCCCGCCCGCCCACGGCGGAGGTGATGAAAAGCTGTACATCGGCGATATTCATGCCGTAGCGGGCTGCGGATTCCCGACGGATGCGCACATCCACATAGCGTCCGCCGCCCAGCGTTTCCGCCAGAGCGGAGAAAACGCCCGGAACGGCCAGCGCGGCGTTCTGCACCATAACGGCCGCCTTGTCCGTACTGGCCGCATCCGGGCCGGCAACCCTGACCCCGATGGGGCTTTTGACGCCGGTGGAAACCATGTCAATACGGTTGCGGATGGGCGGAACCCAGAGATTGGCCAGCCCCGGCAGCCTCACAGCCGCGTCCAGCTCCTCGACAATCTTTTCCGGCGTCATGCCGGGTCGCCATTGGCTCTGGGGCTTCAGACGGATGGCGGTTTCAATCATTTCCAGCGGCGCCGTGTCCGTTGCCGTCTCCGCACGCCCAGCCTTGCCGAACACCGTTTCGACTTCGGGAATGCTTTTGATCATCTTGTCGGTGCGTTGCAAAATACGTCCTATCTCCGCCACGGAAACGCCGGGCAGGGTGGAAGGCATATAAAGCAAATCCCCTTCATCCATGCGGGGCAAAAATTCGCCGCCCAGACGCGACAGGGGCCAAAGAGTGGAAAGCAGAACCAACAGGGCAGCGGCCAACGTTGTTTTCGGCCAGCGCAGCACGGCGACAAGAGCGGGCGTGTACAGGCGAATCAGGGAACGGTTTATGATATTGCTGTTTTCCGCGGGTATCTTGCCCCGCACCCACAACCCTGTCAGCACCGGAATGACGATGACGGACAAAAGGGCCGCGCCGCCCATGGCGTAGAGTTTGGTCAGAGCCAGGGGGCGGAAAAGGCGGCCTTCTTGCCCTTCCAGGGCGAAGACCGGAAGGAAGGAAAGCGTTATAACCAGCAGACTTGCGAAGAGCGCCGGTCCCACTTCCACGGCGGCCTCGGTCACCAGTTCCCAGCGTCTGTCGGCGGAAACGGTTTGCCCCGGATTTTCGTTCTGCCAGCGCTCCAGCTTGCGGTGCGCGTTTTCCACGGTGACCACGGAAGAATCCACCATGGCGCCCACAGCGATGGCGATGCCGCCCAACGACATGATATTCGCGGTGACCCCTTGATAGTACATGATAATAAAGGAAAAAAACAGCGCCGTGGGCAGAGCGAGGATGGCTACCAGGGCCGAACGCAGGTGCATGAGAAAAACCGCGCAGACAACGGCCACCACGATAAATTCCTCAATGAGATTGTGGGTCAGGTTGTCCACAGCCCTGTCAATAAGGTCGCTGCGGTCGTAAGCTGTGACGATTTCCACGCCGGGCGGCAGGCTCGTTTTCAGGCTGTCGAGTTTTCTCTTCACGGCTCCGATGACGGCGCGCGCGTTTTCGCCGAAGCGCATCAACACGATGCCGCCGGCCACCTCCCCCTCGCCGTCCAGTTCCGCTATGCCGCGTCTCATCTGGGGGCCCAGGCGCACCTGCGCGACATCGCCGAGGTATATGGGCGTGCCGTCGGGCTCAGCGCGCAGGACGATATTGCGAAAATCATCGAGATTGCCCAGATAGCCGTCCGTCCGCACCATGTATTCCGCTTCCGCCTGTTCCACTACCGAGCCTCCGGTCTCCTGATTGGAGGCTTCCACCGCTTCCCTGATTCGTTGCAAAGGTATGTTATACCGGGTCAGTTTCAGCGGATCAACGACGATCTGATATTGTTTGACCATGCCTCCCACAGAAGCCACCTCAGCCACGCCCGGCACAGCCGAGAGCTCAAATTTGAGCAGCCAGTCCTGCACGGAACGCAAGGCGGCCAGGTCATAACGGTTGTCGCGGTCTACCAGGGCATACTCAAATATCCAACCTATGCCGGTGGCATCCGGCCCCAAAGCGGGACTGACGCCGGCGGGCAGCCTGCCCTGGGTCTGGCTCAGATATTCCAGCACACGGCTACGCGCCCAGTAAATATCCGTGTTGTCATCAAAAATGATATAGACGTAGGAATCTCCGAACATGGAGTAGCCGCGTACGGATTTGGCCCCCGGCACGGAAAGCATGGCTGTGGTCAGGGGATAGGTGATCTGATCCTCCACCAGACGCGGCGCCTGTCCCGGATAGGATGTCCTTATGATGACCTGCACGTCGGAAAGATCCGGCAGGGCGTCAACGGGAGTTTTGACGATGGCCCAGACTCCCCAGACGGAAAGAAGCGCGGAGGAGAGCAGCACAAAAAAACGATTGGCCATGCAGGCCCGAATAAGAGCGGCTATCATTTCTCCTCCTCTGTCCGACGCATGCGTTCGAGGGCGCCGCGCAGGTTGGCTTCCGAATCAATGAGGAAAAGACCGGTGACCACCACTTCTTCGCCTTCCTCAACCCCGGAACGCACGGCGGTCTGTTCCCGTGCGTCGCGCAGCACTTCCACGCGGCGGGGTACAAAGGATCCGTCGGCCGCGCGAACGACGACGCGCTTCTCGTCACCCATATCAATAAGGCTTTGGGTAGGGATGAGCACGCTTTCCTCGCTGACTCCCCGCAGACGTATGGATGCCGTCAGGCCGGGTTTGAGCAGTCCTTCGCTGTTGTCCAGGGCCAGCCGCAGGGGAACTGTTCTGCTGGATGGATCCGCTTTGGGCAGCAAGGTCCCGGACTGGGCAAAAAAGGCTCTCCCGGGCCAGGCCGGAACGCTGACCCGGATACGGCCGGCGCCGACAAGATGGATTTCCCGTTCGGGCACATCCGCTGTAACCCATATGGGGTTGACGCCCTGCACTGTGGCCAGGGTCATGCCCTTGTTCACATTCATGCCGGGATAGGCGTCTATGGAGGTAATGACGCCGGCCAAGGGCGCGTGTACGGTCAAACGGGTCTGTACCCTGCCGGTGGCGTCCACCGCTTTCAGCAGATCCTCCGGCATTCCCGAGAGGCGCAATCGTTCACGCACGCCGCGCACGATGTCGGGCGCGGCCTTCTGGGACCGCAACAGCAGGTATTCGCTCTGGTCGGCCGCCCAGGCAGGCACAGTAACGTCCACCAAGGGCTGGCCCGCCTTTACCATATCACCCACGGCAAGGGCGTAAGTCCTTTCCACAAAACCGTCAGCCCTGGGTTGGGCCTTGCCGAGCTGATAGTCATTGAATTCCACATTGGCGGGGATTTCGTGGGCAAAAGTCAGCTTTCCCTTGCGCGCCTTTTCCGTGCGCACAGCCAGATTCTGCACCTGCCCCGGATCAATGCGCATGCCGGCGCCAGCATCATCTCCGGCGTAACGGGGGACAAGCTCCATATCCATAAAGGGCGACTTGCCTGGTTTGTCGAATTTTGTGCCCGGATACATAGGGTCATACCAGTAGAGAACCTTGCGTTCTCCAGCTGCTTGCGCGCTTTCCTGCTTGCTTTCGCCGCTTGCGGGTTCAGGACGCTCCAGGCCCGATCTGACGGCCCAAACGTGGCCCAAAGCGATGCCAGCCAGCAGAAAAAGCAGGGATAAAAAAACAGTTCTGAATCGCATGGTCGGCTCCTCTTCTTCCGCGCCGCGGGGTGTACCCCGGCGACGCGGAAAATATGTCGTCGCGCCGTTCTCCGCTCTCAGGGATTGCGTTTTTCAATATCCACGACAACCGGCTTTTGCCCCTCGATACGGAAATCAAAACGCACGGGATCATCTTTTTTCAAACCGTCAAGCAACGAGGCGTCTTCCACGCCGAAAGGCATGGTCATCGCGGGCCAGTTGAGGGCAGGAACCGGTTCATGATACAGGGTGAGCGCGCCGGTTGCCTTGTCCGCCAGAACAACCTTCCCGGTTGCGGCGTATACTTTTCCGGCCGCCGCTCCCGCATGCGTCTGATGTGCGCCGCCATGCGACATATCATGCGCCGCCACATGCCCGCCGCATTGATCTTTGTGCGCGGCCAAAGAAAAGGTGGGCGAAACAAGACTAAGCGTCAGGGCCAGAATGGAGAAAAGAATACGGATAAACATTGGGTTGCCTCCTCAGGGATTGGGTTTTGAAGAAATGTCCGGGGATGCGGGGACATCCAAAGCGCCGTCAGCCGCAACGCCGGTTGCCGGGCCGAGTTTTTCCTTCTTCAGGCCGCCGCCCAGAGCGGCGTAGAGGTTGACGTCATTGACCAGTTGATCGCGGCGGACAGTGAGCAAACCGCGTTCTGCCTCGAAGACGGCGCGTTGGGCCTCAAGCACGGCCAGATAGCTGACGGCGCCGCTGGTATAGCTGCTGGTCGCCAGTTGCAGCGCGATCCGCTGTGATTGCAGATAACGCTGCTGGGCGGCCAGCCTTTGCGCCAGCAGGCTTCTGGTACGCAGAGCATCCGCCGCTTCACGGAAGGCTGTCTGAATGCGTTGCTCATACAGAACGATTGCTTTTTCCTTGCGAATTTCGGCCAGATCAAGATTGGCTCTGAGGCGGCCGCCGGTGAAGATGGGCAGACGGATCGTGGGCAAAAAGGCCCAAAAGGAGCCGGTGGCGTCAAAGAGCAACCGCAATTCGTCACTTTGTGCACCGAGGTTGCCGACGAGGGAAATCGTCGGGAAAAAGGCCGCTCTGGCCGCGCCTATGTCCGCGTTGGCCGCCTTGAGGCTGAACTCAGCCTCCATGATATCCGGACGCCTGAGCAATACGGATGAGGCCAGTCCTTCCGGAAATTCCGCCAAACGCTGCTCCAGAAGCGGCAGTGGGGGAGGAAGGCTCAATGGAGCAAAGGAGCCTGTGAGCACCTTGAGGGCGTTGTCGGCGCGTATCCATTCCTCGTGTCGGCCGGCGACTTCGGCGTTGGCCGTTTCCACAAGGCCCCGCGCCTGTTCCAGATCCAGCAGAGAGGATTGACCGGAGCGTACCCGTCCTTCAACAAAGGCGTAGGAGGATTGTCGCGAACGCAGTGTGCGTGTGGCAAGCGCCTCCAGTTCCGCGGCCAGGCGTTCAGCCAGATAGCTTTGGGCCGTTTGGGAGACCAGGGCTATGCGTACGGCCCTTTGGGCCTGCTCCGTCGCCAGATAGCGCTGCAGAGCGGCATCGCTCAGACTTTTCAGCCGTCCGAAAACGTCCAACTCAAAAAAAGCCGCGCCCTTGACGACGTAGGTATTGGTTCCAAACCTGTTGCCGGCCTTGTCGTCAAAACTGCCTTCGTAGGCATCCGACCCCTCGCCGTCAATTTGCGGCAGGCGGTCTGCCCGTTGCACACGATATTGGGCCGCCGCTTCCTCAATGTCCAGCAGGGCCTGACGCAGATCACGATTTCCCGGCAGGGCCGCCGCAATCAGTTCCCGCAGTCTGGGATCATAAAAGAATTCCCCCGGACTGACGTCAAACATGCCGTCCGATCCCGCAGTTCCAATCGGCTCAAAATCCAAAGACCGCGGCACAGGCGCGTCCGGTCTGGTATAGACCGGAGTCAGGGAACACGCGGCCAGCAGAAACGCAGCCGCCACACACATTCCCAATCGTGCCACACAACGCGATAACCATCGTGATTTCATCATGCGTCACCCCGACGATGCACGTCATTCATTCGGGGTCGGCGACAAACCCGCCTCAGTGTTTGCAACGCTGAAGACAAGTCCGAAGGCCGACAACAATAAAAAACGGAGGCGAGGGACAGCGCGGGCGCCACTACCGGATAATTCCGGAATGCGGACGTGGGACGCTATCCCCGGGGGGAGGCAAGAAAGCGGGGAGGTCTGAACAAACCGTCGTCGTCAAGGCCGGCGGCGACCACATCAGGGCACGGCGGAGAATACGCCGTCGGCATTCCCAAAGGTAGGCCGGAAAAAGCGGAAGGCAGCAAAACGAACGCCCAGGACGGAAAGCAGGCATTCACAAGACAAGACGAGCCGCACCCGGCACTCCCGGAATGCGTATCACAGGCATCCGCACTGTTGTTCCCCGTCGCGGCGCCTTCCGCGCAGCAGTCACAAGCCTTGTCATGCCTTGTTTCCGGGGCGGGAACAAGCAGATTCCCGGCGAAAGGCTGCGACAGAAAACCGCCCAGAAGCAGTCCCAGAACAAGCAGGACAAGGAAACGGTTACGGCGTGTTACGACGATCATGAATGAATCATGATCTCTTCGACCGGGCTTGTCAAGTATTTTCGACTTGGACGTGTATGGACCGATGTTGACACCCGTTCGGCCAAAAACATAAAATCAAACCACACAAACACCACGGAGGCGGTTATGAAAAAATTTTCGACATGTTGCTTCTTTTTTCTTTTGTTTGTTTTTTTCCTGCTTCCGCCGGGCCAGGCGTTTCCGGCCACAAAACCGGTCAAGACCGGCACGGACGCGGGCCCGCCTTCTTCCGTGCTGTTCATCGGCAACAGTTTCTTCTATTACAACGGCAGCATGCATAACTGCTTTAACAACATCGTCAAGGCGGCGGATAAATCGCGCAAAATACGCAGCACATCGGCCACAATCTCGGGCAGCGGATTGTCCTGGCACAACGTTGAGGCATATTTTGATCCCAGGGGAGTTGGTTCATACTCCTTTGTCGGAGACAACGAAGTGGTCTTCAATGACCCTGGCCGCAAACCCTTTGATTTGGCCTTAATGCTCGACTGCAGCCAGTGTCCCGTACATCCCACGCTACGGCCGGTATTTTTTGAATACGCAAAAAAACATTGTGACGCCATTCGCAAAAACGGAGCAGAACCGGTTTTGTATATGACATGGGCATACGCCGACAAGCCGGAAATGACCGATGGGCTGGCGGAGGCATACACAAAAGCCGGAAACGACAACGGCATGCTGGTTATTCCCGCCGGGCTCGCTTTTGCCGCTTCCGTCAAGGAACGTCCGGACATCAATCTGTACGTGCCGGACAAACGCCATCCCAGCAAGGCGGGCACCTATCTCGGCGCATGCGCCGCCTATGCCGCCCTGTTCAAGAAGTCCCCGGAAGGGATATCCTACACCTTCGGATTGGACGGAGAAACAGCGGCTTTTCTGCAAAAAACGGCCTGGGATACAGTGAAGAACTACTACGGATGGCAACAATAAACCCAACGCCGCCAGGCGGCCGATCGCCGCTTTGCAACAACCCATGTCTCCATGCGTGCTCCCTATGCCGGGGAGAGCGCATGGAGACGCCGGTTTTCAGAAAGCATCCAACAGTCGCGCGTGACAGAAAATTTGTCTGGAGAAGCGCCTGTATACGGCATCGCAAGTTCCTTGCGAAAAAATCCGTTCTGTGGCAGGATGCTTTCATGTGCGTGTGAGCGTCCGCTTCACGGCGGGGCAACACGCGTTTTTTGATATTCCGGCCGGCGTGATCAGTTGTTGGAACAGCGGGCGAACAAAGAAATGAGCAGAGAAAATTTTTCAGAAAACCACGACGGGGAAACATCACCGCTTGGACAACCTTTGACGGGCCAGAGCGAAGAAGTTTCCGTCAGTGAGCCGGAAGACAACCTGCCCGCAGCCGTTTTGGAAGGGCTACCGGAATCCGCGCGCAACGCCTGTGCCAGAGCCGGCTGGCGTATGCTCACGCGTGTGCAGTCTCTGGGTCTGCCCTATCTGCTCAACGGCCGCGACATCATGGTGCAGTCACGTACCGGTTCCGGTAAAACGGGTTGTTACCTCCTGCCTCTGTTGACTCGTCTGGATCCGGATATCAAGGCCGCGCAGGCCCTGGTGCTTACCCCCACGCGAGAGTTGGCCGTACAGGTGGCCCATGAGGCCCAAACCCTGTTTTCCGGCACGGGTATAAGCACGGTTGCCGTGTACGGCGGCGTTGGTTACAAACAGCAAACCGATACCATGCGTTCAGGAGCGCAACTCATCGTGGGCACGCCCGGCCGGGTGCTGGATCATCTCATGCGCCGCACCATGAATTTTGATGAGTTGCGTTGCCTGATTTTTGACGAGGCTGATCGCCTGCTCTCCATTGGTTTTTATCCGGACATGAAGGAAGTGCAGCGCTGCCTTCCCTCTCGCCCTATACATACATGCATGTTCTCGGCCACCTATCCGCCGCATGTGCTCAGACTGGCTGAAGAATTCATGCGGCAGCCGGCCATGCTTTCCCTTTCCCTCAAACAGATTCATGTGGTGGAGGTGGGACATTTTTTTTGTGAAGTGCCGCCGATGGACAAGGACAGGGCCTTGGTGCGTTTGCTGGAAATGGAAAATCCCGTCCAGGCCATGATTTTTTGCAATACAAAGGCCAATGTGCATTATGTGACCGGCGTCTTGCAGGGTTTCGGCTACAGCGCCGACGAAATCTCCTCCGACCTTTCTCAAGGCAGGCGAGAAGAGGTTCTGGGCAAAATCCGCAGTGGGCGTCTGCGTTATCTGATCGCCACGGATGTCGCCGCGCGCGGCATAGACATTCCGGCTCTGTCCCATGTTTTTCTCTACGAGCCGCCGGAAGATCACGAGAGCTACATTCACCGCGCCGGGCGCACAGGCAGGGCCGGGGCGGCCGGAACAGTGATTTCCCTTGTGGATGTGATGCAGCGCATGGAGTTGGAGCGCATCGCGCGTCATTATGGAATATCCATGACGCAGTTGCCTCTGCCGACGGACGGCGATGTGGAGCGTGTGGCCGGCGCGCGCGCCATGGCGCTTCTTGAGGCGCGTCTGCGCAAACTGACCGGGCTTGAGCGGTTGCGGGCCGAGCGCTATATGGCCCTTGCCAGAGAACTGGCCAGCGGTGAGGAAGACGGCGGCCCGATCCTGCTGGCCATGTTGCTGGACAATTTCCATCGCAACGCACTCCAGGAAGAATGTTTCCCAAGGGCCGGCTTGTCTGAGCCAGGCGGGACGGCCGCTTTGAATCACAGGAGTGAAAAGGACGGCAGAGGCAACCGCAAACGGCGCAGCCGCAGGCGGCGTGGAGAGAACAGAGGGCCAGACAGCGGAGACGGTGCTTGACATGTTCAACAGGCAAAATACCGCGGAAAATTTTGACGGAGAAAGCGCAGCAGGCCTTGCTTTGAAAAATTTTGCGGCCCTGCTTGATGACACGGATTTTGTGCGTGAGCTGGAACTGATGGAAATCGGCCGTCTGCAATTGATGCTTCGTCGTCAAATGTTGGTGGAATGGCGCGGTCTGTATATGGCCTTGTGGCGTCTGGCTCTGGAAAAATCTTTTCCCGGCGAGGCCGAGGCGATGTTTGCCGAGTTCATGGCTCACTACAAGAACACGCATCCCGACAGATTGAGCGCGGCCTGTGTGGAGCGGGCCAAAGAATATTGGGGAATGCTGGCCCCCGCGGGGGAAACGGATTTTAATCCGGCCGCGCGCCACCTGACTTCGTTTTTCAGCAACGATACCAAGGATACGCGTTCCTTGAGCCTCAAACTCGCTCTGCACATACGCAAGACGTATACATATATTTTTGACAGACTTCTTTAGAATCCATGTATATAACATCCCGTGTTGAAGACTTTGCGTCGCTTTCCGGCGCAGGCGTGACCATCGGCAATTTTGACGGGGTACACCTCGGACATCAGGCCCTCATCCGCCATTCTCTCGCCATGTGCCGGAAGAATGGGCTCGGGCACGTGCTGATCACCTTCAGTCCCCATCCGCGTCGCGTTCTGGCGCCGCACAGGCATGTTCCGCTTACAAGCAGGGAACGCCGTATGGAACTTCTGGACGCGCTGGGCGTGCAAAGAGTGCTGGAACTTGACTTCACGCCGGATATGGCCGCCATGAGCGCTGAGGAGTTTACCCGTGGCTTCCTTCTGCCCCTGGGCATACGGCGTCTTGTTGTGGGTTATGACTTCACGCTGGGTAAAAACCGTAGCGGTTCATTCGACGTGTTGCGTGGACTCGGCGAACAATTCGGTTTTACGGTGGAACGTCTTGAGCCCGTGCAACTGGACGACGGCATTGTCAGTTCAACGCGTTTGCGCCGGATGATAACGCAGGGAGACGTGCGGGGGGCCAGCAGACTGCTGGGATATTGGTACGGATTTTCCGGAGAAGTGGCGCACGGCGACAAACGCGGGAGCAGGATAGGTTATCCCACCATCAATCTTGCCCGGCCGGAAGTCCTGTTGCCGGACAACGGCGTTTACGCGACTTTTGTGCGGCGGGGGGAGGACTGTTTCAAGGCTGTGACCAATGTTGGGCACAGACCGACCTTTGGCGGGGATACATCCGACATAACAGTGGAGAGTTTTTTGCCCGGCGTGACGGTCAATTTATATGGCCAAAAGGTGTTTGTGGAATTTGTGGATCGTCTGCGCGGGGAGAGGCGGTTTGAAGACGCCGGGCAACTCTCTGCCCAGATAGCGCTGGATGTGGAACTGGCCTGCGAGATGCTTGAAAAGTGACGGGAACGGATAGCCCGATGGACGTGAATACGGTACGCATCGCCTTTGTGCGCGAAGGAGCGCGGGAGTTGTATGCTGCCGGCGGCGGAGATTTTCTGGCGCCCGCCACCGGCCTTTCGGTCGGCTTTGATTTGCGTGCTTGTCTGGCACAGAATGAGGCGTTCATAGCGCCGGGCGACCGGCTTTTTATCCCGGCGGGCATAGCGGTGCAACCGGCATCACCGGATGTGGCGGGCTTTGTGTATTCGCGCAGTGGCCTTGGGGCGCGCGAGGGGCTTGTCGTAGCTCAGGGCGTGGGCGTCATTGATCCTGACTATACTGGAGAAATACTGGTGCCCCTTTTGAACACATCGGGGCAGGAGCGTCTTGTCAAACGCGGGGAGCGCATAGCTCAGCTTGTTTTTCAGCCTGTCTGCAGGCCGCGATGGGAAGAAACAGCCTTGCGGCCTACCGGGCGCGGAGGCGGCGGATTTGGTCACACAGGAACCCTGTGAGCGACAAACACGGGATCAAGAAGGCTCTTACAGGAAAAATCCGTAAGAACGGGAGGTACGTTGTGGCGTCACAAGCCTTCATTTCAGTGAAAGAACGGGAAGAAGCCCTGCTCTGTCGCACCTATGGTCGTTACCCGCTGGCTTTGGAGCGGGGCAAAGGCGCCCGGCTTTGGGATATTGACGGCAAAGCGTATGTGGATTTGCTTGCCGGCATCGCTGTTGCCGGTCTTGGGCACTGTCACGAGGAACTGTGCCTTGTCGCGCGGGAGCAAGCCGGACGACTCTGGCATGTGAGCAACCTTTTTTATCAAAACAACCAACTTGACCTGGCGGAAAGACTGCTCTCCACCAGCCATCACGCAAGGGCTTTTTTCTGCAATTCCGGCGCGGAGGCCAATGAAGCCGCCATCAAGCTGGCCCGACGCTATATGAGCCGCGTCAAAAAACGTGATGCCGCCGAAATCATCACCCTAGGCGACTGTTTTCACGGCAGGACGCTGGCGACCCTGGCCGCTACCGGACGGGCGGAGATGAGCGAGGGCTTTGCCCCTCTGCCGGAAGGATTCAGTCAGGTGGAGGCCGGCGACATCCAGGCTCTTGAAAAAGCCGTTGGCCCACACACGGCTGCTGTACTGCTGGAGGCTGTTCAGGGCGAGGGCGGCGTTGTTCCCCTCGATGCGGGATATTTGCACGGCGTGGAGGCCTTGTGCCGGGAAAGGGACATCCTTTTCATCTGTGACGAGGTGCAGTGCGGTTTATGCAGGACAGGCAAGTTCTGGGCCTTTCAGCACTATGATCTCAAGCCGGACATCATCAGCGTGGCCAAATCTCTGGCCAATGGTCTGCCTATGGGGGCCATACTAGCGACAGAGGAAGTTTCGGCCGGTTTTGGACCGGGCTCTCACGCCACTACCTTCGGCGGGGGTGAACTGACCTCGGCTGTGGCCGCCAAAACAGTGGAGATTCTGCTGCGGGACAAGATGGCGGAGCGGGCCGCGGCTTTGGGCAGACATGTGAAGCTCGCCCTTGAAGGACTTCGCGCGCGCCATCCCGACGCCATCCGTGAAGTACGCGGCCTTGGTCTGATGCTGGGCATTGAAATTGCCGCCAATGCGCGGGAAATCTGGGAAGACTTGCTTGAGAGGGGTTTCATCTGCAACCTGAGCCATGAAAAAATTCTGCGTCTGTTGCCGCCCCTCGTTATTGAACAGGACGATCTGGATGCCTTTGTGGCCGCCCTGGAGCAATCGCTTCTGAATGTCAGCCAAAAATTCCGCTGAAGACAACGGAGAGAGTATGGATGTTTTTGATCAGGCTTCGGAGTTGGAACGACTGGACAGGGAGTCGGCTTTGGTGCGAGCGCGGGCGGCGGTATTTCGAGGTGGGCCGGAATGGATAAACGGCGTGGCCTGTTGTCGGGAATGCGGCGAACCCATTCCGCCGAAGCGTCTGGATGCCCTGCCCGGCGTAGGCTTGTGCCGAGCCTGTCAGGAAGAACGCGAATCCGCCGGGATGTGAGTTTACTTTGGCTGGAAATTTGGAGCTTGCGGATTCACGGAGGGAAGCGGCGCGTTTGCCGTGGTATTGGGGATTGGCGCCGATGGAAGATTGTGGGTAAGAGGTGCTATGGGCGGAACGAAAGGCCCGCCGTCCGGGGAAACAGATTTTTGCTGCGTGGGAGGCACGATGGAAGCATTGCCGGCCGGGTCGGTGGCTGCGCTGTTTGCATTGCCCGCTATACTGCCGCTTGGGCCCGCTTTTATCTTCGGACCCGTCTCGGTTTTTGTCGAAAGTTTTTTGTCCTGGCTTGGGTCAGGCGTCTTCAGCGCCGTGGATCCGGCGCCTGCCGGGGCGGGTTGCGCGGATGTCTGCGTCAGGCTGGGCTGTCTGCCTTTGACGGCCGTGGACTTTTTGCCGGAAGTCCGGGCTTTGCGGGTTTCCGGTCTGGCGAGGGGGAGTTCCGGCACAGAGGCGGGATCCTTGAATGAGGCCCCGCCTTGTTGCAGTTGACGGGGGATGACGAGAGCGTCCCAATACAGACGCGCCGCGCCGGAATTTTTCCACTCTTCCGTCATGTTCGTCAGGCGCGGAGTGGAGGAAAAACCGCCGTCCGGCGGCAGGGGGTTGACATCAACGGCCAGAGCGACGCCTGGCAGACTCAGCAAAAGACTCGTCAAAAACAATGCGCGCATAGGTACCTCATCCGCATTTATCGGCAGAAGGCCGGAAAACTTTAGGGCGATTTTACATCCGGGATAAAAAATGTCCACACAAACGCTCATGGCCGCTCCACAGCGACTTTTGCCCTGCATCACGCTTATCGGCATGGCTGCAGCCGGCAAATCCACGGTGAGCAGAGAAATGGCCCGTCTGACCGGCTGGGCCTGCATGGACACGGATCATTTGCTCGAAGCCGCTTACGCTGTTCCCTTGCAGCGTGTGGCCGACGCCTTTGACAAAGCGGCATTTATTGAAGCCGAAGCGCAGATGATATGCTCCATCAGGGCGCACCGCGTAGTCATAGCCACAGGGGGCAGTGTGGTTTACAGCGAGCCGGCGATGCGGCATCTCGTCTCCCTTGGTCATATCGTCTATCTGGATGTTCCCCTGTCCGTCATAGAGCGGCGTATCGCCGCCAAACCCAACCGCGGCCTGGCCATGTCGCCCGGGCAGACTTTGGCCGACCTGTATGCCGAGCGGGCGCCGCTGTACAGGAGATGGACGTCCGTTCACTGTGATGTGGGGCGGAAAAATCCCGAGCAGTGCGCCCGCTGGATATTGAAGAGGATCAAGCTGGATCAGGGATACTGAAACACTGCACATTGAGGCGGGAAATCCGGTTCACGAAGCATACGTCATCATCATGTCCTGCGATGCATTGTCTTCCGGGGCGTTTCCCAGTCAGGCCCACAGCCTGCCGGCAAGGCCCGGCGCAGCCTGGCATACGACGCGGATGTCCTTCGCGCCGTAGCCGCAGTCGGAAAGCGTGGCGAAAATATCCGCCTCCAGGATTTCTACAGCGGCGTCAGACGCTCCTTCCTCGGCCAGGTGGGCGGTCAGGAGTTCTTTGGCCCGCAAGGCGGCGGCTTCAAGGTTGAAGGCCCGGCCGATGCGTTCTTCTATATCCAAAGACGGGGCGCGCAAGACGCCTTGACCAGTGTCGGCGTAAATTTCAAGAGAAGCTGTGGGCAGGGTCAAGGCGGCGCCTACGGCATTGGCCACGTCAGCGTTGTCGGGGGTCTCGACAGGCAAGGCCAGGCATGCCTGCAAGCGTTCACGCACGCTGGCTGCCGGGCCGCCCACCAGTACAACGCGCTCCGGCAACGCCCCGCGCGCCGCCTTGAGAGCGGCCAAAGTGTAAACAGGTCGCGCGTTGACGCGCTCCACAAGCTCCTGGGCGGCATCGCGTATTTTATTCAGGCCGTCTCGGGCGGCGGCCCCGGCCGTGTCTTCAGGCGAACGGTCGGGGGCCAGGGTTGTCAGACCCCGGATTGAGGCCGCGGCGTCGCCCGCAATGATCCCCTGGGAGGCGTTCAGGGTGTTGAGCGCGTCCAGCAAGGTCGGCCGTTCGCCGCCAAAGGCCAGGGCCGGGCCTTCCCGCATCGGGCCGGAATGCACGCCCGCCGCGTCGACAGTAATCAGAGAATCGCCACCGACGCCGACAGATACGGCGGCCAGAGAGCGCACCAGGGTACGTCTGCCCAGCAGACGCATGCCGTCGCGTTCGAGCACTGGCGAGCCATCCAGCACAAGGGCGATGTCTGTGGTCGTGCCGCCCATGTCCAGCAACAGGGAACAACCTCGCTCAACAGACGGGCAGAGGGCCAGGATGCCCATGACGCTGGCTGCGGGGCCGGAGAGGATGGACTGTACCGGGCAGCGCCGCGAAAGGGAGAGAGGCACGGAACCGCCGTCGGCCTTGAGTAGAAAGGCGGGAGCGCGTATGCCCGAGCTGATCAGGGCGGCTTCCACAGCGTCAAGAAAGGTATGGTGCAAGCGCCCCACAGCGGCGTTGTAATAGGCTGTGGCTATGCGGCGGGGAAAATTGAGCGAACCGGAAAGACGGTGGCCCTGCGTCACGGAAAAACCCAGTTTGTCCATTTCGGCGGCCATAGTCTGTTCGTGCGCTGGGTTACGGGGGGAAAATTTGCCCACGCAGGCGCAGGCGGCAATCCCGTTCTTTTTCCATGCATTGGCCGCGTCAAACAGAGGACGTGTTTGCAGGGAGCGCAGTTCGGTGCCCCGGTGGTCCAATCCTCCGGGAACCAGGCAAACATCATGGCCCAAAGCGAAACGCAGGGGATTGAGACCGGGTCCGGCCGACAGGGCCAGACCGACGCGTTCGGCCTTGTCTTGCACCAGGGCGTTGACGGCCAGCGTAGCCCCGAGGGTGACGCCGTCTATGCCTGCAAAAAAGGCGGCGTGATTCGGACCGAGCGAGTGGGCCAGCGCCGCCAAAACCTCGCACAGTGAAGATGGCAGGTCGTCGTGGCGTGTTTTTACCTTGGCGCGCCCCGCAAGGTTTTTCAGAACGCCGTCGCCTTCAAGCAAGGCCGCGTCGGTATGCGTACCGCCCGCATCAATGCCCAGTCGAAATGTTTTCCTCATGTGAGTTCCCCAAAATCCACGCCCTCAGGAGCACCATAACAGTGTTCGGGCGCGGGAAAGGCGCCGCGTCTGACTTCTTCGGCGTAGGCCGCGAAGGCTGACGTCATGCTCTTGCCCGTTTGCTCGAAAATTTTGACGAATCTGGCCGGTCGTTCCGTCAGGCCCAGCATGTCCTGCCATACCAAAACCTGTCCATCGCAGTCAGGCCCCGCGCCGATGCCGATAACGGGTATGCCCACAGCGTTGGTAACGCGCGCGGCAAGGGGCGCGGGGACACATTCCAGCACCAGAGCAAAGGCGCCCGCGTCTTCCAATGCTCTGGCATCATCCAGTATTTTTTGCGCTTGCGCCAAACTTTTGCCCTGCACCCTGAAACCGCCCAGGGCATGCACGGACTGCGGGGTCAGGCCCAGGTGCCCCATTACCGGCACGGAAGCTTTGGTCAAATCCCGCACCAGAAGACAGAATTCCGCCCCGCCTTCCAGTTTCACCGCCTGGGCCATGCCCTCGACCATCAGGCGCAAAGCGTTGCGCATGGCCTGCGCGGCATTGACGCGGTAACTCCTGAAAGGCATATCGCAAACCACCAGAGCGTTTTCAGCGGCGCGGGCCACGGCGGCGCAGTGGCGCAGCATGTCGTGCATGGTGACGGCAAGGGTATTCTCGTAGCCAAGCATGACGTTGCCCAGGGAATCACCCACCAGCAGCGCGTTCATCCCGGCCTGATCCATGAGCTTGGCCGTGCTGTAGTCATAGGCCGTGATCATGGCGAGTTTTTCCCGGCCTTTGGCTTCGCGGAAGGTGAGTACCGTGTTTTTCATGTTTTTGCTCCCAAACTGTTTTCTCCCAGACACACGGTCATCAGCGCATGCGTGAGTTTGGCCGCCGTAAAATCAGCGTGACGCAAGCCCGGCAGGGGGGCGAGCTCAACCACGTCAAAGCCGGCGACTTCCCGTCCCTCAGCGCAGCGCGTGAGCAATTCCACGGCTTCATGCCAGAACAATCCCCCCGGTGAAGGGGTGCCCGTGGCCGGCATAAGGGAGGAGTCCAAACCGTCAAGATCAAAACTTATATAAATGCGCCGGGGGAAATCCGCGGGAAGCGGACGCGGCGGCAATCCGTCTCTTGACAGACGCGCGGCGTCGTAGTGGCGTATTTCCAGCCGTTCCCTCAGGGCGCTTTCTTCCCTGCTGATTTCGCGTACGGCAAACTGGACCAGCGGCAGCCCGAGATCGTAAACGGCGCGGTACATGACGCAGGCATGGGAAAAGGGATTGCCTTCGTATTCGTTGCGTAAATCCGCGTGCGCGTCAATCTGCACGATGCCCAGTTCACCTCTGCGGGCCAGAGCGCCCAAGGCTCCCAAGCTCACCGTGTGTTCTCCGCCGAGCAGCACCGGGCAAGCGCCGCAGTCCAGAGCGCGCTCCGTCGCACAGGAAATACGGGCGAGCACGTCGCGGATATTCCCCTCGCAGTTGACGAAAGGAGCGGTATAAAATCCTGACTCGCCGGGGGCAAGGCCGTTCTCCACAGCTTCCAATTGGCGGGAAGCCGTCAACAGGGCGGCTGGGCCGGCGGATGTGCCGCCGCCCCAGGAAACGCCTTGTTCCAGTGGAACGGGAATAATGTGGAAAGCCGCTCTTTCCGGCGTGACCGGCGGATATTCCGAATCCAGAAAATGCGCCTGTTCTGACAGAGTCTGCTTCATGCCTGCAGTATAGCGTACAGCATCAGAGATTGCCAGAAGGTTTTGGACTTGAAAACGTGTTTCAAACGATGCGCGGGACAAAAAAACGGCCTGGATGGGGGAAACCAGACCGTTTGGATGAAGGAGGCTGTCAGCAAAAGAAAGGAAGGTGTCTACAATATAGCATAATGTATGCCATACTGATTGTATTTATAATATTTTGTTTTTGCATGACTAATTTTTATCTTCAGGTTTTCTCCGGTTAAAAAATTTTTACTTTTCGAGTGGGATTTCAATCTGTTCAAGGGGATTTTGGGCAAAAAATTGTACCGCAGCGCCTGTATAAAAACCTTTTGCAATGTTCGCCCCGCTGCGACATACTGCACGCCATCCTCCACATTTTGCGACAAGGATGCGCTTATGACAATTTCCCCCGTCGGACGCCGCGCTCAGGCGCGAAAGGTCCTGGCCGCCCTCAAAGCCCGTTATCCCAAACCCGCTTCACAGCTTGTAACCGGCAACGCCTGGGAGCTTCTGGTGGCGACTGTGCTCGCCGCCCAATGTACCGACGCCCGCGTCAATACCGTTACGCCCGCGCTTTTTGCCCGCTGGCCTACCTCGAAAGCATTGGCTGCGGCGAGGCAGGAGGAACTTGAGGCTGTTATCCGACCCACGGGCTTTTACCACAACAAGGCAAAAAATCTTATCGCGGCGGCCCGAGGTCTGTGTGAGCGTTTTGGCGGGGAAGTGCCGCGAACCCTGGAAGAGCTTGTCACTCTGCCGGGGGTGGCCCGCAAGACTGCCAATGTTGTCCTTTTCGGCGCTTTCGGCATCAACGAAGGCCTGGCGGTGGACACCCACGTCAAGCGCATTGCCCACCGCCTGGGCTTAACCGGGGAAACGACGCCCGTGGCCGTGGAACAGGACCTGATGCCTCTTTTCCCGCGTGAAACATGGGGCAACATCAACCACAGCCTGGTTCTTTTCGGGCGGGATGTCTGCCGGGCCCGCGCGCCACGTTGTTCCGAATGCGAAATGACCTCTTTTTGCCCCCGCCTGGAACCGCCACGCAAAAATTTCTCGGATGCGTCTTAAGAAATAGCGTATGGGGCCGATGTAATAGTGTGACGAACTTTTTTGGGGGGAGTGCAATGGCAGAGCACGGTCAGGTTAACAACGAGCTTGAAATCATTGAATTTCTTATTGATGAAACTCAAGTGGACGGCACTGTATACAGCGGGCATTACGGCATAAACGTGGCCAAGGTTCTAGAGATAATCCGCCTGCCGGAGGTCACCAGCGTGCCGAGCAAGCATGATTCTTCAGTGCTGGGCACGTTCAATCTGCGCGGCAAGGTTCTGCCCATACTGGATCTGGCGGCCTGGCTCGGCAAAAAGATAGCCGCCACCGACAACACCAAGGTCATCGTGACGGAGTTCAGCGGCGTAAAGGCGGCTTTTCTGGTTTCCGCCGTGCGCAGCATCCACCGCCTGACCTGGGATCGCATTGAACCGCCCAACAAATATGTGCTGGCCTATTCCAAAGACAGCATCACCGGCGTATTGCGCATTGACGACAGGGTGCTTTTTGTGCTGGACATGGAGAAAATTCTGGCCAGCATGGACAGCAGTTTGGACATGTCCAACATAGAGGTTGATTCCACTCCGGTGGAGGGGGCGGCGCACTTCAACCTTCTTGTCGCCGACGATTCCAGCTCTCTGCGCGCCATTCTGCGTTCCTCGCTGGAAAAATCCGGTTTTAACGTCACTACGGCCCGAAGCGGACGCGATGCCTGGGAGCAGCTGATGAAAGTGCAAAGTGACGCTCAGGCCGAGGGACTGTCCGTCACCGACAAGATACATCTGGTCATTTCCGACATTGAAATGCCTGAAATGGACGGGCACGAACTCACAGCCAGAATACGGGCCAACCCTGCCACCAAGGACATGCCGGTCATTCTCTTTTCATCCCTGATCACTGAGGCCTTGCGGGCCAAGGGCGTCAAGGTGGGGGCCGACAGGCAGGTTTCCAAGCCGGATCTGCCCGGTTTGAACAGGATCATACGCGAACTCATTACCGACAAGCTGAATAAATAAAGCGCTTCAATCCGCGTTTTCGCGCTTGTGGAAGCATTGCTCCGGTGATATGCTCTTCCTCGCCTTTCAGAGTTGAGGACAGTAAACATTTCAACACGCTTTTCACGACAATGAAACACCGTATCGGACATTTTTCCGCATCCTGTTGTCTCCTTTTTTTGCTCCTTGCCGACGCGCCGACACAGTCCGGCGTTGTGGACGGCGGCGTCATCATGGACAAACGCATGAACGAAAATCTCTGCGCTCTGACCTTTGATGACGGCCCGTCTTCTTTCACCCCCCGCCTGCTGGATATGCTTGATGAATACGGCATTCCGGCCACCTTTTTCCTGGTGGGGCAAATGGCCGAAAAATATCCCGATACGGTGCGGCGCATTGTGGCCGAAGGACATGAAGTGGGCAATCACTCTTGGGCTCATCCCAATCTGCGCCGCATATCCCGCGAACGTAAACTGGAGGAAATTGTCCGTACCAACGAAATCCTGACCGGTTTGGGCGCGCGGCCCAGGTATCTGCGGCCTCCTTACGGCGCTTTTGACGACTATGTTGTAGAAGTGGCGGGCGGTCTGGGGCTGGATGTGATACTTTGGTCCACGGACAGCAAGGACTGGCGGCGTCTGCCGGCCAGCTATGCCGAATTGCGCAACGGACGCGGCACGGTTTATCCCCAGGGCACCATGCGCGGCATTTTTCTTTTTCACGATACCCATAAGCGCACAGTGGATGATCTGCCGCGCATCGTGAAAGAACTGCGCGAGGCCGGTTGCGAACAGTTTGTGACGGTCGGCGAATACATGGACGGCCTGCTTGATCCGGAACCGGGCATGCTGATGTCGCGCCGGCCTGTTGCCTCCTTCCCTCCAAAGACTTCCGCGGACGCGCTTTCCCGGCACACCGAACTACCGAAGATTGAGCTTGCCGGACGCGCCGCCGCCGCGCCCGAATGACTGTGGATATGTGTGGTTGACTTGCTCTAGTTACGCCGTATTGTCCCTTCGGCGACTCTGAACAGGGCTGCCTCGGGAGCGGACGCAAGCAGCAAGTCTGCCATATGCGGCTGACATGTGAAGTAAAATATCTGATGACGTTTGCCGAAACGGCCGGAGGCGAGATCAACGAAGGCGCACGCCGTCCTCTTGGCGCGGCCGGGGTCGAAATTGACCAAAACTTCGTCCATGATGACCGGCAACGCCTCCGCGCGTGCGCTGTGGCTGCTGATATAGGCCAGACGCAGAGACAGATAGGCCTGTTCTTGGGCGCCGCGGCTCAGTGTTTCCGGGGAAACAGGCGCGCCGTGCTCCGGCAGGACGGAGAGACTGCCGTCGTCCAGACTGATGCTGATGCCGCTCCAGCGCTTTGTGATGCCGGAGAAGATTTCAGAGGCGCGGCGTATGACTTCCGGCTGACGAGCCTGCTGGAATCGCGCCCGGGCTTCGTCGAGAATTGCGCCGGCCAGAGCCAGTCTGGCCCATTCCCGCGCCTTGGCGCCGATGCTTTCCAGCAGGGATGCCTCCTTCTGTTGCAGTATGGCCAAACCATCAGCGCATTCCAGGTTCTTGACGCGGATGTCCAAGGCTGCAAGAGTGCTTCCCAGTTCCGCTTCCACAACGCGCAAGTCTTCCTGTTCCCGT
This sequence comes from Desulfovibrio sp., assembly GCA_031272405.1. GTDB lineage: Bacteria > Desulfobacterota > Desulfovibrionia > Desulfovibrionales > Desulfovibrionaceae > Desulfovibrio. The sequence continues at coordinate 7,173 of JAISTW010000033.1, read as the reverse complement.
TGTACATCAGCCGCGCGTTTTTCCAGGTCCTGCTGGTCTGTCCCTGCCAGGGAAGCGCAAAAGTCTTCAAAGGGTTCATTGCCTGCTGCCAGACGAAGCAAAGCCTCATGTTGCTGTATGGTCTTCTCCAGTTCAAGACGCTCGGCGCGTATCCTGGTCAGACGCAAGAAATCGTTGGCATCGTGTGCCCCCGCGCGGTCGCAGAGCGCTGTCAGCTTGCCCAGAACCTCACTCAGAGCGGCCTCCTGTCGTCCGACAGCCTGCCGTGACTCGGCCAGACGCGCGTTCAGGCTTTCTCGCTCCACAGCAATGGCCTGCGCATTTTCGGCGGCATTCAGCGTTATTTCCAAAGTGGCCGCCCAGTCTTCCCGCCCCTCGCCGTCTTGCTCAGGGGTCAGATCGAGCTTCTCCGCCAACTTTTCCAGCGGTATGCGCAGAGCGCGCTCTATGCCGCGACTGTGTTTGCGTTCGTCCACAGCGCGCGTCAGTCTTTCTTCTGCGGCAAGGCATTTGTCCATGTGCTTATAAGCCTCGCACGCGGTATCAGGCTCCAGACTGACGTCCAGTCCCAGCCTGTCCAAGACGTCCACCCATTGTCCGCGCGCTTCAGCAAGACGGGCTTCTGCCTGACGCAGCTCATTCGCCGCATTGTCCCGCCGCAAACGGGAATCTTCAAGGGAGCTTTCCCGTCCCTGCAAGACGGCCTCGGCTTTGATGCGTTCCTCGCGCGCTTCGTCTGCGGCACGACAGCCTTCCAGCACAGCCTGCACGGTCGAAACCAAAAATTCACCCGCAGCGTCGTCTCCTTCGGATCCCAGGGCTTCAATCACCGGCGGCATGGAGCGCAACAGTGCCTCCTTGGCGCGCGTGTCCGCTTCCAGAGCCGTCGCGGACTCCTCGGCTTCTTCCAGAGCCCCCCAGGCCACTCCAGCCGTCTCGACACGGGCTAAAAAGGCTTCCGCCCCTTCGGCCGAAGGGACATCCCGCACGCCCAAGGCAAGCATGACGTCCTGCCAGCGATGGCGTATGGGCTGTACGGATACGGTCATGTACTGATCCCGCGCTCTTTCGGCTTCAGTCAGACCAACCTTGGCCGCCCTGATATCACGATCCAGATCGTCAATAATTTTACGATTGCGCTCCAGAAGCACAATTTGTTCCCGCTCGTTTTTCAGACGCAACGCGACGCCGTCCAGAGTTACAGGGTCACAGTCGTCTATGGCAAGGGCGACGCACAACTGCCTCACCCTTTCTTCCAGGTCGGCCACATGTTCGGCCAGGGTTTCACGGGTTTTACCCATTTGCGCCATGCGCTGTCTGTGCAGTTTGGCTTCCGGCCCGCTGCGCGGCAGACCACCGGCGATAAAGGCGGCCCCGCAGACCAGAATAAGATAGCCGGACCACAGGCTGACAGGTGCGACAAGATTTTCGGTAAAGGCAAAATTGGTCAGACCGAACTTCAAATGCGCCACAAGCATGCTGACCCCCAGTAAAGCCAAAAGCACGCCGAGCAACATAAGGGGCAGGCTTTTCACCGGTGAGGGTGGGGCTTCCGCGGCGATGCGCTCATCCAATTCGGTCAAGCGCGCGAGCTCCATCTCATGGGTTGCGGCTTTGCCGCGCAATTCGTTAACAAACAATTCCTTTTCGTCCAACGCTTTGCGCGTCACGCCGAGAGGGTCGCCCTGCAAGTCCTGCACGGCCACCTTTTTGCGCGTCTCCAGGTTCTGCACCTGTATTTTGGCCAATTGGACATTGTCTTCACATTTTTCCAAAGCGCGTTCGGCGTCCAGCACCTCGCAGGCTGTGTTCAACGTCGCCTGCCTGCGGGCCAAAATAGTTTCAAGACAAGCGGGTGGCCTTTCGTCCTCCTTGAGTCTTAAGGGCTCAAAGGAGCGCGCGAATTCGGCCCTCAATCTGAGCGTATTTTTCTTCCGCTCCGGCAAGGCGCGCATATTGATTTCCAGCCCGGCCAAAGCGCGACGCGCCCTGTCTCTGTCTTCTTCGCTCAAACTGGCCACTGGGCTGGGCAAGCCGAGCAAAATTCTCCGTGCATCTTCCACCGCCTGTTCGGCGGCGGCCACTTCCCGGTTGGTTTTGCGCAAAACGTCCAAGGCCGCCTTGTGGGTTGAATCGGCCGCTGTCATGAACCTGGCCTGTTTTTCGATGTCCCCGTGCGCGAGCAACGTGCGGTCGGTGGCGCGTATACGCCTGCACGTCCAACCCGGCCCCAGGTAGGCAAGCTCATCTTTGAGACTTGCCGCAGCGCGGCGGCATTCCGCTGTCTGGGCCGGCAACCGCACCAGCGTGTCCCGATAGATGCCGACTTGCGCTGCAAGACGGCGGAGCAGGGGCAGTTCTTCCAGCAGCGCGGCGTTTATTCGCATATCGGCCAGTCGCGCTCGGAGACGGGCGCTCTGCTCCCGGCCGTCGGCCAACTGGCGTTCACAGTTGGCACGCGTCTGTTCCAGGGCTGCCAAACGCGTCGAACCGTCTTCCGGGAAATCCGGAGTCACCGTCTCCAGATTTTCCAGACGATTCACTGCTACATGGCGCGCCTGCCACTGCTCCCACACTTTGAGCCGTCGGGCAAGGCCGCGCTCCTCTTCTTCCGCTCCGGCCATTTTGCGGCGTATCTGCGCCAGAGTGTCTTTTTTTTCTTCCAGCTCCCGCGACAGATCATTGTAGGCGCCGGCCTGCAGCCTCATATCCTCCAGTTGACGCCGCGTCGCGTCCAGTTCCCCGAGATCGGCATTAAGCGGCGGATTTTTGCCCTGTGGCTTGAAGATGGAATCCATATTTTTGCGCAGTTCGCCCAGCACCTTCCCGGGCGAAGCCAATCCGGGGCCAAAACCGGCGCTGTACAGTGCGTTGAGTACCTCCGGCGTGTTCAGACTTGAAAAAACCTGCAATTCCGTCAGGGAAAAACCGAAAACGGATGAATACATTTCCCGCGTGACGCCATGCAGCAATTCGTCAAAGTACCCTGGCGGCAACGTCTTTCCGGCGCCGTCTCCCAGACGCAGCGTGCCGCCTTTGGGACCAGGCCGGCGCGTCAGGCGCAGATATTCCCCTGGGGCGGAATTGTCCAGTCGCAGTGTGAGGCTGCCGCCGACGCCGGAATTGGGCATGAAGGACACGAACGGTTTCCAGGCTGCGCTGTTTTTACTGGGGTAGCCTGCTAAAGTGGCGCGTAGAAATTCTAAGCAAGTGGATTTGCCGGCCTCATTTTCTCCCAGAAAAACGGATAAACCAGAGGGGATATTCTCCAGGGTGATGTCGGAGAAGACGCCGAAGTCGTCAATGTGAAAGGATGTTATGTACATGGCTTCTCCCAGGCTGTCAGGGAGCGGGGTCAAGCAGGAGTCTGCCCACGCACTCTGCGCCGGCCTGCCGCAGCAAATGTTTCAAATCCTCGTCTTCGGATATTGCCGCCGTCTCGCTCAGGCGTTTGTTACCGTACAGAGGAGCCAGGGCCGTTGCGGCGAAATTCCGCATGCTGTCCGGATCAGCCTCCATTTCTGCAATGCAGCGTAGCACCTCGCCCAGGATGTCGTCCCGATCCACGTTTTCCTCATCCGGAGGCAAGGTAAGGCAGCATATGTCCTTTATCCATAGCCTGCCATCGGCGATACGTTGAAAACGCCCGCCCAAATCTTCCAGGGAGCGACGCAAGAGACTGTCCAGGCGGGTGCGTCCTTTCAGCACAAGGCGCGCCACCAGAGCCTCGCAACACGGAGGAGTTTGTTCGAGTGCCGCAAGCAAGGCGGCGCTGACGCGTTCGTCCGCTTCGTCGAGGCGGTCCGCGTCCTCCAGGTCACAATTTACATTTTCCCAGACTACTGGGGCGAGAGCGTGGAAGGCATGTTCGCAAACCCAAGATGTCCCGTCGTAACGGGCCGTGACGGACAGGCAGCCATGGGGCCCCGTTTCATTGATATGCAAGCCTTGAATGCTGCCGCTGTAAGCGACGAAAGGTTGTTTGGACAAAACGCCCCACTTGTGAATATGCCCCAGGGCCCAGGCATCCAGGCCGCTCTCTCTGAGGTCGGCCAGAGAGCAGGGGGCGTAGTTGCGGGCGGCCTGACTGTCCAGGCAGGCGTGGAGCAAACCGAGCTGGAAGCAGTCGTTTTGTTCCCTGTCCCTGGCGAGCAACCGACTCAGATTCTGCGGCTCTTCGGCCCTCTCGTGGCTCACGCCGTGGACCAGAGCCAGGAGTTCCCCGTCGCGTTCCACGGACCGGACGGAGGGTTGCGGTCCGAAAATGAAGACATTGTCCGGCCAGCGCACAGCCGTAAACCTTGAACTGAGGGGATCGTGGTTGCCGTGAACCAGAAAAACTGGCAACGGACAAAGGCGTTTGCAGGCGTCGCGCAGGGCAAGCTGCGCTTTGACGCTACGGTTTTCTTCATTATACACGTCGCCGGCAATAACCAGAAAATCCGGCTTTTCTCTTTCGCAGAGCGCGCACAGGCGATCAAGGGCGGTAAAGGCGGCCCCGCGCAACTGCTCTGCCAGGAGTCCTGTGCGCAATGCCTGGGCCAGACCGAGAAAGGGAGCGCCTAAATGCAGGTCCGCCGTGTGAATATAGCGCAGAGACGGCACGACAAAGCCTCAGGCGCGTTTGCGCGCGCACTCTTCGGCCAGATCCGTCAAGGCCGCGTCGCCCGGCCGTCCCCTCAGGCCTTGCCGTATGTGGCCCAGGGCGCGCACATACTCTCCGGCATCCATAAGCATTCTGGCTAAAAAAGCAAAAAGACCGGTTTCATTTTTATAAAATTTCCAGGCCTGCGTGAAATACTCGTCAGCCTCGCTGATCTTGCCTTCCTCAAGAAATCGTTTGCCGTCCTTGATGGCGCGATCCAGGTTGAGCTTGCGCTGCAGGGCGACTTCGTACTCCTCCTGTTCTTCCACGCCCAACATGGCGTTGGAAAGGCGGATCAGGGCGTTGAGAAGAGCGCGCTCCTGCCCCGCCTGATAGGTCGGCAACGGGTTATCCTTGAAATTGGGTTGGGTGCTGAGTTCATTCAAAGCCTCGCGGATGTCGCCGCGCAAGTCCGAAGGCGCGGTCTGTCCCTCAAGGGCTTTGAGAGCGGATATCATGAAATTCAGGGAGCGCGACACCTCCCCCCGTCTACATGTTGTTCTGGCCTTGGCCAAAAATTCGCGTACACTGAATGCGTTCATGGTCTGTCCTTTTCCCGTTGTTCACGTCTTGCGTCTCCACGCAGCGCCAGAGGCAGGCAAAAACAATTAGAGAAAATCTAGAAAAACTGATTCAGCCTAGCGGAAACGGCCGCGCTGCGCAAGTCCTCCTGCCGTCAAGGGGGCGTAAAAAAATGAAGAAAAAAATTTTTTTCCTCTTGACAAATTTCAAGCCTTGACCTGTCAACCACCGGACGATATACGAAAAAAATGGTGTAATCGCGAGAAAAACAGAGTAAAAATAATATTAAAATGTTTATAAAATTAATTTTGAAATGTGAATTACTTCAAAATACAGGAGATTTTTTTCGAACCCAGAAAGTGAAAAGCTCGTATGTGGCACAATAAATAATATAAAAATCAATATATTAAATGCACATCTCATTGGGGAAGGCAAAACAATCCTTCCCCTTCACAGGCTTTCTTCTCGCTCTGGCAAAAGATTTTCTGACTGCGTAAAAAGACTTCCCATGAACGACAAATGGCTCACAATTTCTGAAAATCTTAAAAAAATGGTTGATTCCGGTACGTTCAAGGTCTGGATTGCACCGTTGCGCGCAACTGTGCAGGAAGACGGGCTAAGCCTTCAGACTCCAAACGCCTTTGCTGCTGAATGGCTGAAACGGCGCATGCTTGGTCATCTGCGCGAAGCTGCGGCCTCTGTGCTGAATCTCGCGCCGCAGGACGTGAATATCCGCTTGGGAATTTGCGCTGACTCAGACGTGAAACGGCAAGATCCCCAGCGCCGGACTGTGCTGCAGCGTCTCATCTCCCCGCTTCCCCTTTCGTCCGGCGTGAAAAAAATGGACTGGCGCTATCGCTTCGACGACTTTGAGGTCGGGGTCAGCAACAGCGTAGCAGTTGCTGCGGCTCAAGACATCTGCAACAGCGTCGGCACGGTGCGCGCTCTTTTCGTCAACGCCGCTCCGGGCCTCGGCAAAACGCACCTGACTCAGGCCGCCGGCCTGCTCATCAGCCAGTCGCCGCAACATATCCGTCTGGCATACATGACAGCTGAAGACTTCACCCGGCAATTCGTCGAAGCCCTGCGCCGCAAGGAAGTGGAACGGTTTCGCGAGCGTCTGGCCGAGCTGGATGTACTTCTTTTCGAGGATGTGCATTTTTTGCAGGGTAAGGAGAAAATTCAAGAAGTGGCCCTTGCCACACTCAAAGCATTGCAAAACAAAGGCGGCAGGGTTATTTGCACATCTTCCTTTTCCCCACGCGAGCTGCGTGGGGTGGACGGCAGTCTGATCTCGCACTTCTGCTCGGGTATTCTCACCCGTATGGACCCTCCCACCCACGACATGCGCCGCCGCATTCTCATGCGCAAGGCCATCCAGTTTCAGGCCCCGCTGCCCGACGACGTCTGCGAACTGTTGGCCCAACGGCTGCGAGGCGATGTCCGCCAGTTGGAATCCTGTCTTAACAGTCTGGTTTTCAAAGCCCGCCTGCTCAAGTGTGGTCTCAACCCGCAACTTGCCCTGGAGGTGCTTGCCCAGTACGCCGATGCGGAAAACGGCGTAGACATGGACACCCTTGTCCGTCTGGTCTGCGAAGGCTTCGGACTGACGCGCAAGCAGCTTGACTCGCGCTCGCGCCGCAGGGAATGCGTGACCGGCCGCAACACGGTATATTATCTGGCCCGCAAACACACGGAACTCTCCTTGGGGGAAATCGGCGCCATCTTCAATCGCCGCCATTCCACCGTCATCAAAGGCATCACCGCTGTGGAGCGTGAAATCTCCGCCGAAACCACCCTTGGGCGTCAGATTACCCGCGCCGTGGGCATTATTGAACGCAATGCCGGGCTTTCCGCCTCCTGACGGAGGTATATGGAACTCTAAAATTTTTGGTTCATCCGGCAGAAGAGTACTTTTGCCAAAAAATATGGACATGGTTTCCAATCGGGATCAAGCCAACGATCATCGAAAAGGAGGAATCACCATGTCCACGAGTTTTATCTAC
>JAISTW010000035.1 GCA_031272405.1 Desulfovibrio sp. | reverse complement strand
TACGCGGCATGGAGATGCGAACATATGAAGCCTTGGAAAAAGGCGTCGCCGATGCGCTTGACTCGGTCTGCGCAAGCGATGCTCAAGGATGGTTTAAACATTGCGGATATGAATTATTTTAAATGTGAAATGCTCTACCGGATGAACCAAATTTTCTGGTGGTACTCTTGTGAAAATCCTCCTTGTTTCCGGCTTCCTGGGCGCAGGCAAAACAACCTTCATCAGGCATTTGGCCGAAAAAACCGGCAAACGTTTTGTCGTGTTGGAAAATGAGTTCGGCGAAGCAGGCATAGACCGGGAACTGCTCATTGCGAACAATGAAGATGCGTTTTCGCCTGACGCTGTATGGGAACTTGCTGAAGGCTGCATTTGCTGCTCTATGAAGGGAGATTTCGCCGCCTCGGTTCTGACGATAGCCAATGCCCTAAATCCGGAAATCCTTGTTGTGGAGCCCACCGGACTTGGTCTTCTGGGGAATATTGTCGCAAATTTGCGAAAAATTCAGTATGAACGGATTATTCTCCTCGCGCCCGTCACTTTGGTGGATGCCCGCCTGCTGGAAAGGGGAATGGCTGAACACCCTCAAATTTTTGCTGACCAGATACGCTCCGCCTCCCGGATACTTCTGTCCAAAGCAGAAGGACTCTCCCCCGGGGAACGGCAGAACAAGGCGAATCTGCTCCGGGAGCTGAACCCCCATGCCATGATTCAGACGAGCCCCTATCAGGACAACCCGGAGGACTGGTGGCAAGGTCTTTTTGGAGACAGCCACGGCCAACCCCTTGTTTCCGAAGAGATGGATGTCCCCCCGCCGGACTTTGAAAGCGCCGGTTTTACAGATGCGTCCTTCCCGTCGGGCGCTCATCTGCTGTGCTTCCTTCAGAACGTGGTGGCCGGAGCCTTTGGCGGTATTTATCGCGCCAAGGGGGTTGTCGCCGTGGGAAAAGGGGCGGCGCTGCGTTTTGATGTGGTGTGCGGCAGGTATTCGGTGACGGGCGCGGCAAACGAAAGGATTCACAAAACCGTCTTCATCGGACAAAATCTGAAGCGCGAATTGCTGCGGAAAAGTTTTTCCCGGATGCCCCTGACCTGCTGAAGTTGCCGTCGAATCCTTGCAGGACACGGCATCATGCTTCGGCGGCCGCGGACGTATCCTCACCGGGTTTGTTCAGGAAAAGCCGCAGTTGGGTCAACACTTCGCCAAGTTCCAATGGCTTGCCGAGATGGGCGTTCATGCCGGCGTCCAGGCATTTTTCGACATCTTCGCGGAACACGTTGGCCGTCAAAGCAATAATGGGTATTGTTTTGGCGCGGGGAACGTCCAGGGCGCGGATGCGTCGCGTCGCCTCGCAACCGTCCATAAGCGGCATCTGCATATCCATGAATACGATGTCATAACGCTCGCTGTTGCAACTGAATTTAGCCAGAGCTTCCGCTCCGTTTTCGGCGAAATCAATGTCAATGCGCGTCGGCTCAAGCAGGGCGGACACAATTTCGCGGTTGATCTCCACATCTTCGGCCAGCAGCATGTGAAAACCTTCAAAATTGTCCGTCTGTTCTTCGGCGAGTTCAGATTCCGCAACCGGAACGGCCCCGGATTTGAGCTTGACTGTGAACGTGAACAGGGCCCCTTGTCCGAGTTCGGATTCTATCCAAATCGTCCCGTCCATCATTTCGACAATATGCTTTGAAATGGCAAGCCCGAGGCCGGTACCGCCGAAGCGGCGCGTCGTGCTGTTGTCCGCCTGTTCAAAGGCGTTGAACAGGCGCGCCTGCTGCTCCTGACTGATGCCGATGCCGGAGTCCTTCACGGATATCTGCAGGACGCACATGTCTTTTTCCTCGCCGGCAAGGGCCGCGTCCAGCCAAATAGTGCCTGAAGCCGGAGTGAATTTGGATGCGTTGCTCAGAAGATTAGTGATGACCTGGGCAAGACGCTGTTCATCGCCGTACAATATCTTGGGAATGGTTTCACCTATGCTGACGTTGAAATTCAGCTTTTTCTCCAGCATGCGAAAATCCGAAACGGTGATTGTCCTGTGCAGCATGTCCCTGAAATCAAAATCCGTATACGAAAGTTCCAGCTTTCCGGCTTCAATTTTGGAAATGTCCAGAATATCGTTGATGACGCCCTGCAGATGCACGGATGCTTCTCTGATTTTCTGCAGACAATAATCCTTGCGCGTCGGGTCGGAAGTCTTTTCCGCTATGGTGGTCATGCCGAAGACGGCGTTCATGGGAGTGCGGATTTCATGACTCATGTTGGCCAGAAATTCGCTTTTGGCACGGGATGCGGCTTGCGCGGCATCCAAGGCCGCCTCCAGATCTATTTTGGCCTGGGCCAGGTCGCTGGCCACCGATTCGGCCTTCTCTTTTTCCGCCAGATAGACCTGCTTTTGAAAAAGAAAAACGTAGGAAGTAAACAGTCCGGCTATAATAAATGATTGGATGTCGTCGAATGTCCGCTCCAAAGGCGACATTTGCACGACAAGCTCAGGAAAATTCAAGGCGATGAAATAGCAGGCGATGGCCGCGCAAATGACCAGAACAAGGAAAACGTAGCGCTGTGTCCCCTGTAGAAAAAGAAAGGGAAGGAAGACAAGCAGGGTAAAATAGGCTGTCATCCCTCCGTCCGCGGCGCCCAGCATAAAGAAGGACAAAGGGAAAAACACGAAGGAGAGAAAAATCAGGGTGACCCAAATGCCGAATTTATAGAGTTTGTACAGGTTGCAAACAATGAGCAGGAAAAAACAGGACAGGACAATGCTCGCTTTCGTCAAAATCAGCGGAAGGGAGGGCATGAGAAGAATGTGTACGGACAGGGCCGCGAGAGAGGCGCCTATGCCGACGAAACAGACCACATTGATGAGTCTGCCTTCAAGGGGTATTGCTTCGCTGAAAATGGACTGGCGGAGCCGGGAGAACACGTTCATGAAAAAATTTTTTCCTTGCTCGACAACCCGGAGGTTCCGGGAGTTTCTTCCCGCAAACTGTTTCAGCGGGTCATCTTCCAAATATACTGTCATCTCACGGGAAAGTCAAAGAACCCCTTATGCGTGTTTTATGGGACGCCGGAGGTCAGGAGCGTCTTTGCGGGCGGTAACCCCTTGGCGTCAACATAAAGCGTCCTCCCACAAGCCTGCTTGCGCAGTTGCCGACAACAAGCAGACTGAGCATGTCCACCTTTTCCACGTCCAGGTCGGCCAGTTTGTGAACACCGACTTCCTGGCCGGGACGAAAAGCCTTGCGTACCAATCCGACAGGGCAATCCGGACTCCGGTGGTTGCCGGCCAGGCTCAAAGCCTCTCCGAGCAGATGCGGACGCCCTCTGGAACGGGGATTGTACAACACGCAGACAAAATCCGCCGCAAAGGCGGCCTCAAGGCGTTTTTCAATGGTCCGCCAGGGCGTCAGCAGGTCGCTCAGGCTGACGCAAGCGAAATCGTGCGTCAACGGCGCTCCCAGCAAGGATGCCGCCGCGCATACGGCAGGTATGCCGGGAACAACGTGGAACGGCACACATTCCAACAGGTTTCGGGCTTCCAGCACTTCCAGGGCAAGACCGGCCAGGGCGTAAACGCCGGGATCCCCCGAGCAGACCAGGGCGGAGCTCTCTCCGGAGAGCGCCGCGTCCACAGCCGCCACGCAGCGTTCCTCCTCGCGGCGCATGCCGGTGGCGACAAGCCGTTTGCCGGTCAGCAGTTCCGGCGGGACAAGTTCCAGATACAAATGATAGCCGGCCAGACAACGCGCCCGCCCAAGAGCCTCACGGGCCTGTGGGGTGAGGCAGGCCGCGTCGCCCGGCCCAAGGCCGACAACATACAGGGGCGCGGCGCTCATACGGCGGCCTTGACTCTCAATCCCACGGCCAGCGTCAGCAACCCGTGGAATTTCCGTTTCGCCACAATAAGCCGGCTGTCTGGTCCGGCCGCGGACAAGGCCGCCGCCTCGCACACGCTGAAGGGCGGTTGTTCGAAACGCCGGCCCGCTGCTCCGGAAGGATTGGGGCTGGCGCGGGCAGCCAGATGTTCCGCGCTGAAGTCCAGCACGGGCAAGCCCAGCCTGGCCGCCGCCCGGACAATAGCTGGACAGTCGCGCTTCTCCCGCACCGTGGCCAGGGCCGCTATGGCGGACATTTCCAGCCCTTCGGCGGAAAAACAGGCCTCCAGGGCCTCGTGAACGGCCTCGCGCGGCACATCCTTGCGACAGCCCAGGCCGACGAAAAGACGCGGCGCGGCGCAGCGCAAAAGCCTCGGGCCAGGGGGCAACACGCGCCAATGAACGGCGACGATATCCTCCCCGCCGCGCTCCGGACAAGGAAAATCCTCACAACTGTCCAAGCGTTTCAGACCGGGGGAAAGCTTGTCATCCACCGTCCGACAGGGGTCCCAAAGACTCAGACCGCGCCCTTCCAGCAGGCGGGCCTGAAAGCCGGGCAGTTTTGCCCAGTCCAGAATGCGCAGCCCTGCGTCGCGCAACAGCATGTCCAGCGCCAAGGGTTTGCCGTCGGCAAGATCTGAGGCAGTCGTGATGACCGGGGTTGCCCCGATAAGTTCGGCGATATGCCGGGCAAGGGCATTGCCGCCGCCCCAGTGTCCGGAAACGAGACTGATCGCGAAATGCCCGTCGGGCGACAGCACGACGGCGGGCGGGTCAAGGCTTTTGTGGCGCAACAAGGGCGCCAGAACGCGCACGGCGATGCCGATTGCGCCCACAAACACATGCGCGGCGCAATGCCGGTATTCGCGGCTCAGGATGTCCGACAGACGTTGGAGCGGCCGTTCGTCTGAGCCCGGCTGGAGAAAACGCTCCGGCGCGTAGAGCAGCGTGCGCGACGACCGACCGTCCGGCGTCTTCCACGGCCGCGCCGCGAGCAGCGCGCGCAATCGCCTGGCCGGCGCGAGACCGGGGCGGCTCAAAACGTAACATGCCAAAGGCGGCGCATCCGCCGCAGAGGCATTTTCCACGGCAACCGGCTTCGCTGTGGCGGAGTTCATCGAAACATTCAGCAATCAAAAACAATCGCGCGCGCCGCGTCCAGAGTATCCGCGAAATCCTTTTCCCTGTGGGCAAAAGACGTCATGCCCGTTTCAAAGGCGGATGGGGCCAGATAAATGCCCCGGGCGCGCATTTGCTTGTAAAAGTCCGTGAAACGCCGCTGGTCGCAGCGCCTGGTGTCGTCCATATTGCGGACGTCTCTGTCGGTAAAAAAGATGCCGAACATGGATGACAGCGATGGCGTCCGTACGGCGACGCCCTTGCTCCGCAAAATGTGGCCCAATTCCGCCGCAAAGGCCTGGGTGCGTCTTTCAAGCTCTTGGTAATCAAGGCTTTTCAGTTTGCGTAACGCAGCCAGCCCGGCCGCCATAGCCAAAGGGTTGCCCGAGAGTGTCCCGGCCTGGTAGACAGGTCCGTCAGGGGCCACCTGCTCCATGTACTCCTTCTTGCCGCCAAAGGCGCCCACAGGCAGACCGCCGCCGATGATTTTGCCGAGCACGGTCAGATCGGGGGCGATGCCGAAACGCTCCTGCGCGCCGCCGTAAGCCGCGCGAAATCCCGTGATGACCTCGTCGAAAATCAGAAGCGCTCCGTGCTCACGGCTCAGGGAACGCAGCGTTTCCAGAAAGCCCGGAACCGGCGGCACGAGACCCATGTTGGCGGCCACAGGCTCCACGATAACAGCGGCCGTTTGCGCGCCGTGGGCGGCAAAGCATTCGCGCGCGGCATCAATGTCGTTGTAGGGAACGAGCAGCGTGTCGGCTGTCACGGCGGCGGGAATGCCGGGGGTGCCCGGTATGGCGAATGTGGCCACCCCCGATCCGGCCGCTGCCAGAAAGGGATCGGCATGGCCGTGGTAGCAACCGACGAATTTGACGACCTTGTCCCGTCCGGTCACGCCGCGCGCCAGACGCAGGGCGCTCATGGCCGCCTCCGTGCCGGAATTGACCATGCGTATCATCTCCACGCCGGGCAGGGCGGCGCATATTTCTTCGGCCAGAGCCACTTCGTCCGGACAGGGCGCGCCGTAGCTTGTGCCGCGCTCAATGGCCGCATGCAGGGCCGCCGTGACGGATGGTTCCGCGTGCCCCAGAATCATGGGCCCCCAGGAGAGCACAAAATCAATGTATTCTCTGCCGTCGGCGTCCGTCAGGCGGCAACCGGCGGCTTTGGCGATAAAAAGCGGTTCGCTGTCCACATTGCGGCAGGCGCGCACAGGGCTGTTGACCCCGCCGGGGATCACCCGCCTGGCCTCGGTGAAAAAGCGTTTTGATGTTTCGTCCATGAATGTGTCCTGTGCAGTATGTTCTGTTGTGTCCGGTGGGGAAAAGCGGATTCCCCTTTCCACCATATGCGAAACTGTTTCGCATAGCAAGACCGTGCAGCCGTGGAAGATTTTGTCCGGGGATACAACGAGTCACGCATGGATATCGCGTCGGATTTTAAGATTTTTTGGATTCACATGCATCTCGCATTCCGTACTGCATAATCAGTTCCGGTCACGATGTGCAAGAACAAATAAACCTTGATATACCTGAATACAGGTCTTGTCACAGCCCGCGACGTGCGATATTTGTATAAGAAATCTTCAGGGGCGGTTTTCAGGCTGGTTGAGCTTGAGGAAAGCTGATGCCGAACTGATTCCTTACGCCGCGGACGACGGCGCGTCCCGCATTCAACTCCATAAGAAACGAATGGTTAAATGATATTGGGGAGGATTGAAAGGTGCAAACAGTATCGGCCCTTTGCAAACCGCGTGAGAGCGTGTTCGATGACGGCAGCCGCGACGATGTGCTGAATCTGAGCGACCTGATTGAGGGCAGGATTGACGCGGACAAGTTCTTTGACGAGAACTTCAAGACCAAAGGCATGGAACTGCTCTTTGAAACGGCCTTCAAGCGGTTCGCCGGCAAGTCCGAAACTGGCGTCATCAAGCTGACCCAGGCCATGGGCGGCGGCAAGACCCACAATATGCTCGCCCTGGCGCTGCTGGCACAGAACCCCGTATGGCGGACCAGGATTCTCGGCCATGCGTTTGACGACATCGGCGACATTCGGGTCGTCGCCTTTTCCGGACGGGAAAGCGACGCGGAGTTCGGCATCTGGGGCAGCATCGCCGAGCAGCTTGGCAGGAAGGAACTCTTTGCCGAACATTATTCCCCGTTGAAAGCCCCCGGCGAAAGCGCCTGGGTGAACCTTTTGAAGCAGCAGCGCATACTGATCCTGCTGGACGAGCTGCCGCCCTATTTGGTGAACGCCCAATCCATCGCGATCGGCAGATCAGACCTCTGCACCGTGACGATTACCGCCCTGTCGAACCTGTTCACGGCCATCGGCAAAGGACAGCTCGCCAATGTCTGCCTGGTGTTCTCCGACCTCAAGGCTACCTATCAATCCGGCAGTCAGCTTCTGTCCGCCAGTTTCAACAATCTGGAGAACGAAGCCAGCCGCGTCGCCCTGAACCTGGAACCGGTGGCCCTGAACACCGATGAAGTGTATGACATCCTCCGCAAGCGGCTGTTTGTCAAATGCCCTGCCTCAACTTCCCAGGCGGTCAACGAAATCGCCGTCGCCTACAAGGAGGCGCTTGCCCTTGCGGGGAAATCGGGGTTGACGGGCTACACCGGCGATGCCGTGTTCCTCGGTATCACGGATTCCTACCCGTTCCACCCGTCCATCAAGGAACTCTACGCCCGCTTCAAGGAAAACCCCGGCTTTCAGCAGACGCGCGGGCTGATCAGGCTCATGCGTCAAGTGGTGCGGGGCTTCTACAAGAGCGGCAACGCCGACAGGAAAAACCTGATCAATGTCTTTGACATTGACCTGAACGAGCGGGGGATGCTCTCCCTCATCAAACAGATAAAGCCCTCGCTGGAAGCCGCCATCAGCCATGACGTCGCCCAGGGAGGCAAAGCCGTCGCCGAAGTGATCGACGAACAGAACGGCGAGAAGAAAGAAAAGTACGCCCAGGATGTCGCCAAACTGCTCTTGATGTCATCCCTCAATGAAACGCCGAACGGCGTCCTGGGGCTTTCGGAGTCCGACGTTCTGGGCTTTCTTTGCGAGCCCGGCGTTGACCTGAACAGCTTCAAAAAGTCCCTGGATGAGATCGTTTCCCAATGCTGGTATCTGAAAACCGACAACCGGGGGCGCTTCTACTTCCAGAACACCAAGAACATGATCGCCGAGATGAACACCCTTGTGGATTCCTATTCCAACGAGAGCGCCAAGAAAGAACTGCGCAAATTCCTTTCGGACAATTTTGAGCCGAAGTTGCAGAAATGCTATGAAGCCCTCTACGTCCTGCCGGCCATTGATGAAATCCGCATCGAGCAGAACAAGGTGTCGCTCATCATCTTTGAGCCCTACGCCGGGGGCGCGGGGCTGCACCCGGATTTGCGGAAGTTCTATGACAACAACTGCCCCTACCCAAATCGGGTTTTGTTCCTGTCCGGTCAGCGCAACGTCATGGAAAAGCTGTATCAGAACGCCAAGCGGCTGGCGGCGATCCGGCAGATCATCGCCAACATGAAGCAGGAACACGTCGCCGAAACCGACCAGCAATACATCGAAGCGGAAAGCCAGCGGGACAAGGCGACCACAGCCCTGTTGCAGACCATCCGGGAGACATTCATCACGCTGTACTTTCCCTCCAAGAGCGGTCTGTCCAGTGAGGACTTCAAACTGGAGTTCAAGGAAAACAGATTCAACGGCGAGGAACAGATCATCGCCGCCCTGAAAGAAGCCATGAAATTCGAAGACTTCAGCGCCGAGGACGCTTTCAACGACTCGCTGCGCAAGAAGTGCGAGGCGCGCATCTTCACCCAGGCGGAAATGCCCTGGTCGCAGATACTGGAACGCGCCGCCACCGAAAGCGCCTGGCAGTGGCATCATCCCAGGCAGATGGAAGAGCTGAAAAAGAAATGCTTCGCCAACGACGCCTGGCGCGAGGTCGGCGGCTACATCAGGAAAGGCCCCTTTGCGAAAGAGCCCACGGATGTGACCATAGAGCAGACCGACTACAACGAGCAGACCGGCGAGTTTACCCTGCGGGTCAAGCCCGTGCGCGGCGACAGGGTGTACTGCGACATTGGCGCGGCGCCGACCACCGCTTCCAGTGAAGTGTCTCAGCAGGCATTCGTCATGGAATCACCGGCGGCGTACTTTGTCTGCTACGACACGGCGGGCGGCGACAACCCGCACCCCACCGGCAAAGCCAGGAAGTGGGTCGGAAAAGTTCCGCTGAAACGTGAACAGCGCCTGAACGCGGACAATGTGAACGTCTTGGAACTCAAAACCCACAAGGACTTTGAAATCCGCTACACCACCGACGGCTCAAACCCGAAAGAGAACGGCGGCCTCTACAGCGGCGAGATCGTCCTGCCGGCGGACTGCCGTTTTGTGCGGGTTGCGGTGTATTACAAAGATGAACTTGTGGATGAGGATAACATCTCCATTGCGGCTGTGCCTGCGGGAGAGAAGAAGATAGACATTGACGACGAAAAACCGCTGGAATACACGATGAAGCAGCAGAAGAAGTGCGGCGACACGGAACTGTCCTATGCCGAGTTCGCCAGGCTGAAACAGCTGCCGGGCACGTTTGTCCGCCACTTTACGGTGACCATCAGCGAAAAGAAAAACCCCGATGCCTATATGGAAATCACCACCACGCGAGTGCCGTGGGATACGGGCAATCTGCAAGCTACCGTCGATCGCATCCGCGAATCGGCGTTCGCGGGGCGTGAGGTGGAAGTGGAGTTTGAGTACAAGACGATCTTGTTTGCCACCGGCGCGGCTTTCAAACAGTGGGTGGAGCAGAACAAGCTGAACGCCGCCGAGCTGAGCAAAAAGGGTGAGATCAAACAATGAAAAAACAAACCTACGGGTTTGGCGTTGACCCGGCGCAAAGCAAGAACCATTTCTTTGTGCTTTGCCCGGCGAAAACGCCGAACGCGGCCGCTCCGCCCGTTCAGGTCTATGAGCGTTACTCCTGGACGGAGGGCGACGAGCAGGCGCTTGACCCCGCAGACAGACTGCGGATAGAAATATCCAGGCACAAATGGGGCGAAGTCAAGACCGCCCTCACGACGGAGTTCAACGCCCGCCTGAAAAAAGATGGGCTGAAGACAGGCAGGTTTCCGCGGCATGGCGGCACGCCCGTGGAGCGGCTTTTCGGCAAGGA
>JAISTW010000031.1 GCA_031272405.1 Desulfovibrio sp. | reverse complement strand
ATCTCATGGCAGCTACCTCATGAAGTTGTGCCGTGGCACGCTTGGAGCCTCCTTTTTGAGACTCCTCATCGGTCAATTCATGTGCTACCTAATTCGGTCATATCATTTGCTCGCGACATCCCCGCCATATTTATTGACACCCCCCTCTCATCCGGCATATATAACACAGAACATCGAAATCCCGTAAGGTTGACGAGGTTCTTACGCTCGTTGATTGTCGGCTTCACTAAGTGTTCCTAACCAGGAAGATGCCATGCTGCGCTTGAAGACGGTGCGAAATCACGAACGCCTTTCCACACAGGATCTGCTGCTCTCCATTGGAGCCGCCGTGAGGGGAGGAGAAACGGATTTTTATATTGAGGCTTCGGGACAACACAATATCGGTGGTCCGTTGTGGAACGGCGACGGCAAAAAACTGAAGTTCAGAGTCAGTAACCCGGGCCAGCGCGTCGGCTGCATGTGTATGCCCGACACTGAAATTATTGTGGATGGTTCCGCTCCGGCTGATGTGGGCTGGCTTAACGCCGGGGGGCGCATCGTGGTGCATGGCGATGCAGGCGACACGGCCGGGCACTGCGCCGCCGCCGGTGTGATTTACATAGGCGGCAGAGCTGGCGCCCGTTCCGGCTCTCTCATGAAGCACGACCCGCTCTATGATCCCCCGGAACTGTGGGTGCTGGAAAATGTGGGCAGTTTTTCCTTTGAGTTTATGGGCGGGGGAAAGGCCGTGGTGTGTGGCCACAACAGCCAGAGCCTGTCGTCTGTGCTTGGCGAGCGCCCTTGCGTGGGCATGGTCGGCGGCGTGGTCTACGCGCGGGGGCCTGTGCCCCAGCTTCGAACAGACGTGCGCCTGAGCCCGCTTGACGATGATGACATTGGCTGGCTTTCCGAAGGGCTGAAGCAATTTCTTGCCGCTGTGGACAGGGCGGATATGTACGCTTCCCTGAGCGTCTGGGGGCAGTGGTGGAAAATCACGGCTATCCCTTACGAGGACGGCGCTAGCGGCAGATCCGTGAATCTGTCTGAATTTCGAGCCAAGGAATGGATCAAGGGGGGAATATTCAGCAATGTTTTCAACGATGATTTTCGTGTAAACGGCCTGCTTGCCCGGGGGGATTACCGTCTGCGAGTGCCCGTATGGGAAAACGCCCTGTACGCCGCCCCCTGCCAGGCCAGTTGTCCCGCGTCCATACCGAGTCAGTTGCGCTTCAATCTGTTGCGCGAGGGCAGGGTGGAAGAAGCATATCGTCTCGTGCTTGATTATACGCCATTTCCGGGCTCTGTGTGTGGCGGCGTTTGCCCGAATCCCTGCATGGACAGCTGCACTCGCGGCGAGTTGGATCATCCGGTGCAGATAGGCAAGCTGGGGGCCTGTTCAGCGGATATTCCAGCCCAGGCGAACGCGGTGCGTTCAGGAAAACATATAGGCATAATCGGCGGCGGCGTGGGCGGTTTGACGGCGGCTTGGCATCTCGCCCGCATGGGCCACGACGTCACGGTGTATGAAGCCGATCAGGCAATGGGCGGCAAGCTGGAACAGGTTATCCCGCGCGGACGCCTGAACCATGATATTTTGCTCAGAGAACTCAAGCGGATAGAGGATACGGGTGTGTCCTTTGTGACGAACTGCAGGGTTGATGCCGCGCGTTTTCAGGCGTTGCGCAAAAAGCATGATGCCCTGATTGTGGCCAGCGGCGGGCACGTGCCGCGTATTTTCCCTTGGCCGGGACATGAAAGGATAGTCGGGGGCGTTGATTTTCTCAAAGCGGTCAACAGGGGCGAAAAACCAGAGGTTCCCGAAAATGTCGTTGTTATCGGTTGCGGCAACGCCGGCATGGACGCAGCCGCCGGCGCCTATGCCATGGGGGCGCGCAATGTGGTGTGCATTGACGTGCAAAAACCAGCGGCCTTTGCTCACGAAATCGCTCATATTGAAGGGTTGGGCGGCAAAATCGTCTGGCCTGTGCAGACCAGGGAGATCACCGACGAAGGGTTGATAACGGAAGACGGCACGTTGATCCCCGGTGAAATGGTCATCATCACCATCGGTGAATCGCCGGATCTCTCCTACATTACGGAAAATGTCAATAAATTTCGGGACTGGCTCGCGCCCGATGAGAACCTGAGCATACTCGATGGTGTTTTCGCCGCCGGCGATGTGATTAAACCCGGCCTGCTCGTTCACGCCATCGGAACGGGCCGTCAAGCGGCCTTTGCTGCTGACGCCTGGCTGCGCGGCAAAGAGCGCAAGCCGGAAAAAAAGTGGGCTGTGCCCAGGACGCGGCTGCACACGGCCTATTTCGCCAAATGCCACGGGTATGATCTGCCGTTGCCGCAGGACGACTTTGCCCGCTGCGTCAGTTGCGGCACCTGCCGCGACTGCGGGATGTGCCTCAAGTCCTGCCCAGAAGAGGCCATTGACCGTAGAGAATTGGAAGGCGACGATTTTGAGTATGTTTCCGATCCGGAGCGTTGCATCGGTTGCGGTGTCTGCGCGGGCATTTGCCCTTGTGGTATCTGGAGCATGCATCCCAATTGGGATATGGGCTGAGCCGGAGCGAACCAACTTTGACGTCGTCTCCGGGGACAGCGCGTTGATGCTTCTGAAATTGACTGGCCGCTGTTATGAGGGGCAGCAGCGGCAAGCCGGGAAAACAGGGCGCGAAAAATGTGGACACGGTGCTACCCGCTGGAGACGACCTTGCGCACGAGGATCTCATCATCGGGCCAAATACGCCTGTCCGGCGTCAGCAATTCCCCGCCCCGCGCCACAATGGCGCATTCTTCCTCAATCCGCAACGCCCACAACAGTTGCCGGACGGTCTTGGGACGCGGCAGGGAAAGGGATTTCCCCTCGGGCTGCAAGAACACGCGCACATGCGGTTCAATGCGTTTCAAATATTCCACTGTTTCAGCTTCCTCCATAATGTGCTTCGGCTTACGCCGAGCAAGTCCGCGGCGTCTTTTTTGGAGTAGCGAACGCTTTCCATAAATTTGCGCAACCGCTGAGGGTCATCCAGAACAAGTTTAGGGTTTTCGCGCGGAGTGGGCATATTGGGAGCTTCAAGCGCAGATGGAACTCCTTCTGCATTGTTTTCTTCGTCAATGGTCGGGCCTGCCTTGTCTCTCCCCGGTGAAATCGTCAGTAATTCCTCGTAAATCAAGGAAAAGGTATCCGGCAGGAAAACCGAATGCAGAACAAGTCGTTCAGCGAAATTTTTGAGCTGACGCACATTGCCCGGCCATTCGTAGTTCTTCAACAAGGCAATGTCCTTGTCGCTGAGAACCGGTTGCCGACATTTTTCCCTGTCGCTGAATTGTTTCAAAAAAGACGGCAGCAGAACATCCAGATCGTCTATCCTGTCGCGAAGCGGCGGAAGCCGGATGCACAAGACATTCAGACGGAAAAAAAGATCCTGGCGGAAAGACCCTCCGCAGATCAGGGGCCAGAGTTCTTGCCCTGAAGCGGCTATCACACGCACATTGACGGGAATTTTGCGTGTTCCCCCAATGCGCATAAGTTCTTTTTCCTGCAACACACGCAGCAGTTTGGCCTGCACCGAACTTGAAGAGGAACAGATTTCATCCAGAAAAATGGTTCCCTTGTCGGCCAATTCAAACAGGCCGGCCTTGCCTCCTTTGCGCGCACCCGTGAACGCGCCCTCTTCGTGACCGAACAACTCGCTTTCCAGCAGTTGTTCCGGCAGTTCAGCGCAATTGATGGAGACAAACGGCATATTGTTGCGGGGACTGTTGTTGTGAATGCCTTGGGCCAATATTTCCTTGCCTGTTCCTGTCTCGCCAATCAGAAGAATGGACGCGTCGCTTTTTGCATAAACTCGCGTCAATTTAACAGTTTTTTGCATAACTTCACTTTTGTATATCAATCCTCCCAGATGTTTGCAGGCGACAAATCCTCGTGAATCAGAAATATTGATTGCCTGTGTTTGCCGCAAGACATCCTGTTTCTTTCGCAGTGTAAAGAGTATCAAACCGGCGTCAAATTTATTATTGAGATGTGTCACATGCGTAACAAATGTTTTCTTGTTTATCTCAATTACATATTCCTTATTGTGTTTTTGCTGGATGATTTCTGTGAATATATTATCACCAATATAGGGAATAAATGATGTTCCTATAATATTTTCAAGAGGGTAATCCCCAAAAAAGGAGAGCGCTCTGTTATTGAGACTCATTATTTCCCCAGATACGTCAATGCAGATCAATCCTTCTGTCATCGCGTTCATTATGGCTTGAGATTCACTCAGCAATCGCTCTTTGTCCCGGTTGGACTGAGCAACGTTTCTTGCGCTTTCCAAGATGCTGAATATCTGTTCTCTTGACGGGGGCAGCGCCACATAGGGGATGCCGTACTCCTCTGCCAGCAGCGACGTCGCATGACCTCCCGCCACGCAATCGGTGGAATCCTGCGCGGCTGCTTCCACAAGTTGCCTGAGTTCCAGTTCTGTGGAGTAAATTTTTTGCAGAATGATGACCTTTAGAGTTTTGCCCAAAAGTCCGAAGATCGGAGTCCTTCGTTTATAGGCCGGTACGAGAATTCTCATGCCCTGTTTGCAATTTGACCTGATGCTTCGCAGATTTTCGATATCGGAAAAAGGAAGCGAGAGAACTGGCGTCTTCACGCTGTTGCGCAGGATATCCGCCGTCGCGCGCCTGCTGATCAAGACTTCGACTCCTTCCGCCTCCCAGTTCTTGGCGATGCGCACCGCCTCGGAAAAGGTGGCGGACGAGGCAAGAACTCTGTCTGATGAACTTTTGCCGTACTCAACCAAATATTGCTGAATAAGCGGGCTGTGGAAAAGCATCCCCAAGGTGAATCGCGATAATTCGGCCATTTTTGCTCCTCGCAGTTTTTTGCGCGCAAGCGTATGCCGCCACGCAAGCAGGTCACGTTTCGATGATGAAACAATTGTGCTGAAAATGCAACACAATATCCCAACTGTGCCATTGCTCAGCAGAATGAATTAAACACATTGATATAATTAGTTAAATAAGAGAATCGCATGTTTCTTCAGAAAGTTTTTTGGGGGGCGTTCAGACATTTTACCGTTGTCGTCCACCCTGGTCGGTGAAACTTTTGTCCATACGGTCATTTGAACATGGTCCGTGGAAACATTTTGTTGTATAAATGAAACGAAATGTAAAAAATATTCCGGATTTTTTCACCCATGCTTCAATTTAATATAATAATTTCCAATAATTATTTTTTGGCATCAGTTTTGCTGTCCGGTCTTATAATGTTGGAGTTTTCAATCAAGCCACATCAGGAGGGAACTATGCTGCCCATCAACAACTCCGGCGCATACTGGAGGCAGGGGCGATGTCAGGGGGGAGACGCTCCCGACGAGGCGGCGAAAGCCATGGGGCGACAAAAAACCATGGCTTACGGCGTTCTTGCCGCTCACAACGTGTCCAAGGATCCGAACAAATTCAAGATCAAATTTGACTCCCTTATGTCCCATGACATCACCTATGTCAGTATCCTGCAAACAGCTGCGGCCAGCGGAATGCAAGAGTTCCCCCTTCCGGTGATGTTGACGAACTGCCACAACACGCTGCGGGCAGTCGGCGGGACCATCAACAACGACGATCATCGCTTCGGCCTCTCTGCCGCCGTCCACTATGGGGGAGATTATGTCCCCGCCCATATGGCCGTCATCCATCAGTACGCTCGGGAAATGGCCGCCGGCTGCGGGAAAATGATAATGGGCTCGGACAGCCATACCCGCTATGGCGCTCTGGGCTGCCTGGCCGTCGGCGAAGGCGGCGGGGAACTGGTCAAGCAGCTGGTGAGCCGTACCTGGGACATAGCTCCGCCTGAAGTCGTCGCCGTCTACCTCACAGGTTCGCCGCGGCCCGGCGTTGGCCCGCAGGACGTGTCTCTGGCTCTTATCGCGGCGGTTTACAAAGATGGAGTCGTCAAAAACCGCGTCATGGAATTCTTTGGCCCAGGCATCGCCGGGCTGTCCATGGATTACCGCATCGGCATCGACGTCATGACCACGGAAACGACTTGTCTTTCTTCCATATGGCAAACGGATGAGCGTGTGCGTGACTATCTTGCCGCCCACGGCAGGCCTGAGGCGTACAAGGAAATGCTTCCTCAGGAGAACGCCTGGTACGACAAGGTCGTCCATGTGGACCTTTCCGCAGTGGAACCGATGATCGCTCTTCCCTTCCATCCCAGCAACGCCTATCCGATTGCGCAATTTCTCGAAAATGCCGAAGACATTCTTGCGCAAGTGGAAAAAAACGCCCGGGAGCTTTTGCCGGAACGATACTCTTCCGCCGTCAATCTTCTGGGAAAACTGGAAAAAGGAGGTTTGCGCACGGACCAGGCCGTAGTGGCGGGATGCTGCGGCGGCAGCTTTGAAAACATACGCGCCATGGCCGCCATTTTGAAAAACAAAAGCGTTGGATCACGTGGGTATGACGTGTCGGTGTATCCGGCCAGCCAGCCCATCATGCAGGAGCTTATGCGTTGCGGCGCGGCATCGGATCTTATGGCCGCCGGCGTCGTTCTGCGCACGGCTTTTTGTGGACCCTGTTTCGGAGCGGGAGACACGCCCGGTCAGAACTGTCTTTCCATCCGCCACGTCACGCGAAATTTCGCCACCCGCGAAGGCTCGAAGCCGCCGGAAGGGCAGTTGTCGTATGTCGCCCTTATGGACGCCCGTTCCATAGCCGCGACCACGGCCAATGGAGGTCTGCTCACTGCGGCGTCGTCAGAGGAGGGAGGCGAAGCATACGGAAATTACTCATTCAAGGCGGATCTTTACAATCAATGTGTTTACCACGGTTGCGGCAAACCCGACGCCGAGTCTCAACTGATTTTCGGCCCCAACATCAGCCCTTGGCCTTCCATGCCCGCCATGCCCGAGGACTTGATGTTGGTCGTGACCGCCGCTCTCTACGATCCCGTAACCACAACAGACGATTTCATCGCCTCCGGAGAACCTTCCTCGTTTCGTTCTAATCCGCAACGGATGGCGGAATACACCTTGCAGCGCAAAGACCCCGCTTATGTGCAACGGGCCAAGGATGTCCGCTCACTGGAAGATGCCAGGCGTCAGGCTCTTGCAGAAAAAGGCCCCATGCCGGACGGGGTGAAGGAAATCTTCCGCAAGGCGGGACTGGAAAATCGTGAGTCCAAGATCGGTCTCGGCAGTGTTGTATTCGCCATTTGCCCGGGAGACGGTTCCGCCCGCGAACAGGCGGCATCCTGTCAGAAAGTGCTGGGCGGTTGGGCCAACATAGCGGGCGCGTACGCGACCAAGCGCTATCGGAGCAACTGCATCAACTGGGGCCTGCTGCCCTTTATTCTGGAAAACGCCGCCGCTGCCGACTTGCAGTGCGGCGATATTGTATATATTCCCGGAGTCCGGGAAAAGCTCCAGGCGGGGGCTGTGGATTTTGAGGCGGAGCGCATCAGGCAGGGAGTTCACACCCCTCTCAAACTGGCGTTGCCCGGCATTGCGGACGAGGAACGCAGCGTTCTTCTCGCCGGGTCCCTGATCAACTATTACAATGTGTCATAGGCGGTTCAGATTTGCATCCACATATGGCCCAGGGGTCTCACTATGAATAAAGAACAGACGACTCTCGACCACATAAACACCGACGTACTTGTGATCGGTGGAGGCAACGCCGCGTTGACCGCGGCAATAACGGCCAGGGAGCTTGGCGCGAACGTTTTGGTGCTGGAGTCATCTCCCGTGGAAGTCAGGGGGGGCAACAGCCGACATACCCGCAACATCAGGTATATCCACGATGCGGCCAATTCTTTCCTCACAGGTCCGTATCTGGAGGAAGAGTGCTACAATGACCTTCTGATGGTCACCAAGGGCAACACCACTGAGCACATGGCCCGTTTGGTGATCCGCGGCTCCCACAACGTGGGCGACTGGATGATGGCCCACGGCTGTCGTTTCCAGCCGGCAATGCGGGGCACGTTGCACCTGTCGCGCACCAACGCCTTTTTCCGCGGCGGGGGCAAGGCGCTGATCAACGCCTATCACGAAACCTGTCGCCGCCTTGGCGTCCAGGTGATGTACGATACCGAAGCGCTTGATCTGGAAATTTCCAATGGTAATTGCACAGCTGTCCGGGCGCGAGGACCGCAAAAGGAATACCTTATACGTCCGCGTGCGGTGGTGCTCGCCAGTGGCGGTTACCAAGGCAATTCGGCTTGGTTGCGGGAAGCGTGGGGGCCGACGGCTGAGAACTTCCTCATACGCGGCACCCCCTATGACAAGGGGGCCATGCTGAAGGCCATGATGGAAAAAGGCGCAAAAACCATCGGCGACCCAACGCAAGGGCATTGCGTCGCCATAGATGGCCGCGCGCCGAAATTTGACGGCGGCATCTGCACGCGTCTGGACTGTGTGCCGTTCGGCATTGTGCTCAACAAGAAGGGACAGCGTTTCTACAATGAAGGAGAAGAATTCTGGCCAAAGCGTTACGCCATATGGGGACGCCTGGTCGCGGGGCAACCGGACCAGATCGGCTATGTGTTCATAGATTCGAAGTCCATCAACCTGTTCATGCCCTCGGTTTTCCCGCCTCTGGAATCAGATACCGTCGGGGGGCTGGCCGAGCAGATGGGATTGGACCCTGCCGTTGTTGAAGAGACTGTGCGCGTGTTCAACGCGTCCACCAAACCCGGCAATTTTAATTCGAACGAACTGGACGGCCTGGCCACAGAAGGGCTGGATCCTCCCAAAACCAACTGGGCACGGCCAATTGATACGCCTCCCTACTATGGATATACCCTGCGTCCGGGCATTACTTTCACTTACCTGAGCCTTGTCATAAACGAGAAGGGGCAGGTGGTGCAGACGAACGACGCCCCCTTCGGCAATATCTTCGCCGCTGGGGAAATTACTTCCGGCAATGTTCTCGGCCAAGGCTATATGGCCGGTTTCGGTATGACCATCGGTACGGTATTCGGCCGTCTCGCAGGCAAGGAGGCAGCAACATGTCTTGGGAACTAAAGCGTAAGCAGCAGGATGCAGTCCTGCAGGAAGCCAACAGGGTGATGGGAATCTGCAACGCATGCCGCTACTGTGAAGGAATATGCGCCTTGTTCCCCGCTATGGAAATGCGTCGCACCTTTACGGCCGGAGACTTGAATTACCTGGCCAATCTTTGTCACAACTGCCGCGGTTGTTATTACTGTTGTCAGTATGCCCCACCGCACGAGTTTCAGTTGAACTTCCCGCAGGCCATGAGCGCCCTCCGCGCACAGACATATGAGCAGACGGCTCCGGGATTTCTCAAGAAACTCTTCCCCAACAACGCGTTCTATGTTTTCGCCGTGTCATTGTTGGCGACTGTCCTGCTGACGGCATTTGCCCTGTGCGCCAAAGGCGCTTCGGTCTTTTTCGCCAGCCACACAGGCCCGGGCTCCTTTTATCAGATTATTCCCTACGGGGCCATGTTGCTTATATTCTGTCTTGCCGCTCTGTTCACGGTTGTCGCTCTCATACGCGGGGTAATCGCCTTCTGGAAAATTTCCGACGGGAAATTGCAGTGGCTGGATCTGGCCGCGCACAAACAGGCCATAAGGGATGTTCTTACCCTCAAGTACTTGGATGGCGGCGGAGACGGCTGCAATTATCCGGACAACCAGTTCAGCATGATACGCCGTAAGTTCCACCATGCGACATTCTATGGATTCCTTCTGTGCCTGGCCTCGACCACAGTGGCTTTTATAATGGATCATGGATTTGGCTGGCCGGCGCCTTACGGCTTTTTCAGCCTCCCCGTTCTCCTCGGCACGGCCGGCGGTTTGGGCCTGGTCGTGGGAACCGGCGGAATGCTCTGGTTAAAAACGGTTATGGACGCCAGGCCGGCGGACCCCGCTTCAATTGGCATGGACATGGCCTTTTCGACACTGCTTTTCCTCGTCTCTCTCTCCGGACTTCTTTTGCTTGTGCTCCGCTCCACGGAACTGATGGGACTTTTGCTCTGCGTCCATCTCGGCTTGGTGTTGGGACTGTTCCTGACAATGCCTTGCGGCAAGTTTGTGCATGTGGTGTTCCGTTATGCGGCGCTTGTCCGCAACGCTCACGAACAGCGCACAGGACAGGTTTAACCGTGACTTTGGCGCATTTTTGAAGCACAGTTGTCTGAAATAACGAGGAGAGCATAAAAAATGATGATATGGGTTGGACTTGTTATTTTGATCGGCACCGTGTGGTGTATGGTCAAACGTTACGAATCACGCATGGTGCTGATTGTGGCCGGCTTCCTGATGGCCTCCTTCGCCGGCGACCCGATGGCCGCATTCAAGGGGTTTACCAAGGGCATGACCGAAAGCGCCCTTATCTGCAACATCTGTTCGGTCATGGGTTTCGCCTATGCTATGGGGTTCACCGGTTGCGACAAGCATCTCAGTGTGGGAGTGTCAGGCTGGCTGCGACATGTCCGTTTGTTCCTGATTCCGGCGGCCACCTTGACCACCTTTTTCGTGAACATCTCTTTACCCAGCGCGGCGGGGGTCTCCGCCGCCGTGGGGTCGGTGGTCATCCCTCTGCTCATCTCGCAGGGAATCACCCCCGCCATGGCCGGTTCAGCCGTCATGATGGGCACTTACGGAAGCATCCTCTCGCCGGGGCTGCCGCACAACCCAATGGTCGCCAAAATCGCCGCTGAGGTTTACGGTAGAGACGTCAATGTCATGGAGGTCATCACCCGCCATTCCACCGCCAGCGTCGCTTCCGTGCTGGTGGCCGCCTTTGCGCTCTGGATGATCGCCATATTCGTGACCAGGGAAACAAAGGGCTTCGAAGACGTCAACAATGAGTACACGCCGCCCGAGGGTTTCAAGGTCAACCCTGTGTACGCGGTCATTCCCATTATCCCGATAGTCTTGCTCATGCTTGGGGCATCCTTTCCCCAGCAGTTGCCCTGGTTGAGCAAATTGCGCGTGGAGCACACCATGCTGCTCGGCGCCATCATAGCTCTTGTCGCCACGCGCAAGAGTCCCAAGGAGGCCACCAAGAGTTTCTTTAACGGGCTCGGGAAAGGTTACGCCGATATTTTGGGCATCGTCATAGCCGCCGATGTGTTTGTGGGGGGCATGACCAGCATAGGTCTGGTGGATGCGGGCATCAATCTGATGAAATCGTCCACCAATGCGGCAAGCCTCGCTGCGGCGCTGGGGCCGTTCGCCATGGCCGTTGTTTGCGGTTCGGGCAACGCGGCCACCATCGCCTTCAATGAGGCCATTACCGTACATGCTCCTCAATTCGGCATGGATGTCATCACCATGGGGGCCATCGCCACTCTGACAGGATGTCTGGGGCGTTGCATGTCTCCCCTGTCAGGCGTCGGCATCGTGTGTTCCGGCCTGGCCAAGGTGAATCCCATGGAATTGGCGAAGCGCAATGCCGTCCCGGCCATTATCGGAATGATTGTTGGATACTCGGTTCTGATGTACTTCTGAGGAAAGAGGACATCACGGCAACGGAGGCGGGGGAGCCGTTCTACGCGGAGCGGCTCCCCTCAGTAAAAATATTAAAAGGAGCTATTATGAGCAAAATTACCATGACCACGCCGCTGGTGGAAATGGACGGCGATGAAATGACCCGCATTATCTGGGCGCAAATCAAAGAGATTCTTTTGGAGCCATTTATAGAGCTTAAAACGGAATACTATGATCTCGGTCTGACCAAACGCGACGAGACGGAGGACAAAATAACCACGGACGCCGCCGAAGCGACAAAAAAATACGGTGTGGCTGTCAAGTGCGCGACGATTACGGCCAATGCCAAGCGCATGGAAGAGTACAAGCTGAAACAGATGTGGCGCAGTCCCAACGCCACCATCCGCGCAATTCTGGACGGCACCGTATTCCGTGCCCCTATCATGGTCAACTGCATAAAGCCCGCTGTCAATAACTGGAGCAAACCCATCACCATAGCGCGGCATGCGTACGGTGATGTATACAAACCCGCCGAGATGATGGTTCCCAAACCCGGCAAGGTTGAACTCGTCTATACCCAGGCTGATGGAACCGTCACGCGCGAGCTGCTCCAGGAATTCAAGAAACCCGGAATCGTCATGGGGATGCACAACCTGGACGATTCCATTCAAAGTTTCGCCATGTCGTGCTTCAATTATGCTCTTTCCGTCAAGCAGTCGCTCTGGTTCGCCACCAAGGATACCATCCTGAAAAAATATGACGGGCATTTCAGAGAGATATTTGAGGAGATTTTCAAGAAGAAATTTGAAGACGACTTCAAAAAAGTCGGTATCGAATATTTTTATACCCTCATTGATGACGCCGTTGCGCGCGTTGTCCGTTCTGAGGGCGGTTTTGTCTGGGCATGCAAAAATTACGACGGCGACGTCATGTCCGACATGGTGGCTACCGCTTTTGGAAGCCTTGCCATGATGACCTCCGTGCTCGTCTCCCCTCACGGTTATTTCGAATATGAGGCGGCCCACGGAACGGTCACGCGCCACTACTACAAACACCTGAAGGGTGAGGAAACTTCCACCAATCCTACGGCAACGCTCTTCGCCTGGACAGGGGCGTTGCGCAAGCGCGGAGAACTGGATGGCCTGAAAGACTTGCAGGCTTTCGCGGACAAGCTGGAAAAAGCATGCGTGGAAACCATCGAAGCGGGAACGATGACCAAGGATCTCTTTGCTCTCGCCAACCTCTCTTCCAAGCGCCATGTGAGCACGCGGGAATTTTTGCAAAGGATTTCCGAGCGTCTGTGATTTCGAGTAATTTTTGAAAAGGGATGTTCCCTTGGGGGAGCAGCGGTACAGAAGGCGTCAGATGGCGAGTCGTGCCATATTGA
>JAISTW010000030.1 GCA_031272405.1 Desulfovibrio sp. | reverse complement strand
TCAATATGGCACGACTCGCCATCTGACGCCTTCTGTACCGCTGCTCCCCCAAGGGAACATCCCTTTTCAAAAATTACTCGAAATCACAGACGCTCGGAAATCCTTTGCAAAAATTCCCGTGTGCTCACGCTTCAGAGATTCAAAGCGCGCAATTCCACGATAACGTTGTCTGGACCGATGACAAAGGCTATGGAATCCGTTTCTCTCTTTTTAACAGGTTTATACAGGCGTGTATCCGGAAGGGCGACAAGCCTGTCAATTGTCTCCTGCAGGTTGTCCACCGTCATGCCCACATGATTGAACCCGGCGATTACCGGCTGTTCCGAGAAGGCTTCACAGGGGATGGCCTTTATATATAAATGGAGTGGTTCGCCGATGTCCACCACGACGCCGTCATGGGGGCCGAATTTTCTGTATTCCACCACCTTGGCGCCGAAACCCCTGGTCCAAAACGCCAGAGTTTTTTCCAGATCGTTGCAGAAAAGATGAATATGGCTGATCAGCGACGGCATCTTGTCCTCCTTGTCGTCTGAATGGTTTACAAGCCGGCAGCGACGCTCCGAACAACGCTCCGGGGGCGCCGCGACGCGGCGCCCCCGGGAACAAACATCATCCGTGCCGCGTTATGACGCCGCCAACAGGCGTGTCAGCGAACGGATGTCGTCAAGCTCTTCCATCCGGCCGACCGCCTTCAGTATGGATTTTCTGCGCTGCGGTTTCCACACCGCGGCGGCCATGTCGTTAAACTTTGTGGTATACAGCTTCTCGGGAGCCGGATTTTCCGGTTCTCCAACCGGGAGAGGCACACGGACGCTGACTTTATCATTGGCGGTAACAATGTCCATGGCCGCACCACGAATGTTGTTTTCCGCCGAATCGTAAGCTGGGTCTTCCACAAAGCGTATTTTTGTGAAAAGCTGTTGCAGCATTTTGTCTTTGGCCGAATCAGGATGGAAGTCGGAAATGCTCGGCTGCCCTTTCACCAGGGCGAGCGCAACGGCAAATCCGATATTGAAGCGCGCCGTCGCCAGGTCGGAGGGCAAATCCTTTTTGGCTGCGAGATAGATGGCCGTAGGATAGGTGGTAACTATGATTTCCCGTATATCCTCCAGTTTTACCTTGTCGCGCAAGGCCAGGGCGGCGTCAATGGGCGCGTGCGTATAGCGGCAGGAAGGATAAAATTTCACGTAGCTGGTCTCAACAGCCAAAGGCGCTTTTACGTCCGCCAGCAAAATACGCTCATTGATCTCCTGCCCCGAATACGCATGGAAAAAGCCGTCCTTTCCTTCCAGAATATCCGGAGCTCCCTCTGCGCCGATGGAGGCCAGCTTGACGGCGCTCAGACCGTTCTGCGAAGCTCTGCCGGTATTGAATGCCTTGAGGCTGCCGCCGCTGTGGAAGGTTATGCAAAGCCCGGAGGCGGAGAGTCCGGCCACGCCCAGCGCGTTCAGCATGCGCCTCTTGTCGAAGCGCATCAATTTCGCGGCAGCCATGGCCACAGCCAGGGTTCCAACGACGCCGGAAGTATGGAATCCCCGGCGCAATGTTCCGGGGTTGCATACCTGCCCCAGACGAACGAAAGTTTCGTACCCGACGGCGGTCGCGGCCAGAAAATCCTTGCCGCTGCTATGAAGTTTTTCCGCCAGTGGAAACAGGGCCGAAAAGACAACCACCGCGGGATGTCCATAGCCTCTTCTGTGCCCATCATCCAGTTCCAGGGCATGTCCGGTCACGCCGTTCACGAAAGCGGCTTCTGTGACTGATGCCTTGTAGGGCGTACCGATTACAACGCATTCTCCGCCTTTCTTTCCGGCCGTCCTGGACAGTTCCAGCAAGAGATGGCTTGCCAGTTCCCCTTGTTCAACCCCGCCGGCGGTCGCGCCGAGATAGTCAATACACCGGCTTTTAGCGGCCTGAATGGACTCGCCTCCCAGCCGGGCGAAGTCAATATCAGCCAGAAGCTGCACAAAACGCTCGCTGAGTGTCATGGCGACAATCTCCTCTGTATATTGTTGTTCAGGCATGCAACCATTAGTAGAGTCCGATGATTTTCCACCAGACGCTCCCCACCGAGAACCAGACGACAAGGTGGCATACGGAGACGCAGAATCCGTACTTCAGCCAATCGCCGGATTCCACATACCCTGTGGAGAAGAAGATCGGGGCCGAGCCTCCGCTGTAATACGTCAGGCAGGCCTGAAGATTGCAGAAAAAGGCGATAACCATGGCCGTAAGCTCGGGCGGGGTGCCGGCAGCCAGGCCGATAGCCAGGTAGGCCGAGTACACGGCTCCAATGAGCGCCGTGGAGGAAGCGAAACAATATGCGACGTACATGGACGCGCAGGCCAGACAAAAAATAATCAAAAACCAGGGGAAACCGCTGATGGCCGCGCTCAGGCCGCCTGTTATCCATTTAATGACGCCCAGCTTGTTCAGGAGACCCGCCATGAGGATCAGACCGGAGAACCAAACAAGACAGTCATAAGCGCCTCTTTCGGACAACACGTCCTGCCAGGTCAACACGCCCGCGTAAACCAGGAAGATGATGCCGATAAAAGCGGCGGTTGTGGCGTCCAGGCCTATATAGGTGCCCACAACCCACATGAAAAGCAGAAGGAAGAAAGCGCCCAGCATGACTTTTTCAGGCTTGCCCATGGGCCCCATCTCTTTCAGTTTTTCAGCGGCCATATCACGCGCTTCGGGGCTTTTCTTGATTTCCGGGGGGTAGATGTAGTAAAGCAACAGGGGTACGGAGAGGATACTCGCGAGGGCGGGAAGAAAGGCGGCCCAATACCAGCTCAGCCAGGTGACGGTGACTCCCTGCGCGCCTGCGAAGCTTGCCGCCAGCGCGTTGCCGGCCATGGCCGTCATGAAGGCGGCCCCTACAGGGTAATTGGTTTGGAAGGAGTTGAAAATCAGGTAAGACCCGATTTTACGTTGGGTGCCGAGTTCCGGGTCGCTGCCGTAAGCCCTGGCCACGGCCAGCGTCAGAGGGCACACTGTTCCGCCAGAACGGGCCGTGCTGGAAGGCATGGCCGGAGCCAGCACGTAGTTCGTGAAACCAAGGGCGTAGGCCAGGCCCAGAGTAGTGTGCCCCAGCGTACGGATAAACAGGTAGCCGATGCGGGTTCCAAGGCCGGTTTTCGTAAAGCCGCGGGAAATAAAGAAAGCCATGACGATAAGCCAGACGCTTGCGTTCCCGAAACCTGACACCACCTGGCCTATGGTCAAGACCTTGGTCGCGGATAAAACGGCAAGCGCCGTCATCACTATGGCTCCCAACGGCATAGGTTTGAGGAGAAAGCCGAAGATGGTGCTTACGAAGACGGCAAACACCTTCCACCCTTTCGGATCAACCCCCTCAGGGCAAGGGATGAACCAGAGACATAAAAAGAGCGCTATTACGCATAAAGCGGGACGGACTTTCAACTGACTTTGCAGTTCAGTCATTTTCTTGGGCTCTGCTGCTGTTGCTGCCATTGATTCCTCCATATCCGGTAACTGTTAAGACTGTTCACATTGCGAGAAAAGTTGTCGCAAACTGATGGAAGAGACAAAACAGGAGACAAGTTGTTCAATTCTCCCGTTACGGGGAGCGCCCTCGAGATCACGGGCGGGCGCTCCCCGGAATGTTATGCCCATCAAGTTTTCCGTCGCCAGAGTAAAAACTCTAATGGTGCGCCGCGTGCGCCTGCACGCTTTCGGCCTCTTTACTCGCGTAAAGGAACGGGTAATGGAAATTTCCGTTCTTTCGCCAACTTGTAAGCATATCGGCGATATTTCTGCTCAGCCAACGCAACAGTTTAAAATAGAGATGCAGAAGGATGAGCAAATCCGTGCAAAGAGCCACCAGAGAATGTATCCCGGCGGCGATGACGGAGATCGTCCCGAAGCTGAAGAAATTGCAGAGTCCTGTCAACACCAAGATGGGCAGGGCTACGCACAGGTAACGAATCCACCATTTGTGATAAACATTGAATTCCGTCCATGACGGCAATGTGTCGCGGAAGGGGTGGCGCAAAAACGTTGCGAACTGTTTCAACCATTCCGCGTCGCCGCTGTCAGAACGCCATGCGTTTTTAATCAATCGGCGAAAATGTTCCTTGTCCACCTTCCAATAGATGAGAGGCACAAGAATAAGGAACACCGCGGCCAGACGATGCAGGATGCCGTAAAACACGGCATGGGGTACCGGGATATCCGCTTTATAGTGATAAAGGAAAATTCCCGTGGTCATCAACGTGAAAATCATTGTCGCCAGGACGGCGTGAACGAATTTCTCCGCCCGGCGAAATCCCGTCACATATTCCTTGACATCTGGAGTCACCTGGGGGCATGCGCGCACGCAACGGTAGCAACGCCTGCATTCCTCGCCCACAATGTTTTCCAGAGCCATGGATGTTCGCCAGTTAGAGCGAAATTCAAAACGCTGTTTTTCTCTCACCACAGGACAGGCGTCAATACAGTTTCCGCATGTCAGACAACCCCTGTCTCCCGCCGCGGCCGCATAGCAGACCAGGCGGTTGTTGGGTCGAACGCCTTCCGAAAACAGACGCATTCTGGCCACGGGAGAGAAATTTTCGTCCAGAATCAAGCTCAGGCTCTTGGATTGCCCTAGTCTTTCCGGTTGTTCCATAATAGTCGCTCCTGGATTTGAAAGGAACAAGGTCAGGCCAGAATGGCTTTGCCGACTCTGGGTTCAACCAGACAACAGGGCCGGGCTGTGACGATGCGCACGCCGCTGGCCCTTGTGGGGCCAATCTTGAGGAAGCAGCCCATCACCGTGTAGTCACCCCCAAGCCCGAGAGGACCGACATGCGTGCCGTTGACGGCGGCCACAACCTTTTGTTCCCACTCGTTTTGCTTGGAGACGTCCCCGTCGGCCATAGCCTCCAGCATCAGGGCCGACGCTTCCACCTGACTGCGCCCAATGCCTATGGCGGGAATGGAAGGAGTGCAACCCAACAGCAGGACTTCTTCCGAGAGCCATTCCACCACTTCTCCGATTACCTTTTCCATGCTCCTCTTGTGAAAGATGCGCCGTGTGCGCGCCCTGATTTCCGGGCCCCCGCCCAGCATCAGAACGGCAAGGTTCAGCTTGTCGCCTGGGACGGAACGCATGATTACAGGGGCGTGTTCAAGGGCGTCGGAGTTTTCGAAAAGCCCCTGGGATTGTTCGACGCGCTGAATGCCATCGCCCTTGACGGCCATGGGCCTGCCGGGCAACGTACGGAGTCCGGCGGCAACGCCTTCGCGTATGGCCTCAAGCCATCCGGCGGGCAACACACAGTCGGTGCCCAGACGCACCAGAACATGCGGAACGCCCGTGTCGTCGCACAGGGGAAGTTTTTCTCTTTGAGCTATACGGGCGTTTTCCAGGATAAGCTCCAGAAACCAACGCGCATTTTCCTTTTTTTCCTTCCTGGCCGCCTGTTCATAGGCAGCCAGCCTGTCCGGGGTATAGCTGCTGCCGGCGGTTACAAGACAATCCTTGGCAGCTTCCCGCAAATCATCAAAAGTTATGCTCATGGCGGGCTCCCTTACTTGGCAAACATGGTTTCGCCGTTGACGGCGGCGATGATCACCGGCAGACCAGTCACCTCCACCTCGTACAGCGCCTCCATTCCCTCTTCCGGAAAGGCCAGCACCTTCTGGCTGGTGGTGCGATAGGCAAAGAGCGCCGTAGTGGGAGGCGTGACGGCGAAGCATGCGCCGTGAACGCGCATGGCCTCGACAGTCTCCGGCTTCAGAGCCCCCTTTCCAAGGTGCATGAGAACGCCGCCGGCTGACAGCCCCGGAATGCTGCCCTCAATTTCCACCTTGTTGCTGGAAGTGGGACCAATGCCCGCCGGGCTGACCGCCGTGTGAAAAATCACCGAACCCGCCAGCCGCATATCTTTGACCTTGGGATCCTTGGCTTCCAGCATCTTGACGATTTTCGGCAGGACAGCGTCACGACCACAAAGTATCCGTCCGACCAGAGTGATCTGGTCACCGACACGGAACTTGGCCACATCTTCTTTCTTGAGGGGGGTATTGATTGTGAGCATAATTATACGTCCACCCTTTTTGATGAAGATTGGAGTTCTTTGTAAATCGGCTGCAATGCAACCTTGTCCATGCCCATGTACTTGTGTATCTCATCCGTCCATTTGCCGGCCCTGATGTTTTTGAGGCGTTCGCTGAACTGGGCTGTGTTTACCTGCGTCTTTTTGCCGACCAGACGGCGCACCATCATGGCCATATTCATGGGCGCGAGTTCTGCCGGACAACGGGCCGCGCACATGCCGCACATGATGCATTCCATGGAAAGGTGTCTGGCTGTTTCGAAGTCGCCCCGCAACAAGGCGGAAACATACCCCAGGACGTTGATGCCGACAGGACAGGAGTTGGTGCATGTGTTGCACCCCATGCAGCGTTTGAGATTCGGGTAGAGCGAAAGTATGGTTTCGTCGGTGCACTGGGTGACGTTCACGTCGTACATGGCCCGGTAGGCGGGCACGTACGGCAACTGCATGACATACATGCCGTCTTCGGCTGTGGTTTGACAGGCCAGACCAATGTGCCACTTGGGATTGTCCTTTATCCGGTATATGCTGGAACAGGCCCCGCAGACTCCTCCGCGGCACCCGCAGCCCCGCGTAAGCCGGTAGCCGGAGTATTCCATCGATTTCATGATGGTAAGGCCCGCGGGCACCTCATACTTTTTCCCATAGATGTAAATGGTAATGAAATAAGCATCGCCGCTTTTCTGTTCACTCATCGCTGACCCCCTTTATTGAGCTTCCATATGGGTTATTTTCGTCAGGGCCTTTTCAAACCGGTAATCCGGCAAGATCATCGGGGAGCGGACGTCAGTGGCAATGCCGACCTTTTCCAGGGCTTTGTTATAGGCGTTCAGATGTTCCAGGGTGGGCTTGCCTTGTTTGACCGAACTCAGGTGTTCGGCGGCGGCTTCGCCGGCCCGACGCCCGAAGACAAAGATGTCAAGCAGGGAGTTGGCGCCCAGCCGGTTCTGTCCATGCACGCCGCCGGAGACTTCGCCCGCGGCGTAAAGATTGGGGACGGTGGTCTCGCCCTTGGGGGTGATGACCATGCCGCCGTTCTGGTAATGCTGCGTGGGATAGACCAAAATCGGCTCTTCTTTGGGATTGATTCCATAGCCCATGAACCGCGTGTAGATTCCGGCAAACCGTCTTTCAAAGGTGCCGGGCCCGTGGATCATGTCGATAAGCGGAGTGTCGAGCCAGGCGCCGACGATGCCGGCGGGCGTCACGACACCTTTGCCCCTGGCGTTGCATTCGCGGATAATGGCGGCCGCCAGGGCATCGCGCGTCTCCAGGTTGAAGGCGAACATTTCCCCTTCGCAGTTGATCACCTGGGCGCCCTGAGCGCGCAGGGCCTCCGATATCAGCAACCCAAGCAGTTGTTCGGGCCAGGCGGTGCCTGTGGGGTGGAATTGAACCGATTCTATATAGATGAGTTTCGCCCCTGTCCTGTACCCCATGACGATGCCGTCAGCCGTGGCGCCATAATGGTTGGACGTGGGGAAGCCAAGGGGATGAATCCGCCCCAGACCGCCGGTGGCCATAATGACGACCTTGGACTTCACGACGAGCAGTTTGCCGTTGTCCAGATTCTTGAGAACGGCGCCGGCGCATTGCCCTTTATCGTCCATGATCAGTTCCACGGCGGGGGAAAATTCCAGAATGGGAATTTCCTGGTTGCGCGCCTCGTCCGAGAGCACGCGCATGATTTCCAGACCCGTGAGGTCCATGATGGAATGGGAGCGTCTGCGGGAATGGCCGCCGGGACGGTGGTTGAACAGGGAGCCGTCGGCGCGCCTGTCGAAGTTGACGCCCAGGGAACACAGCCACTCCAGTATGAAGGGCGCCTCTGTGACGAGAATCTCCACCAGGTCAACCACGTTGGTGCCGCGGCCGCCGATGATGGTATCCACATAGTGGATGGCCGGGGAATCGTCAGGGTCCGTGGCGGCGGCGATGCCTCCCTCGGCCATGATGGTGTTGGAGTCGCCGCTGCGCAATTTTGTCGCGATCAGGACGTTCGCGCCCCGCGCCTTGGCGGTGATGGCGGCGGAGAGCCCGGCGCCGCCGGTGCCGATAACGAGAATATCGGTACAGTAGTCAGGTTTGTCAAGATTGACCTCGCCGGGACTTATGCGGCTTGGCGCTTCAATCAGCTTGGCGAGTTCCATGGGGGCCAAATCGCCCTCGTTCGCGCCTACCCGCAGGGGGGTCTTCACCTTGACGTTGAAATCCGGGTGGAAATCTTGCAAGAGTTTTGCCTTTTCCTCCACCGTCAATTCCGGATGCGCTTTCTGAAAACGAGCCTGTCGCGTAGCGTTCGCCTTCTGAACAGAAGGCATCATCATTGCGGGATACGCCATGTCCACCTCACTCCTTTTTTGAATGTAGCGATGAAACAGCACCCTGTTCGACACCATAATCCAAGTCCAAATTTGCGAGAATCATGCCATTGCTGAAATTTAGGCACATTTGACTAGGCGGCCGCCGAAGCGGAGGCAAGGGCGAAGGATGTGCGCCAAAATGACGCCCCGTCCCCGAAGCCTGAAATGATAAGCAAAAGCGCTTCGTTTTTCAAAACACCAAACAAGTTGACTGTTGCACCTTGTTGCTGTACTGTTGCACTCTCATAGAGAGGCTTTCCCGACGCCGGGCGGTGTTCTGAAAAACGGCCGCATTCAGGAAAAAACAACCCAAGTTCCCCGGTGCGCTGAAACCATGACTCTCAAGGATGTCCCATGACGAAGACAGTGCTCTTTATGGTCCCTTACAGGGCTTTTTCCCGAAAAATGTTGGAACATTATTCCACACTGTATCCGTACATTGATTTCGGTTGCGTGAACCCCCACGATCCCCTGGTGGGGGTCCGTAAAAAATTGCAGAAAACCACGCGGATTTTCGCCGGACGAGGGAATACGGCGCAAGAGGTAAGGCTTGCCTACCCCCACCTGCACGTGGTGGATATCCCCATCACTTCCTATGATGTCCTCCGCGCCCTCAACGCCTCCGGCCGCAAGGCCAAAACCGTTGCCGTCATCACCGTCTATTCAAGCATACTCGGTTTTGACCTATTCGCCGAGTCATACGGCATCCACCTGCTGAACCACCTGCTTACCCCGTTTGACCAGCTCCGGGCCACCATTCAAAAGGTATGGGACGACGGCGCTGAACTGATCGTCGGCGGCGCCATCACCAAAAAGACCGCCGGGGAAATGAACGTCCCCGTCATCAATTTTCCCTTCGGACAGGAAAGCATGCAGGTGGTGCTCAAGGAAGTGCAGCACATACACAACGCGCTTGAAAGCGAGGCCATAAACAAGGGCTTTATCAGCAAGCTTCTGGACAACACGCAGGAAGGGGTGCTCGCCGTCAACGGCGACGGCAAGATTACCGTCTTCAACGCCGTGGCCAGACGCATCCTGAACCTTCAGGACTCCATCCTGAACCAGCCGCTGGAAGTGTTGGGCAAAGAGTTCAGCTGCGAATCGGACGAGAAGGAAAATCAAAAAATCGTCGCCATCGGGGGCGACTCCATTATATTGAACGGAGTCTCCCTGACGCACAACAACAAGTATGTCGGAAAAATATTCACCCTGCACGAATCCCGGAAAATCGAAAAGATGGAGTACAGTTTCCGGGAGAAAACATACTCCAGACCCCACGCGGTGAACTATTCTTTCGCCGATATTTTGGGCGGCAGCCAGGCCATACACCGCTGTGTCGAGGACGCGAAGGATTATGCCCGCTCCGATGCCAACATTCTGCTCAGGGGAGAATCGGGCGTCGGCAAGGAAATCTTCGCCCAAAGCATTCACGGGGAAAGCAAGCGCCGGGAGAGGCCGTTCGTGGCCGTCAACTGCGCCGCCCTGCCCAATGAGTTGCTGCAAAGCGAACTTTTCGGGTATGTGGAGGGGGCGTTTACAGGAGCCACCCGCAAGGGGAAAACAGGGTTGTTTGAAATGGCGCACGGGGGAACGCTTTTCCTGGATGAAATTTCCGAAATGGGGTACTCCAGCCAGGCCATCCTGCTGCGCGTCATCCAGGAACGCTGTATAATGCGTCTTGGCAGCCACGTTCCCATTTATGTAAACACACGCATCATCGCCGCCACCAACAGGAAACTTGAGGAGATGGTGGAAGAGGGGAAGTTCCGCAAGGATCTTTATTTCCGTCTCAACGTGTTGTCCCTGAAGATTCCTCCTCTCAGACAACGCAAGGAAGATATCGCCCCCCTGATGAATCACTATCTCAACGTTCTTCCCTCACCGTTTCACGACGGCTTTCATCTGAGCGACGGCGCGATGGAATGCCTCCAGCAATACTCATGGCCCGGCAACGCGCGCGAACTGAGAAACGTGGCGGAGCGGATCGCGGCCACGGCCAAGACGGCGGAAATAAGCCGCCGACAAATGCTCTGGGCCATGCAACTGACGGAGGAATCTCTGCCGGAGGTCGCCGTGGAGCGCACTATGGCGCGCGACAGAAAAAAGAACTCGCAGCTGGAGGAAATCAGAAACGCCGTTGCAGCTTGCGGGGGCAACTTCAGCGAAGCTGCCCGCAAGCTGAACATCAACAGGACAACCCTCTGGCGGCGGATAAAACGGGCCGATATCTGAGAGCGTCCCGCCCTACAGGCGTTTCACCTGCCGTATCACGTCAATGATTGATCCGTCACGGTATTCGACAAGCGTAACAATTTTGTCGGTGCATTCTATAGGTTTGGGAACCCCCAGGAGGTTTTCGGCGACTTTCTGCAAATATTCGATATCCACCAGCTTCAACCTGCTCTTTTCCAGGTTTTCCTTCAGAATTCCGTAGTTACGGTGTTTGGGATTCAGGGCTATGCCCGCCTCGGTGACGACCGCGGCCACCGTTTCCCCGGGAGTGCAGAGCGTAAAGACGCGTTTAACCACAGATGGGGTTCTTCCCCGCACAATCGGCAGGGTGACAATGGAAACCTCCGCCCCGGCTGCCACATCCGGACCGCCGCCCAATCCGCCCATCATCTCTCCACTGGAGCCGGTGAGAATATTGACGTTGAAGTCGGTATCCACCTCCAGAGCGCCCAGGATGCCGAAGGTCAGCTTGTTGACCATGCTGCCTTTGTTGAAGATGTTGGCGTAAACGCTGTTGTCGATTTCCACGATGTTGGGATCGGTGGTCAAGGATCTCGCCGCCACGGCGTCAAAGCACTGGCTGCACTGGATGGTACGGATAAGACCGCGCTGGAACATCTCCACAATGGCCGCCGTCAACCCGCCTAGGGCGAAGCTGGCCCTGATGCCCCTTTCGGCGGTCAGGTTCGCCAGGTAATTGGTGCAGGCGATACTGATGGCGCCGGCGCCCGTCTGAAACGAATAGCCGTTCTCAAAAAAGCCGGAATACGCCGCCAACTGCGCCGCCCAGTCGGCAATGAGCAGGTCCCTGGGGTTCTTCGTCACGCGGGCGGCGCCTTTGCCGATCTTCTCGCTGTCTCCGATCTGCTCCACCACAACGACGTAATCCACGTCCTGCTGGGAAATACTCGTGGGTACACAGGGATAATCCACCAGACAGTCAGTGATGATGACCACCTTGCCCGCGCTTTTCGCGTCTATAAAAGAATATCCCAGGGAACCGCAGGCATTGGGGCCGATCAGGCCGGTGGCGTTGCCGTATTCATCGGCTGAAGACGCGCCGATGAAGGCCACGTCAATGTCCAGGGCGCCCGACTCGATTGCTCTGGGACGAGCGCCGTGCGGACGAAGAATCACCGGGTTGTCCATAAGCCCGTCAACGACAGCGTCGCCGAGTTGTCCTCGGATGCCGCTGGCCTCAATGCGGTCTATGACGCCGTCCTTGACGAAATCCACTATGGAAGGATTGCGGATATTGATGACGGCGCTCGGCGCGAAACGCAGCCCCTTGATGCCCAGTTCGCGAATGACGGTCAAAACCTGCCCGATAATCATGTCCCCTTCGCGAAAGCTGTGGTGAAAGGAAATGGTCATGCCGTCGCGCAGGCCGCAGGCCAGTATAGCGTCTTTGATGGACGCCTTCATCTTGCTTTCGCCCGGACGCAACAGAGCGAGCTTTCTCTTGCTGGATACGCATGAATCCGGAGGCGTCAGGGCGAAAGGGCCGGCATACGGCACAAGTTTATGACCGCCGATGGTTTCTGGAAGTTCTCTGCCCAGGCTGTTAACGCTCATAATAGTCCCCTCCGATCTTGATTCCGGCCGCTTTGGCAAGGGCCATAACCGTCTGCGCCCTGATGACGATAGGCTTGTCTATCATGCTGCCGTCGAGAGAAACGGCCCCCTTGTTTTGCCGCTTTCCTTCTTCAATGGCGTCCAGAACGCGTATGGCATAGTTGATTTCTTTCTGCGTCGGGGTGAAGGCGTCATTGATTATGTCCACCTGACGCGGATGTATGGCTGTTTTGCCGTCAAAACCAAGGGTCTTGCTTTTTTTCGCATCCTCTTTCAGGCCCTCCACGTCGTTGACATCCGGGAACAGCGCGTCAATGGCGTCCACTCCGGCGGCCCGGCAGGCCATGAGCATGGCGTTCCTGGCGTAGAATATCTCCGGGCCTTCCTTGGTTCGTCTGGCGCGCATGCTCGCCGTGAAGTCCTCAGCCCCGAGAATCAACGCCTCCACCCTGGGATCGGCTTCGGCTATGGATTTGGCGTTCAGCACTCCGATATGGGATTCAAGCGTGCACCACAGTTTTATGCTCCCTTCCTCAATGCCGGCTTTTCGCTCAATGGCGGCCACTTTTCGCGATATGGTCCGCACCTCCTCCGCGGTTTCAACCTTGGGAACACGCAGAGCGTCCGGACGCGCGCGGACAGCCGCTTCGAGGTCCTCTTCAAAGTAGATGGAATAGATGCCGTTGACGCGTATCTGGATGTGCTTGTCCTCGGGCCGATGCCGCCGGAGCACGTTGCTGATCAGAAAACGCGCGGCGTCTTTGCCGTCAAGAGGGACAGAGTCTTCAAGGTCATAGACGATGCAGTCCTGGTTGTAGAAAACCGCCTGCAGCATGTTCACGACGCTGGCGCCGCTGGCGTACAGGGAAGTCCTTTTCAGCTTTTTACCTGGCATGGGGATCCTCCTTGGCCCAGTTGTAGCCGATTTCCGCGGCGCGGCATATGACCGTCTGCATTCTGGCGGCGATAACGGCGTCAATGGCGCCCTTATCGTTGAGCGAAATGCGGGCCTCGGCGATTTCGAACTCCTCAAGCAGACGGCGCACCGTCGCGAGAATGGAGTCGCCGAACTGCATTTTGACCACGCTGTCCAGTTCGATCTCAATCCCTTTGCCCGGGTTGGGAGCCATGGAGATCTGGATGTCGCTGGACTCCAATGTTCCCGCTACTGCTGGTTTTTTTAGTTCAAGCACGATATCTCCTCCTTGGTGCGTTTTTCAAACCACATGCTTCCTCCATTTCCGGTTTTCCTCAATTTCATCAAAACCGGCGCGGCTTCCTCGCTTTCCAAAAAACGCAGGGTGCTTTCGGGCACAAGTTCCCGCAAGGAAGAACACGCTCCCTGGCGCGCCAGAATCTCTCTGACCGCGGAGGCGCTGACGGCTTTCGAGCCTGCCCGCAGTCTGGGAATACTCTCCACGGACAGGCCATAACGCGGCAATATTTGTCGCATGGCCTCGTTGTACTTCCGCGTCAATATGCAGTACGGCTCCTCCCCGACGTAACGTCGGCTGATGTGGAACAGCGGCGCGATTCGGCGGGCGAACAGCGTCAGATCCAATTCCGCCCAGACATCGGCGGCCTGATTGACCTCTTTCAAAAAATAGGTGGGAAAGGTGGCGGAAGAGATGATATACGGCCCGCCCCCATAAACGCGTACGTTGGGAATATCCGCCGTGCCTTCCGACAAGAGCCGCTTGCGTATGGCAAAGGGGAAGATCGAGCGGTCCTCCTCGACCAGAAAAACATGCAGCAGCGCCGAACGGGCAGCCGCGTATTCCACCAGATGGCGATGCCCCAGGGTGAAAGGGTTGCAATTCATGACCACGCAGGCGGAATCAACGTCGGCCCCATTTGGCGGCAGCGTTTCCTCCGCAAAGCGTTCAACGCCGTTTTGCCGGTTTTCCAGGAGCACCGTCGCCGCCGTTTCCTCAACAATAAAAAATCCGCTCCGCAGAAAAAAACCTTTGTTCTCCGGCGTGGTGAAGACCAGCAGACGGCTGTTGCCGCGCTGGAACTGCCACCCCGTCAGATGGGAAAGCAAACGGCCGAGGATGTTTTGCCCGCGGGCGTTTTCCGCCACGGCGAAATTTTTGAGGACAGCACCGCAGCAGCAGCCGCAGGCAAGCAGAACGTCGTCGTCATCATACACGCCGACGGCGTAATCCGCGTCGTTTTCGTAACGCAGCCCCTGAGACGCCAGAAAATCCCGCAGGGCGCTTCGCCCGCGTTCCGTATACACCTGCATGTCCCGCAGGACAAAGGATTCATTCATGCGCGCGTGTCTCGCTTTTCCAAAGAGTGCTCACGACCTGAAGAGCAAAGCCTGTGCCAAAAGTCTTTTGTTCCTCCAAAACTCGTGCTGTTTCAAATAGTTGCCGGAATTGTCCGCAACAGTGCGTATTTGATGAGAATATCCCGTCTGATTCTGAAAATTGAACGGCCAAAAAGAGAAGCGCAGCAGAAATGGCCAGTCTCTGGTGTTGCGACAGTGTTGCTGTTGTTTCAGACGATTTCCGGCGACTCCCCAGAGAACCGGTTTCACTCACGC
This sequence comes from Desulfovibrio sp., assembly GCA_031272405.1. Classification (GTDB taxonomy): domain Bacteria; phylum Desulfobacterota; class Desulfovibrionia; order Desulfovibrionales; family Desulfovibrionaceae; genus Desulfovibrio. The sequence goes on along the minus strand of JAISTW010000030.1, from coordinate 6,007 downwards.
ACCGTATTCATTACTCGCCACAAACGCAACCGCCGCGCAGCAGACAATGAGTAAACGTATCGCCAGCGGCACGTCTCCATTGGGAAAAACATTTGAGTCTGTTTACGGCGGGAATCGTTCTTCAACCGTTTATAGGTGATAGATATGCCGACAATCGTCCCGATAACGCCTGAAACCCTGAAAAAGGGGTGGGAAGAGGCGCAAGCGTCGTGCCTTAATGACGAAGAATTTTTGCTCACTGTTGAGATACAGCACAAGTCGCTGGAAACTCCGATTCGTGTTGCGCGATACCCTGTTACCGAGATTCAGCATCCATTGTTTTTCAAATGTTTGTTGGAAGACACCGCGCCGTATGACCCTGGGCAGATAGTTGACTTCATTGCCTGTCCGTTTGACGTGACGATGCCTGAAAAATCGGATTCAACACCCGGCGAGTTCAGTTTTGTCGTGGCTGGCATAGGCTATACGTTAGATGCGGATTTGGAGACGGCGGCAATGTCTGGTGGGCCGATAAAGGCGATGCTCCGTATGTATACGAAAGGTGAAGAGGACAAGGGGCCGCATCCAGGCTACACGTTCATATTTGATTGCAAGGAACCGAGCGTCAGTTCTACCAGCGGCGATTTGTCCTTTACCGGGGTTATATTTGATTTCATAGCAAGACCATTTGGGCGACTGTACAGGCCAGCGGAATATCCGCAGCTTGTGGGGTCGAATTGATATGTCTGACTGGTACATGAATTATTTAGGGAAGCCTTGGAGTCGGACTCCCCGCCCGCCGGAGTCGTATAATTGCGGTGAGCTGGTGCGAAGCGTCTTTATGGATTTACACGGCATTGATTCCGCCATTATTCCCGTGCCTGATGCCGGAGTTTTGAAGGACTGCATACGGGCGATGATACCGGAGCGTCATGGGTTGAAGTGGTTGGATTCAAGTATCCCACCCCGCGAATTTGACGTATGTTTTATGGGCCGTGGTCGGTATATAGACCATTGCGGTGTGGCTGTGCAGACGACAAGCGGCCTGATGATTTTGCACTGTATGCAATGGGTGGGCGTAGAGCTTGACAGGCCGGTTGAGCTTATGGCTGTCGAGCGTTTTGTGGCGCAGAAATGGGCGAGGCATCCGGCTTTGTTGGCAGACGATGAAGTGCACTCAAGTGCACAGGCTGAAATGCACTTATGTGCAAAACGAGGGGCTTGTGTCTAAAATCATATACATACGCGGCGGCACGGTGGTTGAAGAGCTGGCTTTGGAAGAAGGCCAGACGTATAACGATGCCAAAAGACTTCTTTGCAAAGAACGGGAAGATTTTCCGTTGCCCACGATATGTATGGTCGAGTCACAGAATATTTCCGGCCTTGTCATGCGGGAGGATTGGGATGACGCGATAGACGTTGAATTTACCGTAATGTTTGTTGATGCTCCGCAAGGCGGTGGCGGCGGTGGTGGCGGTAGCGGCGCTGGCGGAATAATGAAAATCGTAGGCATGGTTTTGGTGGTAGCTGCGACTATTGCTACTTGGTGGGCGGGCGGTGCAGGCGGGGCCGTATTAGGGCTGTCAATGACCGCGTGGAAAGCTATAGGCGTCGCTGGTGCCGTGATGATGTTTGCCGGATCACTGATTGAAGCCGCTATGGTTCAAACGCCGAAAGTTCCAAGTATGCAGACAGCGGCGCTTGGGGCTGAATCAGCGTCACCGACATACAATACAATAGTTCCGGCAACCAGGCGCGAATGGGGCAATGCGAGCCTGAAGGTTTCGGTCGCATGAAGATAGTCCCCGATTTTTGCGCTCAAACGTGGGTGCAATATGCCGATAATCAGCAATATGGTTATTTTGTGTACGGCATAGGTCGTGGGCATTACGATATTGAAAGCATTTCGTTTGGTGAGACAGTCATTTGGCGGGCTGGAGAGGGCATAGTAACGTCGTCAGGGTATTATCAGGATTCCGATAGTTTGGCCCTTGAATTTGTCCAGCCTGGAAATTCTGTCACGTTATTCCCAGATAATGTTGTGTCTTCAAGCGAAGTTGGCGGGCAGACATTATTTGCGCCAAATGATGCCGAGTATGACGGTGGAGTTGGGCCACATGGAACGAATCCGCCGGGGACGTATACAAACAGAATTTTGCTTGATGTTGTTCTTCCGCAAGGTATTTATTATGTAAATGATAATGGCGGATATGACTACCGATAGACAAAAGCTCCGAAGACTTTTCATACGGCATTTCACACCTTGGGCAGTTCGTCCCACACCGTCGTCCAGCGCGGCGATCGTCTGCTGTGCTGCATGCGCCATGCCGCATCGGCCTTTCCTTCCGCAGCGAACCGGAGCGTTCCGCGCCCGAATCGCCTGTTGACGGCATCAAGCGCGGCCATGAGTTCTTTTTCGTGAAGTCGCGCGGGCGGCGCGATCAACTCCAGCAGATTCGTCTGTCCACCCTCGGCCGGAGCAAGGTCATAGAGCATTATCCCGGCTTTCGCATAGGAATAGCCCCGCTGAAAGACGGCTTCCAGACCTTGCCGCGCCGCCCTGACAAGTTCGCGGGTATCGGCTGTGGGAAGGCGCAGGGACACATTCGCGCGTTGCTCGTAAAACGGCCCGTTGCCGTGACGGGAAGTTCGGATATGAACGGCAAGGCCGGAAGCGCGCAGCTTTTCACGCCTGAGGCGTTCTCCGGCCAGGGTCGCGTGCATGGCCAGCGCTTCCTCAAGGGCTTCTTTTTCCGTCGCTCTCGCGCCGAAGGAGCGCGAGGAAATGATGGTGCGCCGTGAAATCGGGGCGTCCGCCATCTCAATGCTGTGAACGCCCCTGAGTTCAAAGGCGGTGTTGAGGCCGTTCACGTTGAGCAACGCCCGGATTTTGAGGTTGTCGCAATCCCGCACGTCCCGGGCGGTGTATATGCCGGCCATACGCAATTTGAGCGCGGACTTGCGGCCGATGCCCCAGATATCGCCCGCCGGCGTCCGCGCAAGAACGTCCTCCGTTTCCGGCGAACCGGCGTCAAGGCGGCATAGCCCATCGCCCTTTTTGGCGATCTCCGAAGCGAGTTTGGCGAGGGTGCGGGTTGTGCCGACGCCGATGGAAACCACAATCCCGGTCCACCTGCGGACACGTTCGCGCGTTGCGCGGGCAATCTCGTCGGCGTTCGCCGCAAGGGCGGCGTCCAGGGGAACAAAGGCCTCGTCAATGGAATACTGTTCGACAACCGGAACGAGGCTTTCAACCGTCAGCATGACACGGTTGGAAATGTCGCCGTACAGGGCATAGTTGGAGGAAAACACGGCCACGTTATGCTGTTTCAGCAGATCGCGGACTTTGAACTCCGGTTCGCCCATGTTGATGCCCAGAGCCTTGGCTTCATTTGAGCGGGCCACAATGCATCCGTCGTTGTTGGAAAGCACGACCACAGGGCGACCGATCAGGTCAGGCCGGAAAAGACGCTCGCAGGAAGCGTAAAAGTTGTTGCAGTCAACGAGCGCCCAAAGCGCCGGGGGTGACTTTGTGGATCGCATAGAGGACAACTCCCCAAACAACCGCGTCTTCCTGTTCCGTAATATCCAGTTCGGGGTACTCCTCGTTTGCCGGAACAAGCAAAATCCGTCCATCCTTTCGGGCCAGATATTTCACCGTCAATTCTCCTTCTACGGCGGCAATGACCACGCTTCCGTGGGCAGGCTCAACGGAACGATCCACAACCAGCAGATCGCCGTCCCGAATGTCCGCTCCGATCATGGAATCGCCCGAAGCCCAAAGGAAAAAGGTGGCCGCCGGGTTTTTCACCAGATATTCATGCAGATCCAGCCTTCGGTCCACATAGTCCTCGGCGGGCGAGGGAAAACCCGCCGTCACCGGCGAAAGGTACAAAGGCTCGCCGCGCGCCGCGTCAGGATCAAGCCGCTCCGCTCCGCTGACTGGGTATGCTTTTGTTCCGCTCATGTTCTGTACATGCCTTAACGTTGTCATTTGCCGGTCAAAGGGTTGCCGGAACGCCGACGGTTCAAAAAAAATACGACAGAACTCCCCAAAAATCAAAAGCCCCGGGCAGACGGATTTTTCATTTCAGGGTGCGCGACGAAAGGCCAACGGCTTGCGGTGATGCGGAATTCTCCGGCGATGTTCGTTTGCAGTAATATCAACCGCTGAGCAACTGCAAGACTATGCGGGGCAGACTGTTGGCCTGGGCCAGCATGGCGACGGCGGCTTGCGTCAGAATCTGATTTTTGACGAAGCGGGTCATTTCTACGGCGATATCCGCATCCGAGATGCGGGATTCGGACGCGCTGAGATTTTCGGATTGAACGGTCAGATTCGAAACCGTGTTTTCCAGACGGTTTTGCATGGCTCCCAAATAGGCCCGCGCCTGATCTTTTTTGACTATCGCCGCGTCTATGGCCTTCAGCGCCCTCTGGGCGCCGTCCTGAGTTTTGATTTCAATGGCCGCCAAACCGAGAGCGCTTGCCGTGCAGTCGGCGAGTTTGATGTAGTAATAGTCTTCTGCCGCGTCATTGCCCGGCCCGAAATGTATCTTGACGCCGACCCCGCCGTCCGGAGTCGGGAATTGTCCGTCGCTGTCGGGAACTTCCCTCATGCGGGTTTCCTGACTTTGGTAAGCTCCCCGCACGCGGATGGTGAAACTGCCCAACCTGGCGTTGTCGTAAGCGTTATTTTGCACGGCGACGGAAACGCTGCTGCCGTTCCCGTCTGTGAAGGACACGGTGTAAGTCCGAGCGTCGCTTGTCGTCGCTGTCAGGCCTGTAAAAAATCCGCCTGAGTCGGCTCCGGCCGATGCCGTCAGGTGAATGCCGGCCAGGGTGAACGTTGCTGCATCGCCGGAGTTTGTGGGCAGCGCCCCCGCAGGAACGGTTGTCTTAAAAATATATTCTGTGGGAGGATTTACTCCGTTGGAGTAAGCAATTATCACCGAACTGTTGCCCCCCCCCCCGTATATGTGGGAGTGCCGGACCACAGCGCGGAGCTTGTACCCTGCATATAGTTTATAAGAATCGGGGTGCCGCCGGCGCGTGTTTGCAGGTCCAGTATTTCTTTGTCGGACAAAACGCTCCCGTCCCAACTGTACATATCCCAATATTGGGCGTAGTCACCGGCGTTGGGGATGCTGCCGTTCAGAGAAGCTGAAGTCAGCGTATAACCGGAATCCACAGTGACCGTTATCTCCGTCGCGTCTCCAGCCGCGTTGGTGAACAGGGCCGGATCAATGGCGGCGATGCTGATCTGTGACGGGGAAATACTGCCGACGCCGGCGCTTGTCCCCACAACGGACACGCTTGCCGCGTGGTTCACCGTCACCGAGTACTCCTCATACCGTACTTTCTTCGCTATCAATTTGACGCCGTTGAAGTCCGTGGCCCTGGCTATGCGGGTGATTTCCGACGACATCGCCTGAAATTCCCTGTCAATCATCGTTCGCTGCGTGGAATCATAAGTGCCGGTGGCCGCCTGTTCGGCCAGTTCTTTCATTCTGATGAGTTTTTCGTCAATTATCTGCAACGCTCCGTCAGCGGTCTGGATCATGGATATGGCGTCGCTGGCGTTCCGCGCTCCCTGGTTCAGGGCGGCTATATCCGCCCGCATGAGCTCGCGGATCGCCAAACCGGCAGCGTCGTCAGCGGAAGAGCCGATGCGCAGGCCCGATGAAAGCCTTTTTGTGGAAGCCGCGAGTTCGGCGTAGTGAATATTCAGACTTGACGCGACATTTGAGGCTGTCAGGTTGTGATTGATGAACATCGGCAATTCTCCTTCGGTAGAAATTCATGCAAACAACATACCAAATAATACATTACTGCGGCTTTACGAGGAGGTCGGGAATGCACGCGAAGGGCCTTATCGAAAATCTGACGGATTTTTCGCGAAACACGCATGAGAGTTTTACTTTTGCAATGACAAACTTTTACAATTTTGCTATTCTCTTTTCAGCAGCAAGGAGGATAACGATATGCCCTGTCTCAGATGCGGCTCGGAAGCCATCGTAAAAAATGG
>JAISTW010000069.1 GCA_031272405.1 Desulfovibrio sp. | reverse complement strand
ATTTTTTACGATGGCTTCCGAGCCGCATCTGAGACAGGGCATATCGTTATCCTCCTTGCTGCTGAAAAGAGAATAGCAAAATTGTAAAAGTTTGTCATTGAAAAAGTAAAACTCTCCGCGACTCTGGTTTTGCTGCTTTCGGGGTCGTAATCAAAAACCACCTGAAGCAGATGCCCTGGCTTGGACATGGCGGATTGTAGTTTTTCCGTCAGACCGGACACAATAGCCGCGTATTCGTCCATGCCCACATGTTTCAGGGAACCTTCCAAACGCAGCACAGTGATCAGACTTCCATCGTCGGCCACAATCGCGCCGTTATCCACAGTTTCCAGACGGCAGTAACTGCCCACAGGCCCGGCAAAGGCTTCAGACAGGGCGCGGACGCCGCGATCCATGCCGTTGACAATTCCGTCAAGCATTACGTATTCCTCACAAGTTCGCCGTTTGACTTTTGGCTTGGTTGGGCTACACCTGTAAGCAGACAAGGATGTGTTCCACGCCTGCCAATGATGTTGTACGAGCGCGGATTGATCCCGCTATCAAGAGCTAGGCCGCCAGTGTGCTTGCCGCTATGGGGCTGACCGTTTTTGACGCTTTCCGCATATTTCTGACGCACATCGCTCATGAAAAACGGTTGCCTTTCGACGATGAGGAACCGAATGAGTTGACGCGGATTATGATGGAGAAGGTCTGGCGCGGTGAAGATGTATTCCATGCCAAAGATGTGGCTGATCTTATGCACCAGTTGAGAAGCTGAATACATACGCCTGCTTACAGCCGGCAATTCAAACGAGATTTCCGCAAAGCGGAATCCCAAAGGTAAGACATATCTGAACTTGAAGAAGTCATCTCCTTGATATGTTCGGAAAACCCGCTGCCGGAAAAATACAAGGATCACCAGTTGAAACATAGCTGGAAGGATTCCCGTGTTGCGTATTTTTCTCGCACGGGCACACACTCTGAACTCTTCGGGAAATGATTTGCCTGCCCTTGCTTTGAGCATCATGAATCCCTCTTGAGTACCACTTGTTGGATGACGACGCCGCGCGGCGAAGTCACTGTGGAAGCCCGGCAGACAAGCACCGTGGCCATAAGGCGTTGTGTGCTTTCCACGCCTAGGCTGGACTCGTAGGAAACGACCAGCGGGAACTCTATTTTCCATGTCGCCTTGCCGCCTATCGCGCCGGAGTCGATAATCACCGGAGCGCGAGTAACGACGGCTGACACGGACAGTCTCTTGTCCCGAATCATGTCCAGAATGCCGGAGCTTTGCATTGAGGCCAGAAAGGACTTGTAGGCGTCGTTATCGAAATGCTCCCGCACACGGGAAAGTTTGTCCCGCCATTCCAGAAAATCCAGTGACACGGCGCTGGTGATGGTTTCCGACACCCAATTCAGCAGGCCTTGTTGCGTCAGCACAGGCTTGTCCAGGGGAATAAGCGGAGCCAGCCGCAAATCAGGCGTTGCTGCGAAATACTTGGGCGTCGGACGGGTCAGGACAAGAAAGGCGATCACTGCGACAGCGGACAGCAGGCCGAGAACCAGCGCTAAAGCCAGTTTCATGGCGCGACGATACTGCGAACTGTACCATCCGATGCCGCCGATAATCATTTCCGCGTCCACAGGCACGGATACCTTTTCTGCAGGACCGTTCTGTCTCTCTGCCTGTTCTTCCAGCGGAATATCCTTTTTGAAAAAGCCCATAATGTCTCCTACAGGCCAAGTTCGCCCAAGCCGGAAGTCTGGTCGGAACCGAACAGCGTAGCCGATCCGGAACCAAGAACTTCACCGAGAGCCAGCAGACCGCCACCGATGAGGATTTTGAGCAAACCGCCGGCGTGCGATGCCTGCCCTTGGTTCTTGGTCGCCTTGTACATCTCGACTCCTCCCCACACGCCCATACCCGCGCCTGTAGCGTAGCCGGTCATGGTGATGCCTTTGGCTACACCTTTGGCGTTCTCCGCGACGTTCTGTCCGATTTCGCCGAACGCGATTGCGGCTTGGGCTATCTCTGAAGCAAAAAGCCATATTCCCGCCATGCACAGTGCTGTGACTGTCAGTTTGACGGGTGAAACAGTCATCAAATCAAAGTTGCCGCTCATATCTATATCTCCATGTCAGCCGATGATTTTAGCTATGTATGTTTGTACGTCGCCGCCTATCGTGGCCCCGATGCCGCGCAGGAAGGTGACGAGGTTTACCGCGATGATGCCGCCGAACAGATGGGTAATGCCCCGACTCAGACTCATGGCCTGACTGGGTGTTTCGCGCAGCAGGCAGATGCCCCGCGCAATGCCGATTATGCCCACGGTGGCGATGCCATAGACAGCGAACTGGATGTATACTGAGCCGGGCGAGGACGGCGGCATGTAGCTCAGAGTTTGCTCAGACGTTTGGTTGAAAACCGTCAGCGACAGCGAGTCCATGAACGTAGGCAGATTGAGCAGCAGCACAGCGGCCCAGAACGTCCAGACTGCCGGGGAACGGTTGAAACGGTGTTTCTGGTTGATGGCCTGCCACGCCGAAACAAGCACAAAGATTACGCCGATCAGGTAGGCCAGCACTATCAGAACCGGCCACCATTGCTGCAAGTGCGGAATCACATTGGAAACGTAGTTTTCCATTGCAATCTCACTTCGCGTCCTTGACGCTCAGAATTAGGACGCCGACAGGCGTTCCGCTTTCGAGGTACACAGTAGGAGGCCGTTCAAAATTCTTTTCGTATATCTTCCCGGCCTTTTCCCCGACTTTTCCCGCCGCTATCCATGCCTGATCTTCCGGGCTGTATCTGTTCCAGACCATCTGATCCGTAGTGCCGTTGACGTTGCCGTAGACGGTACTTTGCGCTCCGCTGTATCGTTTTGCCGTGGAAAGGCCCTCAAGAAAGGCCGAAGCGACAAGACCGCCCCAACGGCTGAAAAAGTGCGTGTCTACCGAACTGGCGACAGAGGCTTCGGAAGTGGAAGGATCAACGGCGTACGCTTCGACCTGCAATCTTTCGCCGGAAGGCGGGATGACGCTGGAAAAGGCCAGAACAAGACGTTCCTCGAAACGCTGAAATTTCCCCAACAGTCGCGCGTTCCTGTATGCGCCGGAGGCAATTGTCGCCATCACGGCGGAAGGGACATCGGAGTTCACGCCGGTATCAATAACCGCATAAAACAAATCGCCGGGACGGATATTCGTTTTGGCCGGGGGCGGCGTTTCCACGCTGACGCTTTTTTCCACCGGCACGGCTTGTCGCGCTTCTTTGGAAAAGTCATACAAATAAACGATTTTCCCCCCATCGGCTGATATGGAAGACAGTTTCGTGTCCAATGCCGCCAAATCTTCCATCATGCGTTTGAGCATACTGTTGTCAGTACGCGGAGCCTGTACCGGCGCGGTGCGCACCTGAGCGACCGGAGGCGGAGGAGGCGGCGTTGTCGCCTTGGGCGTGACAATGGACGCTTTTTTGCCTACAGGCGTGGGGATGAAACTCTCTCCCGCCGTCAGGGCCGCCTTTGCCCGTTGTTCATCGTGTTTTTCCAGTTTTCGGTTATACTCGTCCGAGCCTTCACCGCCTGCCTGTCCCTTGACGGCATCGGTTTTCGCTCCGCTCACTTTGGATGGGGATGCCGGTTTTTCCGGGGCGAACAGCGCAACGGACGCAAAGACAATGCCGGCCGCGACAAGTAGAGCGAACAGGCAAAACACGATAAAACGCCGCTTTTTCTCTGTGCCTGTAATGCTCATTTCCCGTTTCCTTTCAGAATGACCGTCTGTGTTTTACCGTTTACGGAAAGCATGATCCTGGACGTGACCGGAGCCTCGTAACATTTGACGTTTCCGGCCCCGTTGACCATAGTCGTCCACGCCGGCCACATAAGCGCGTGGCTTGTTCTGATGTAGTGCCTTTCACCCAGCTTCCAGACCGTCAGCTTGTCCGGCGCGTGTTCAAGTCCGGCACGAACCGCCTTTGCAGGTGGAACACTGTCCAGAAAGGCCAGCATGGTGGAATCCGCTGTTTCCTTGATGTTCTCAATTATGGGCAGCGCGGCCTTTGGGCCATGATGGGCGAGCTGAAACAGCACCAGGGCATCCGCCTTTCTCTCCGGGGAGCGCACCGAGTCCGATTCAAGACGGATGACCAAGGGGATGTCTTGTTTTTCCAGGGTGACGACGATGGTGGAAGTGCCATAGCCCTGTGTGGGTATGACGTTGAGCAGATTGCCTTCCGGTAGTTCAGGCCGCAGCACCTGAAAAAAGTTTGGCCCTCCGTTGGTTACGGAAGTTATTGACCAGGGTTGGCCGGTGGAATCATGGAATACAAGGGATGTGGCGACATTGGCCGTTGTCCGCACAGCGACAGGGTTGTTGCCCGGTTCAAGGGAAACGCGCACAGTGCGGGAACCGAGATGCGGAGATGCCGGCAATACGGCTTTTTCACGCTGATCCGAGCGTTCCCGGTATTCCTGAATTTGCCCTTCATTGAGCGGCATCATCTGCCGCAAACTTTCCTGAAAGAGCGCCTGGGGGTCTGTTTTGAGATCAGGCTTCGTTTGCCCTGGCGTCTTGCCCGCAGTATTCTTTCCGGCATCCATTTCTTCCTGTTTGCCTGCCTTGTCCTGTCCCAACACCTGTTGGGATATTTCCGCCGCCGTCGCCCAAACAGGCATGGCAAGACTCAACAGCAATACGAGTATGCGCGTGCTCATTTTTTTCCTCCATTTCCCGTGGGAAGCGGAAGCTCAAAGCCTCGATAATAGGCCGCCAGATATTGTTCAGCCGTTTCGCCGCCATAGATGTCGAGATTGCGATGGGTTCTTTGACTGTGCCAGTCAGCCGTCACTTTCTCAAAGACGCGAAAAAGTTGCGGCCACCGGGCTTTATGACGCAGCAGTTGGTGTTGATTTCGGTGCATGATGAAAGGACAAATGACGCAACCAATGCGGGAAAAGCCTTCATCATAGAGGCAAGGATATGGGAGTTTGTTTTTCTGGATAAAGCCCCATATCTGTCCCTCATCCCAGTGAAATATGGGTTTGTAGATGACGCGGATTTTACGCTTGCCCGTGATTTCCACCCTGCCGCGTGCCGCTCTTCTGGAACTTTCCTCAGCTCTGATGCCAAGAACGCTGTGGCGAAACAGGGGATGGCGCTTGACGGGGCTCTTTTTTAGCAAATTGCAGCACCAGCGTTGCATCCTGAGCGGTGGGGAATGACGCCGGATGCCTTCCCAGAAGGTTATCTTGGGGTAGGCGAATGCGACATCCACATACTGCCGTCTGATGAAACGCACCACTTCCGGCGCGTCGATGCCCGTGCAGGAATACACTGCTTCGTGTCTGACGCCGGCCATGCGGCATAACGCCAAGGTGACTATGGAATCCTTGCCGCCGCTGAAACCGACGAAATAACCATTTGGCGGCTCGAATTTTTGCAGAAAGGCTATGGCTTCCCCTGTGAGGCTTTCCAACGGGAGATTGGGCGGCAATAGACTTGGGGAATGAAGAGATTTCGCAAATGCGCTGTTCATGTTTTCGCTCCTTACGCGCATAGGCTCAGACCGCCTTTCCGTAGCTCGTGTTTTGCGGGAAATGTCCTGTCAGGCAGGTTGGCGTCATCCGGCGTGACAGGGCATCGTCGTTGGGAGAAGAAGCGGCTATGGAAACGCTTTGCCCTTTTTCTCGGGCCTCCATGCGGGCGGCTTCTTCGCGTTGTCTCTGGAAGGCTTTGAGAAAATCCATGATTTCAAGCGAATTGCCGTCCGGCACGTCGGCAGCCGTTGGAGCCTGATTTTTGGAGTGCAGGTTCAGCCATTTGCCGAACGCCGCATTTTCTGGCCAGGGCTTGCCATTTGTCCTGAATTTTGCCGCAAAGAGCGCAAACTCAGGTTGCAGTCTTTCTCTTTTTTCCTGATAGGCGGCCCTGCGCGCTTCTTCCCATTCACGGTAGTCTTTGATAGCGGCTGCGGATTTCTGTGCGGCTTCCCGGTCTTCTGCCGATTCTTCCGGTTGTTTCGGTGCGTCCATCCAGCAGTGCCCGAGCAGCCAGATGCTCATGCTGGAGACAAAGCGGCCGTTTTCTCTCTGCCACTTGGCGGAAGCCTTAGGGAGTGTTAACACTATTTAAGGGCCATCACGATGAGAGCAAAAACGACAAAGCCACGGTATACGGTCGCCAACTTGTCAAATCGCGTGAAGACACGCCGAAATCCCTTGAGTTTG
>JAISTW010000042.1 GCA_031272405.1 Desulfovibrio sp. | reverse complement strand
CAAACTCAAGGGATTTCGGCGTGTCTTCACGCGATTTGACAAGTTGGCGACCGTATACCGTGGCTTTGTCGTTTTTGCTCTCATCGTGATGGCCCTTAAATAGTGTTAACACGCCCTAGCGCATACGAAGGCAAATGAAAAGCGGACGATTTTCCCGCATGCGTGAACCGCCAAAAGACAGGCCATAAATTTCTTCTTGCCAAGCGCAGTCCAATAGGATAGAGATTCACGGTGGTCGGGCCTTTTCCCCGTTCCACCGCGGCGGCATGGCCAAGTGGTAAGGCAGAGGTCTGCAAAACCTTCATCTCCAGTTCAAATCTGGATGCCGCCTCCAGAGAAAAATACAATGAGGCTTCATAAGATGCATAAACGCTTGTGAAGCCTCATTTTTATCCAATCCACGCTTTCTTGACACAGCTTTGCGAATCGTTGAATACCACAAACCGCTACGGAACGTTGCAAAGGAATTTTCTTTGCCTAATGTTGCTGGCGCGACAGAACTTTTGCTTGGCACGCGATAATTTGCCCTTACCGTTACAAGCTGGCTTGGATTACCGGTTTGTTACACCCCTTCCTTGGTATCTGAGCGGATACCAGCCCCCGACGGCGGCGCGGAACATGCCCGCGCCGTCGTCCATCTGAATTCAAAAACGCAACATCAGCGACAAAGCTGTGATGAGTCCAGCCTCGGTAACCTCCTCATGTTGCGCCGTCAGACCGGATTCAGACCCATCTTCTTCAGCGCCTGCATGCCGCCCATTGCGTTGACGACGTTTTTTACGCCGTTGCGGGCCAGCACCAGCACGCCGTCGTATGCGCGCAGACCAGTATTGCAGATAAGGGCCACCGGCTTGTCCTTGGGCACTTCGGCGATGCGCGCTCCGATCTCTTCCAGGGGAATGGAGTGCCAGTCCGGCTGCTTCGCTTCCACGGCCTTGCCGGCGGCCGCCGGGCGGGCGTCAATGAAGAAGACGCCGTTTTTCGTTCTGTTGATCCACATATCCATGAACGCGTCTGCCGTGACAGGCTGGAAACGCCCAGCCAGCACGTTTTCCGTGACGTTGGCGACGGCATTGACGATGTCCATAGCCGCGGCGAAGGGCGGGGCATAGCCGACTTCAAGGTTGGAGATGTCCGCAACGGAAGGTTTGGCATACTGGAGCAGCCCCGCTACGGCGTCCACGCGGGCCTTGAGGGTATCCCCGTCAGGGCCGGCGCCCTGAATGCCCAGTACACGGCCATCCTTCCTGTCCACGACCAGACTGAGCCCCATCATGCTCTTTTCCGGATAGAAATGGGCGCGGTCCAACTGTTCCACGCTGACCCCAATCGCGTCAAAAGCGGCTTTTTTTGCGCTCTCGACTGTCAGTCCGGCCCCGCAAAAAGAGAGATCAAAGAGTTTGACCGCCCATGTTCCGACGTAACCGGGGAATGTCGCTGAACCGCCGACAAGATTTGTGCCGATGACACGTCCCTGACGATTGGCCATACTGCCCAGAGGCAGATAGCCGTCCTGCCCGGTGATGATGTTTTTTATGGAGGCGCAGTCGCCGCCGGCGTAGATATCCGCGTCCGAGGTACGCATGTGTTCGTCCACAGGCACGGCGCCGAAAGACGTCACCTTGAGGCCGGCCTCTCTGGCCAGATCGCTGTTGGGGATAAAGCCGGCCGCAAAGATGACCAGTTCGCAGAGCAGTTTACGTTTTTCCGTGGTCACGCCGCAGACGGCCCCGTCCTTGCCCAGGATGCGGACGACTTTTTCAGATGTGAAGACGTCAACGCCATGACTTTGGCAATCATGGCCCGCCATGCGGGCAAGATCGGGGGAAAGCGCGCCCGGCAGCAGGTGGTCGGCCATTTCAACAACGCTGACCTTGACGCCCCACATGTCGGCAAGGGCGACGGCGGCTTCCAGACCTATAAATCCGCCGCCGACAATGACGGCCTTGCTGACGGCCCCGTTTCGGCAGGCTGTCCGTATCGTCTCGGCGGCTTCCAGTCTGGTCAGTGAAAACACGCCTTCAAGGTCGCGGCCTTCCACAGGTGGGATGCGCGGACGGGCGCCAGTGGCCAGAAGGAGCTTGTCGTAGGGCAGATTTTCCTCTTGCCCGCTGACGAGATCCCTGACGAGCAGTTTTTTCGCCGCGCGGTCAATACTCAGAGCGCGCGTCTGTGTGCGCACGGTCACGTCTTTCATTGTCCTGAAAAATTCCGGATCGCGCACGGTATGGTAGGGAGTGGCTCGCAGGTCGTCCAGGCTGTTCACCTCTCCGGACACATAGTATGGGATGCCGCAGCCCCCGTAGGAAATATAGCGGTTTTCATCAATGACAGTCACTGCGGCGTCCGGGGCTAGGCGTTTGCAGCGGCAGGCCGCCTTGGGGCCAAGAGCCACGCCGCCCACAATCAGGATGTTTTTCGGCATGTTCGTCTCCTTGCTGAAAAAACCGGCGCAAGATCAGGTGAAAAATGCGCCGCTGTGAATATGCCACATTTTTTACGTTCAGGTCAATGCACGGCGGATATTTGCCCCCGACATTGAACGGCAAAACATTGCCCTGCAGGGACGGATGACGACACTCCCTTCCCCCTCCTTGAGAGGAATCACGCGGCCTGGGGAAGAAAGGCCAAAAGGGAAGCGATGTCGGCGGCAGGCGTCGGCCGCGCCAGCGCTCCCATGCGTCGATTGACAAGGGCGGCTCTGGTCAATGCTTCTCCCATGGGCAATCCGGCGCAAAGCAGGGCGCAAGCGATTCCAGCCAGGGTATCGCCTGTGCCACCCACAGCTTCCAGTTCCGGAATATTGGGCTGGCTGACGCTTGCCGTCACCTCCCCGCTCTGGATTATGTAGTCGGTGCTTCCCTTGACCAGCATGCTCAACGCGGCGTTTTCATGCGTATGCGCCCGTCGGGCAAGTTCCGGGGCGCGGTTGTCCTCGGACAAAATAAAACCTCTAGTATAAAAGGGATGAGGCGCCTTTTCGTCGGCCAGAAAAGCCAATTCTCCGGCATCCGGAAAGAAGAGATCATAGGAGGCCGCATAGCCGCTCATTTTGGCTGCGTACATAAAACCGGCGTCGGCGCACAGCAACGGCTTCGGCGCGATGGTTTCCAGGCGTAGCAGAAGCCTGTTGTGCCAGTCCACATCCGGCCAGAAGTAATGAAAAATTATCCCCCGTACAGTGGGAAGACCCTGTTCGTGCAAAAAGCGATAGACCTGGCGACTGCCCTCACCGCCGCCGTCGTCTCCTGCCAACAGGACAAGGGGCGGGGGAATATCCAAAATGTCCGCCATAATGGCGTATGCCGCCGCCAATGCGGCCGTTCCCCTGGCCACGGAAACATCGGTTCGGCCTTCGCCGCTTTCCAGCGTGAGTTCGCGCCCTCCTTCGGATATCCTGGCGCGGCACAGCCGACAGGGGCATTCCTCCGGCACGGTTCCGCAAATCAGCCATTCCACAGACGTTTCGCCTCCTCGAAAGCTAGATGCAAAGCATAGGCGCACAAGCTTTGCCCCTTCTTTCTGGGCGGTTCCGCTTCCCCAAGCGTCTGGTTGACGAGAATACGCGCCAGATGGGGAACATCCGGGCATCCTCCGCCGGAAACATTGACGATGCGTCCCGAAACCTTTTCAATGGTGATTTTCATGTTCGCCGCCCTGACCATCATGTACTCTCCGAAATCCTTATGCGCAAACAGGGACGCTGGTCCCGGCAAATCCTCCGTGACAGGGAAAAATCCCAGAGGACGGAGGTTGTTGGCGTCAAAAATGCCGCGGAGAAAAGGTTCCTGTTCCAGACGGTATTCGATGGCAAGATCGCAGCCCTTGCGCATGTGAGATGGAGGGGCCTTTACCGCGACCGGGATTCCGGCATCTTTAAGAAGCTGCTCGGCCCTGATCACATCGCCTGTCTGCTCAAACAGCGCCACGCCCGTCCCGTGGGCGTCGGAATGGGCGCGGCGCAAAACCTTGAGGAAAATGTCTTTCAGCGTCACTGTTTGGCGAGGGTAAGAAACGTTTCTTCCCCGGATTCCGCGGCAGAGACGGACCAACCGCTGGATGCCGCGGCCCTGGTGATATTTTCCACAGCCGCGATATTGTCCACCCGGACTTCAAGGGTGCTGTCCTTTCCTGCCTTTATGGCTTCCAGCACCAGAAAAACGGGTTGGGGGCAGGACAGCCCCCTGACGTCAATGGTTTGCATATTTTCTCCCTCCGGATTCAGGATTTGCGACGACAAAAAAAGCCGATACTCAAAAGAACAACCATGCCGACCGCCACAGCGACGGGCCCATTGGGACCCGGCCCGGCACCGGAGCTGGCCAGCCCCAGATTGTGGGAAAGAGCCGCGCCGACAATCATGCCCAGCACAAATATTCCGGCATCAGTATCCCCCTCGCCGCTCATGAAGAGTTGTCGCCCAGGGCAACCGCCGGCCAGGGCGAAGGCCAGGCCGGACATGGTCATGCCGAGGAAATTCCAGAGATGATTGTCATGGGCCACAGGCTGACCCGCAAAACCCGGATGAAACTGTCCGAATGCCAGATTGGCGCAGAAAACACCGGCCAATAACGCGAGAACACCCCAGAGAAGATGGGTTTGCCGAAACAGGAAAAAATCCCTGAAAGCCCCCATGGAGCAAAAACGGCTGCGTTGAGCCAAAAAACCGATCGCCAGGGCTATACCGAGAGAGGCGAGCAAGGGGGCGTGTGACGCCCCCGGCCCCTTGAGGGAATAAAAAAGCACTCCGCTTTTTTCCGCTCCGTCAACTTGCGGGTACAGCAGGCGCAAGCCCAAAAGAACCACCATGATCAGGGGGAGAACATATCCGGCGGGAGAAGGTTGGCTTTTGCCGCTCTCCAGACTGAAACCGGTCTTGAAAAAGAAGGTGGCCATGCCTATCCCCGCAGCGAATCCGGCCAGACCGGTCAGGGCGTTCAGATCTCCGCCTCCCAGACGGAACAGCGCCCTCCAGGGGCAACCGAGAAAAACAAGAGCTCCCGTCATGCCGATCACCCCCAGAATAAAGCGAAGCGTCGGGGAGGAGCCTCCTCTGGGCCGAAATTCTTTGAAAAGCAGGGCGGCGAGAAACGCCCCCAGACACAGGCCGATGATTTCAGGTCGAAGATAGCGGACTATGGCCGCCTGATGAAGCCCCAGGGCGCCGGCGATGTCCCGTTCGAAGCAGGCCACGCAAATGCCCATGTTGGGCGGATTTCCAAGTTTTTGCAGAACAGAGGCCAAGATGCCGACAGCGAACCCCACACAAACGACTCCGATGCCGGTCGCAAAGGGATTGTTTTTTGAAAGCATATTCATATCCTTGCTAAAATTCTCAGATAAGCGCGCCTCCTTGCGACAATGCCGGGCAAGAACGGTTGGAGGCAGGCCAAGGACGCCAAAAAACGCGACACACACCGTGCCGCGACAAAGAGAACATTCAGCGTGTCAGCATAGCGCCCTCCTTGCGGTATCCAAAGCCGTTGCCGAAATGTTGCCGCGCCATATAGTCACGGTTTCAGTATCACACGGACACGGCACGCTTGACAAGTCGAAATATTCGGCTCATGAGGAAGAGAGGTTTCACCGTAACAGGAGATGCTCATGTCAGAAGGCAAAATCGGCATCATCGGCGGCAGCGGGCTTTCCGGCAAAGCCGTGTTCACGGCGCGGCGGGAAAGCGACGTCACAACGCTCTGGGGCGATCCGTCAGACGCGCTGCTGGAAGGCAGTCTTGCCGGCATTCCGGTAATTCAGCTTTCCCGCCACGGACGCGGGCACACCATCCCGCCTTCGCAGGTCAATTACAGGGCCAATGTGTGGGCTCTCAAAAACGCCGGTTGCCGTTGCCTGCTCGCCACCACGGCCGTTGGTTCCCTCCGGCGGGAAATAGGTCGCGGCCACTGCGTCGTGCCCGATCAGTTCATTGATTTCACCCGTCGGCGCGCCATGACCTTTTTCGAGAGCTTTGAACCCGGCAACGCCAGGCACACGCCCATGGCCGAACCTTTTGATCCCGCCCTCAGGGCCGCGTTGATGGACGCGGCGGAAGCCGTCGGCGTGCCCTGCCACGCGGGCGGCACCGTTGTGACTATTGAGGGGCCGCGTTTTTCCACCCGGGCGGAATCGCGCATGTTCCGCCTCTGGGGCGGAGACATCATCAACATGAGCACGGCCACAGAGGCCATACTGGCCAACGAGCTCGGCCTGCCTTACGCCGCCGTGGCCATGAGCACGGACTACGATGCCTGGAACGAGGACGAACAGACCGTCACCTGGGAGGAAATCCTGAAGGTCTTCGCCGACAACGCCGACAACGTCATGAATATTCTCGCGGACGCCGTGCCCCGCGCGGCTGGCATATATCTCTGAAACGAAGTGCCCGCCTTACGGCAACATGCCCTTGAGCGTCCCCTGCCCGGTGGATTCCAGCACAGCCCGCCACAATTCCGAATAGACATTCAACGTCCGGCGTTTGCGCGTTACCAGTTCCAGGGGCAGGTGCACATAGCGGCCCTGGAGTTTGGCCACAACCATATCCGTGCGCCCGGCCATAGCCGCGTGAACCGCGTATTGCCCCAGAAAGCCGCAGTAAACCTTGTCGTTGGCCACAGCCGGCACGGAGCGTATGATATAGCTGGGATCAATATATTTCAGGGAATGGGGGATATTGCGGGCGTCGAGATACTCCTTGATTTTTTTACGCAACAGCGTCGCTATGTCGCCCAAAATGGGGTTACCCGAGGCATCCGTGTCCGAGGCTCTGGCCAGCAGATGCTGCCCTGCCCCCTCGGCGGCGACGATGACGGCATGCTTGCGCGCAAGCAGACGCGCCTCCAGGGCGGGCAAAAGACCGCCCTCGCCTTCTAGGGTGAAGGCCGCTTCGGGAATCAAAACAAAATTCACTTCCTTGAGGGCCAATGTGGCGCGAGCCGCGATAAAGCCCGATTCGCGCCCCATGAGCTTGACCAGCCCGATGCCGTTGGGCGTGCCGCAAGCCTCGGTATGGGCGCATTCTATGGCTTCCGTCGCCTTGTAGACGGCAGTTTCAAAACCGAAGGACTGGGGGATGAAATTAATATCGTTGTCAATGGTTTTGGGTATGCCGATAACAGCTATCCTGAGGCCGCGCCGGTTCACCTCCTCGCTGACGGAAAGGGCCGCGCGCATGGTTCCGTCCCCGCCGACGATGAACAGGGCGTTAACGTTGCAGCGCTCCAGCGTGTCCACAATTTCATCGGCCGGTTGCGGCCCGCGCGAGGAGCCGAGCATCGTCCCGCCGAAACGGTGAATGTCCGCCACCAGAGCGGGCGAAAGCTCCACCAGCTTGTGTTTGTACTTGGGAATAAAGCCTTCCAGACCGTAGGGGATGCCCAGCACCGAGGGCACGTTGTAGGCGTGAAAAGCCTCCATCACAATGGCCTGAATGACGTCGTTGATGCCGGGACACAGGCCGCCGCACGTCACGATGGCACATTTGGCCCGGCTGGGTTCAAAATAGAGCTTGCGGCGCGGCCCCGCAGCTTCAAAAACATGCGCGGCGCGCCCTTCGCCTTCCTCGGACAACTCGTCGTCCACAAAAATCCGGAAGTTCACGTCGTCGGCCCAGGTTCTGTAAGGCAGATTCGAGTCGAGCTTGCAAGGGCCAAGGGTACGAATAGCGGTTTCAACGCCTGATTTTTCCTCGGAATGTTTTTTCATGGCCGCCCCCCGGCAAGATGGTTCAGTGGTTTCAGCTTACGGGTTGAGATTTTCGCGCGGGCTTCTTATACTTGCTTCTCGCGTTCAAGGCAAGAGCCGCCGGAGCCGTTTTTCACGGAGAGAAACATATATGACGACGCATATGGAGACGACAGCGCCTGTGGTGCGCAAGAGCTTGCTGCAGCTTATTTTTTCAGGGGCTTACCTTTTGCGCTGGAACGACAAGCTCCGCCCTTCGGAGCTGACGGAACTCGACAAGCAGGCGCACAAGATGCTTGCGGCCTGCATCCTCTGGCAGGAAAACTCCCGTTCCCTGCCCGGGACCGAACAGATGGACATGGGCCGGGAAGTCATTGAAGGCTGCCTTTTCGACTATTTCTACCGCCTTGTCATCACGGACATCAAACCGCCCGTCTTTTACCGCATCAAGGAGAACCCGGAACACTTCCGCCTGTTGACCGAGTATGTCCTTGGCCGGCTGGAGCCCCGGCTTGCCCCGCTGGGCGCCTTTTGGGAGCGTTGCCGGGATTGGCATCTGACCGGCGAGGAAGGCGGCCTTGCCCGCCGCATTCTGGCCGCCGCGCACCTTTTCGCCTCCCGCTGGGAATTTTCCCTGATCAGACCGCTGAACCACTTTGACGACGAAATGGACGATATCGCCCGCTCCTTCGAGGAACGGCTGGACGGTTTCAGAGACGTGCGGGGCGTGGACGCCCTGCTCACCCCCGGTTCCGCCCTGGCCCGGCTGGCCAACCACTGCGGGCAGTTGCGCTTTCAAATACGTTGGACGCAGGCCCCGCGCATCCCGGCCACCTCCGTGCTCGGCCACATGTTCGTGGTGGCCGCGCTGGCCTGGTTTTTCAGCCTGTCCGTCGGGGCCTGCCCCGCGCGGGCGGTCAACAATTTTTTCTGCGGCCTCTTCCACGACCTGCCGGAACTTCTGACCCGCGACATCATTTCGCCGGTCAAGCAATCGGTCAAAATGTTGCCCCGCATCCTCAAACAATATGAGGAAGAGGAACTCGAACGGCGCATCTTCGCCCCCTTGCGTCTGGAAGGCTTTGGGGCGCTGGTGGAACGCGTCTCCTATTATCTCGGCCTGGAAGTGGGCTCGGAATTTCAGGAAAGCGCCCGCCAAGGCGGGCGCGTCGTCAGGGTGGACGGTTTTCGGACGCTTCAGGAGGCCTGGAACGCTGACGCCCTTGACCCCAAGGACGGAGAAATGATCAAGGTCTGCGACTGGCTGGCCGCCTTTTTGGAGGCGCACAGCTCCATCCGCAACGGCGTTTCCTCCCCGCATTTGCAGGAGGCCTTGGCCCGGCTCAAAACGCGGCTGCTGGAATGCCCGCTGGAATGCCTAGGCCTCGGCTCACTGTTGGCGGATTTTGACTGAATCAAACGGAACACGAATACAAGGCTGCTCTGCTTCAAACACAACCTACTGTAAAGAGGGGACAAAACGCGCCATCAGCCCTGACCCGCGTCGGCGATATTGGTCAGCCCTCCCACGTTGCGCGTGTCCACAATGGCCTCAATGCGGATATCGCCCTTTGTCCCGCAGCCGACCATGATTTTTATCCAGGCACGCTTTCTGCATACAGTCTCCGCGAAGCCATACTTCGGTTACGCTGTCAAGGAGTTTCGCCATGAAATTGACATACCGTTTTCCCCCGTTTCTCACAGGCCTGCTCGCCGCGCTCTTCGTCGC
The DNA here is from genome assembly GCA_031272405.1 of Desulfovibrio sp. GTDB lineage: Bacteria > Desulfobacterota > Desulfovibrionia > Desulfovibrionales > Desulfovibrionaceae > Desulfovibrio. The sequence continues at coordinate 28,490 of JAISTW010000042.1, read as the reverse complement.
GTTCTGTCTGGCCGCTCCGGCCGGCGCCGTGCGCATCAAGGACATCGCCACCTTTTCCGGCGTACGGGACAACCAGTTGATAGGCTATGGCCTTGTGGTCGGCCTGGCCGGCACAGGGGACAAAAAAGATTCCGTCTTCACCATAAGCTCCATGAAAAACATGATGGACCGCATGGGCATCGGCGTCAGCTCCAAGGCGCTCAAAATCAAGAACGTGGCTTCCGTCATGGTTACGGCGCGCATGCCTGTTTCAGCCAAACCCGGGACCAGGCTCGACGTGACGGTTTCCTCGGTGGGGGACGCCACATCCTTGGTGGGCGGCGTGTTGCTGCAAACATCGCTCAAGGGCGTGGACGGCAAAACCTATACCCTGGCCCAGGGGCCGCTGACGGTAGGCGGCCTGTCCGCCGGCGGCGCGGCGGCCACTGCGACCAAAAACATCAATACCGTGGGCATCATTCCCGGCGGCGGCATAGTGGAACGGGCCATTCCCTTTGAGTTCAACCAGCAGGATTCCCTCACCCTCAACATGCGCCACGGGGACTTTTCCACAGCCCAGCAAATGGCCGAACGTCTCAACCAGGCTATGGGTGGCCCTTACGCCCGCGCCGTGGATGCCTCAAGCGTGCGCATGGACGTGCCGCCGCAGTACAGAAACAACCTGGTTCCCCTTATGGCCTCGGTGGAGAATCTGGAAATCAACCCGGATATAGCGGCCAGGGTGGTTGTGGACGAAAAAACGGGCACTGTGGTGCTGGGACGCGATGTGCGCATATCCCGGGCAGCCGTGGCTCATGGCAACCTGCAGATAACAGTGAAGGAAAGCGAGCAGGTATCGCAGCCGGGGCCGTTCTCCCAGGGGCAGACTGTCGTCACCCCACAGACGGACATCAACATGCGTGAGGAAAACCGCCGTCTGATGATGGTGGAAGGCGCGACATTACAGGAACTGGTGGACGGGCTCAACGCCATTGGAGCGACGCCGCGCGACCTGATCTCCATCTTGCGCAGCCTGCAGGCGTCAGGTTCACTCCACGCCGAACTGGAGGTTATCTAAAATGACCACTCCCATTGCTGATTCCATACGACCCGAAGTTGCCCAGGCCGAAAACGCCCGCCGGGAACTGCGGGCCAAATTGGCTGGATTGGGCGATTTGAGCGGCAAAAAACTGTCGCCTGAACAAAAGGAAAAAAAGCTCCGCGAGGCCTGCGAGGGATTCGAGTCCGTTTTTATTCAGAAAATGTGGCAGGAAATGCGTAAAACAGTGCCTCAAGACGGCCTGCTGCACGGCCGGGAAGAAAAATTCTGGCAGGACATGTATGATCAGGAGCTTGCCAAAAAAATGACATCCGCCGGCGGCGTTGGCCTGGCGGACATGATGTATCGGCAACTGTCGCGTAATCTGGTCTCGGCCACGCGCGGCGTCACGGGCATGATGCAGGGCTCGAATTTCATGCCTTCCGCGGCTCCATTGCTGCCAGAAAGCGCCGAAGCCTTCCGGCAGACGACGGACAACACGCCGGCGGATGCGTCTCCTGCCCGCGCGAACAAAAGCGTTCCCTCGGTCTATGACGGCATTGTCCCGCGTCAGGGCGTTGTTGACGAAAAACCCGCCGCGCAAAATTCAGCGGTCCTTCCCGTGGCGTCTCCGGCAAACGCCGCCGTGGAAGACCCGCCGGAGGTGGCCGCGGCCCTCGCCCAACTGCGACTGCAACATGTTCCGCCGGAAAAGACCGGATCAGGGAATGTCCTCATAGAAGCCGTTCCCGCCGGTCAGGGTGTGCGGCGGCAGCACTATCCGCAATCCGGGCTGGACTTGGCCCGCACCGCCCAGCGTGAAGCCGGCACCAAACTCGGCCCCGGTTCCGTGCGACCGCCCCTGTATCCGGGCCGGACAGCCGACGCGGCGACCGAGGGCCGGACGGCGGACGGGGGGGAACAGACAGCGCGGGGCCGCAAGGTGCGTTACACCACCAATACGCCGTCCGGCAAGGGCCGCCGCGGGGTAAATGAAGAAATACTGCGCGCCGTGCAGGCGCAGGGGGCACCCGCAAGCCCGCCGCCGCTGACCGCCTCCGGTCAGGAAACGGCGCGGCAGACGCCGGGAGCCGCTCAGACCGCGCAGGCCGGCGTCCATAAGGTGACATATACCACAAACATGCCCGCCGGAACAGGCGGCGCCGCGTTCAACAATGAAATGTTGCGGGCCGTGCAATCCCAGGGAGCCGCCGTAACCGCCGGCAACCCGGCCGGAGTCGTTCCGCCTCCGACGGGCGCTGCCCCCTCTGGAAGCATTCCTCCCCTGACGGCATCCTGACGCATTGCCTTTCCGGCGGCCCAGCAGACAGACGGCGCGCGCAGGCGCGCTGTCTGTTTTTGCGCTGTAATGCCGACCGGGGAGCCATTAAAAAAATGTATAAGCATGCCGTTCGACAGATACGCCGCGGACAACGAGCATTATATATTAAAAATAACATATACACAAAACTGTTGATATAGACACGGAGAAAGTGCATTATAATATGGAAAAGAATTGCCGGATATCAACGTCAACCAAAAGGAGACGATATGGAAACAAAAACGCTTGTCGTAAACGGAATCCCCCGGAGGTTGCTGATAAATCCGGACGATTCCCTGGCCGATGTCTTGCGTGGCCAGTTGCAGCTTACCAGCGTCAAGGTAGGCTGCGGACAGGGGCAATGCGGCGCGTGCACCGTCATACTTGACGGCAAGACGACCCGCTCATGCATCATAAAAATGCGCCGCGTTCCGAACAACGCGTCCATTACCACAGTGGAAGGCATAGGCACAGCGGACCGCCTGCATCCCCTCCAGAAGGCTTGGATATTCCACGGCGCAGCCCAATGCGGCTTCTGCACGCCTGGCTTTATCGTTTCGGCCAAGGCCCTTTTGGACGAAAATCCCAAACCAAGTCGTCACGACGTGCGCGACTGGTTTGAAAAACACCACAACATCTGCCGTTGCACCGGCTATCAGCCTCTGGTGGACGCCGTTATGGACGCAGCCGCCGTCATGCGCGGCGACAAAAAAGACTCGGACATCGAGTTCAGGCTTCCGGCCGACGGCCGCATCTGGGGATCATCCCTGCCCCGCCCGAGCGCTCTCGCCAAAGTGACGGGAACCGCGGAATTCGGAGCCGACGCCGCCTACCGCCTGCCCAAGGACACGCTGCATCTGGCCATAGCCCAAGCCAAGGTTTCTCACGCGCTCATCAAGGGCATTGACACCTCGGAAGCCGAAAAAATGCCCGGCGTCCATAAAGTGTTGACTCACAAGGACGTCAAGGGCAAAAACCGCATCACCGGCCTGATCACCTTCCCGACCAACAAAGGCGACGGTTGGGACAGACCCATACTCAACGACTCCAAGGTCTTCCAGTACGGCGACGCCCTGGCCATCGTCTGCGCCGATTCGGAATGCCATGCCCGCGCGGCGGCGGACAAGGTCAAATTCGATCTGGAACTGTTGCCGGAATATATGAACGCGCCTGACGCCATGGCCGCCGACGCCATTGAAATCCACCCCGGCACGCCCAACGTCTACTATGACCAGAATCTTGAGAAGGGTCAGGACACCCTGCCGTTCTTCAAAGACCCGAACAACGTCATCGTGGAAGACGATTTTTATACCCAGCGCCAACCTCATCTGCCCATTGAGCCGGACGTGGGCTACGCCTATCTGAACGAAGCCGGCAAGCTCGTGATTCATTCCAAATCCATCGGTCTGCATCTGCACGGCATGATGATCGCGCCCGGCCTTGGCCTGGATTTCGGCAAGGATATGGTCATGGTGCAGAATACCGCAGGCGGCACCTTCGGCTACAAATTCAGCCCGACCATGGAGGCTCTGCTTGGCGTGGCCGCGCTGGCCACCGGCCGACCCTGCCATCTGCGCTACAATTATGAACAGCAACAAAACTACACCGGCAAACGCTCCCCATTCTGGACGACGGTGCGCTACGCCGCCGACAGGAACGGCAAACTGCTGGCCATGGAAACGGACTGGTCCGTTGACCACGGCCCCTATTCAGAATTCGGCGACCTGCTGACTCTGCGCGGCGCGCAGTATATCGGCGCCGGCTACGGCATTCCCAATATTCGCGGCAAAGGTCGGACAGTCTGCACCAACCACTGCTGGGGCGCGGCCTTCCGGGGCTATGGAGCGCCGGAAAGTGAATTTCCGTCCGAAGTACTCATGGATGACCTGGCCGAAAAACTGAACATGGACCCCTTGGAATTGCGGGCGCTCAACTGTTACCGCAAAGGTGACACCACGCCCACAGGCCAGGATCCGGAAGTGTACAGTCTGCCGGAAATGTTCGACAAGCTGCGCCCGCTGTACAAGGCGGCCAAAGAAAAAGCCAAAGCCGCATCCACGGCCGAAATCAAACGCGGCGTGGGCATCGCTCTCGGCGTGTACGGCGCCGGTCTGGACGGTCCGGACTCTTCGGAAGCCTGGGCCGAACTCAATGAAGACGGCTCCGTTTCCGTCGGCTCCTGCTGGGAAGACCACGGCCAAGGAGCGGATGCCGGAGCGTTGGGCACCGCCCACGAAGCGTTGCGTCCCTTGGGCATCGCTCCCGACAAAATCCGTCTGGTCATGAACGACACCAGCCTGGCCCCCAACTCCGGCCCGGCCGGCGGTTCGCGCTCTCAGGTCGTGACGGGCAACGCCATTCGCGTGGCTTGCGAAGCCCTTATTGAAGCCATGCGCAAGCCCGGCGGTGGTTTTTACGATTACGCCGGTCTGAAGGCGGCCGGACGCGCCCCGCGCCAGGAAGGCAAATGGACGGCCCCGGCGACCAGCTGCGACGAAAAAGGCCAGGGCAGCCCCTTCTGCTGTTACATGTACGGCATTTTCATGGCCGAAGTCGCTGTGGAAAAAGCCACCGGCAAAACCCAGGTGGAAAAACTCACCTGTGTGACGGATATAGGCAAGGTCAACAACAAACTGGTCACTGACGGCCAGATTTACGGCGGCATGGCGCAGGGCGTCGGTCTGGCGCTCTCCGAGGATTATGAAGATCTGAAGAAGCACAGCACCATTGCGGGAGCGGGCATCCCCAGCATCAAGATGATTCCGGACGGCATGGAAATCATCTATGTGGAAACGCCACGCAAGGACGGCCCCTTCGGCGCTTCCGGCATTGGCGAAATGCCGCTCACGGCTCCGCACCCGGCCATCATCAACGCCATCCGCGACGCCTGCGGCGCGCGCATCACGCACCTGCCCGCCTATCCGGACAAGGTGCTCAAAGCCATGCCCAAGCAGCCATGACGAGGTAGACAGACTGACATATCCGGGGTATTGTGCGTGAGGTCACGCGCACAATACCCCGTGCGCGCCCAAACTGCGTGGAAGTCCATGACGTTCGATCAAGCCCGCCTGCATGAAATTGAAGCGCGCTGCACCCAGGAGAGCCCACCGGGCTGTCAGGGCGTCTGCCCCTTCCAACTGGATGTGCGCGCTTTCCTTGCCGCCATGACCGAAGGACGCCTTGTCCCGGCTCGCAGAATCCTTGACCGCGCCCTGCCTCTGCCGGGCATCATGGCTGCCGTTTGCGACCATCCCTGTGAAGGCGTCTGCCCACGCAAAGGGCTCGGCGGTTCCGTTGCCGTCAACAAACTCGAACAGGCCTGCTTGGCCGCGACTTCTCCCACGCGCATACCGCCCCAGCCGCGCAAAAAATTTTCTCTGGCCGTTATGGGAGCAGGGCTTGCCGGCCTTGTCGCCGCAGCCGACCTTGCCCGCAAGGGGTATTCGATCACCCTCTTCCACAACGGTGAACCGGCAAGCCTGTTGTGCTCCCGCTTCCCGGTGCTTGCGGACAGCGGCGCGCTCCGCGCGGATATGGAAGCCCTTGTCGCGCTGGAGGTGGCCTTTGCCGAAGCAAGACTGGACGCGCCGCTGATCTCCCGTTGCGTACAAACATTCGACGCGCTGCTGCTGGACGCCGATGCCGCGTCCGAACCAGCCCCTCCTCCGGATGATGTTGACGCGGCCACATTGCTGTGGCACGATACCGTTTGCTGCGCGGGTTGGCCAAGCCTGAACGCGGCGGGACGCGTCATTCCGGAAGCTTCAAGGCAGGCGGGGGAAGGCCGCCGCGCGGCCCAGACCCTGGAGCGCATTGTGGGCAAAGTCTCCCTGACGGCGGAACGCGATAAAAAACCGGGAGTTTTACATGTTCCCCTGGAAGGCGTCAGTCCCGTGCCGCGTCTTGAGGCGGAGGCTGAAGGCTATACGCCCGACGAGGCGGCAAGGGAGGCTGGGCGCTGCATACAGTGTCAATGCCTGATCTGCGTCAAGGAATGCGTCTTTCTGCAAAAACACAAGGGATACCCACGTACCTATGCTCGCCAGGCATATAACAACGCCTCCATTGTGCAGGGTTTTCACACGGCCAATACACTTATCAACGGTTGCGCTCTTTGCGGCCAGTGCGAACGGCTCTGTCCGGAACGTTTTTCCATGGCCGATTTGTGCCGCTCTGCCCGCGAGGACATGGTGGAGCGCAACTACATGCCGCCCTCGGCCCATGAATTCGCCCTGGAAGACATGGAAAGCGCCTGTGGCCCAGAATGCGCCCTTGTCCTCAACGATATCGGTCTGGATAAAGGCGGGAAACCGTCCTGGCTCTTTTTCCCCGGTTGCCAGCTGACCGCCTCGCGCGGGGAACAGACTCTGGAATTATATGAGCATTTGCGGAGCAATCTCTCCGGCGGCGTCGCCCTCACGCTGTCGTGTTGCGGCATTCCCGCCCAGTGGGCCGGACGCCGGGCGGATTTTGACCGACATGCGGCCGAATTGCTGCGGCAATGGGAGAATTTCGGCCGGCCCACGCTCATCGCGGCCTGCGCTTCGTGCCTCAAGGCCCTGCGTTCCGCGTTGCCGGAAGCCGGACTTGTTTCCGCTTGGGAAATCCTGACGACGCTTTCCCTGCCGCCTGGGCGCAGGCACTATGACGCGTTCGCCCTTTCCATTCATGATCCGTGCGCGGCAAGATTTGACGCCGCCTGGCTGAAATCCGTGCGTGCACTGGTTCGCGCCTGCGGCGCGACGCCTGAGGAACCACGCCTGACCGGTGAAACCACACCCTGCTGCGGCTACGGCGGGCTCGTCTTCTGCGCCGCTCCGGACGTCGCCGCTGAAATGAGCGCTGCCCGCGCGGCGGATCTGCCGCACACGGCTCTGGCCTCCTGCATCATGTGCCGAGACAGACTCGCGAACCAGGACAAGGCCTGTCTTCATCTGCTGGATCTGCTCTTCCCCCGTCCGTCAATGTCCGACACGCAGGCCGCCGCAGCGCGCGGTCCCAGCTTCTCCACCCGGCGAGCCGGACGCGCGGCCTTGCGCCGTCGCGTCCTGCGCGAATACCTGGGCCGGCAAACACTGGAGCGGCCGGCCGAACGCCTGACAGTGCCGCCGCAAACCTTAACTCGTCTGGAAGAAAGACACATTCTGCTTGAAGATGTGGAAAGCGTCGTGGCCCAAGCGGAACGCGGCGGACGCTATTTTGAAAATCTGCAGAACGGACGCCGCCTCGCTTCGTCGCGGCCGCGCCATGTCACCTTTTGGGTGGAATATTCGCGTGACGGGGAAACAGTAATGGTGCATGACGCCTGGATGCACCGCATGATCGTGCCGGGCGCGGGCGACGCCGGCACGACGCCGGGCGGCAGGCATGAGACCGGGCAAACGCCTCGGGAGAACATGCCGTGAGCATGGCCCCCGACTATCCGCCGGACAGCGGTCAATGGGTATGCGGCGTCTGCCGTCGGCCGCTGGAACAAATCAAGATGCAGATTTTTTATCTGAACAGCGCCTTTGACGTCTCGCTGCCTTCCTGCCCTCAATGCGGGTTGACCATGACCCCGAAATCCTTGGCTGAAGGCAAAATGCTGGAAGTGGAAGCCCTGCTGGAAGACAAATGACCCCCTGGCGGCGGGAAGACTTCAGGATGGCCTCCGGCCCGGCACTGCGCCCCGGCGGGCTAGTCCTGACCCTGCGCGGCCTGGAATTGTGCCGACGATACTGCGGACTGAGCCGGGGAGCGCGCGCACTGGATATGGGTTGTGGCGACGGAGCTACTCTTGACCTGCTTGAAAAACAGGGTTATCGGGCTTTGGGACTTGATCTTGAGCCGGGACGCCTCCGTGCTGAAGCGTATTCCGCACGCGTGGGCATCCGAGCCGAAGCGGAACGAACGCCTCTGGCCGATGCCGTGATGGACGCCGTGCTGTGTGAATGCGTACTCTCCCTGCTTGCCGAACCGTCGCGGGCGCTTGGGGAGTGCGCGCGCATCGTGCGGCCCGGCGGTGCGCTTTTGCTCACGGACGTATACGCACGCAACGAGGATGACGGCTTCTGCCCCACCGGTGAACGGCGTCTTGCGGAATGGAGCCATCTGTTGGCTGAGGCCGGTTTTTTCCTTCATGTCTTTGAAGATCACAGTCAGGCCCTCGCGGAACTGGCGGCAAAACTCGCCTGGTATGGGGAAGCGGATCTGACGGCTTTTTTCGGCCTGTCCGGGGACGCGCGTCGTTCACATCGCGGCTATGGGCTGTGGATAGCCCAAAAGGAGATGCCATGCACCCGTTGATGATGGAAATCGCGCCGCTGGCGCGGCAAGGCTATTGTTGCAGCCAACTGTTGCTTTTGCTCATGCTGGAGCAAAGCGGAGCGGAGAATCCCGCCCTCACGCGGGCCATGCAGGGCTTGTGCCACGGAATAGGCCAATCTGACGGCCCCTGCGGTCTGCTCACCGGCGGGGCCTGCGCCCTGGCTTTGCTCGCCGGCAAGGGCGCTCCGCACGAAACGCCCCACCCCATGTTCACGCCCTTGCTCAACGATTACGCGAGCTGGTTTTATGAACGCGTTGTCGTTTATGGCGGGACAAACTGCGAGGCCATAGCCGCCGGCCTGGGAGCTGCAACAGGCGGCGGCAAACCCGATTCAGCGGCCTGCGCCGTGCTGTTGGCCGAATGCTGGGACAAGCTGCTTGAACTTGCACAGGATTATGAGCTGAACCCGGACACGGCACGATGAGCGACCGCCGTCAGGCTGATTCCATTCCCGTATCCCCCCTGGACGCCTGGCTTGCCGGGCGTCTCCCGCCGGACGACAAGCCGCTGCCCGCCCGCGTGCGACAAGCGCAAACAGAGGCCCTGCAACGCCTGCTTGACTACGTTTCGCAACGGAGTTCCTTTTACGCAGGCCATCTGTCCGGCCGCGATCTGCACATAACCTGTCCCGAAGATTTACAAAAACTGCCTTTTACCGAACCGGCCCATCTCCGGGACTGGCGAAAATTTCTCTGCGTGTCCCACAGTCGCGTACAACGTCTGGTCAGCCTGAACACATCCGGCACCAGCGGCCCTCCGAAACATTTGGCCTTTACGGAAAACGACCTTGCGGCCACGCGGGACTTTTTCCGCGTCGGCCTGAGCGGGCTTGTCCCGCCAGGCGGGCGTCTCGCGGTGCTGCTGCCCGGCGGGGAACGCCCGGATGGCGTGACGGATCAACTCCGGCAGGCGCTGGCCGTCCTGAATATCGTCGTGCGGGATCCACCGCCGGCTATACGCGGCAATGCGTCCGCCACGGCCGAATGGGTGGAGACGGGCGGCTTTCATTGCCTTGTGGCCACGCCGGAACAGTTGCGCGCCCTGCTGGCCCATTTGCCTCAAGCGCCGACGCCGCTGCGCGGAGTGCTCTCCAGCGCGGACAATCTTGATCGTGATCTGGCCCGCGCATTGCGCCGGAGCTGGCATTGCGAGCTTCTGGACCACTACGGCCTGACGGAAAGCGGTTTCGGTCTGGGAGTCGAATGCGTCGCCCACAGCGGCTATCATCTGCGCGAACTGGATACTTTGGTGGAAATTGTAGACCCGGATGGCGATAAATCCGTGCCGCCGGGTCGCGGCGGGGAAGTGGTCATCACCACTCTGCATCATGAGGCCATGCCTCTGCTGCGCTACCGAACGGGGGACGCTGCGCGCTTTTTGCCCGGTCCCTGTCCTTGCGGCAGCCCTCTGCGCCGTCTCGGCCCCATCATCGGCAGACTGATCCGTGACGCCGATGGCCCGCGCCTGGCACGCCTGCCCAAGGGGGGGCGGGCATGAAATTCTGCCCAATTATATTGGCGGCCGGGCAATCCTCCCGCATGGGCAAGATCAAGGCGCTGCTGCCCCTGCCTAGGGACGACGTCGAGCGCTCCGCCCTGGAGGGACTGGCCCGTCTGTACCGCGCCGCCGGTTTTGAGGATATTCTTGTTATCAGCGGCTGTCATGCCGAACAAGTGGAAGCGGCCGCCAAGGCGCTCTCGCTGACTGTCGCGCGCAATCCACGCCCGGATGACGGCATGTTTTCCTCCGTTTGCGTTGGGTTGCGCGCCGCGCCGCCGGACAGCGACGCCTTTTTCATCCACCCTGTGGACGTCCCCCTGGTGCGCACGGCCACAGCGCACCTGCTGGCCAGGACGCACGCAGCCCGGATCGCGCGGGCGGAATCCCCTGTTGTCGTCATCCCCCTCTGTGACGGACGAGAAGGACACCCTCTCCTTGTACCGGACGTCTTCAAACGCGCCATTCTCTCTCACAGCGGAGAAAACGGCCTGCGCGGAGCTTTGGCCTCCCTGCCCGAGCAGGATGTGCTTGCGCTTGAGACGGGCGACCCCGGCGTCACGGAAGACATGGATAGTCCGGACGATTACGCGCGTCTGCGCGCCCTTGCCCTGAACCACCGTTTACCATGAAGAACCTTTTGCTTGTCCGGCACGGCGATTTGCTCCCCAACCCGGAGCGCAGATTTATCGGCGCATCCGACGTTTCCCTGAGCGATGTTGGGCGTGCCCGTATGCGCGCTCTGAGCGAGGAATTGGCATGGGAAATCAACAGCGGAAACATGGAAACGCCAAAAGCCGTCTGCTGCTCCGATCTCGTCCGCAGTCGGGAGAGCGCGGCCATTTTGGCGGCGGCAATCCCGGACGCACCCCTGCTCTGCTTCCCGGGACTACGGGAAATAAGCTTGGGCCGCTGGGAAGGACGAACGCGGCTTGAGGTGGAACGCGACTTCCCCGGCCAGTACGAAGCGCGAGGCCGGAACATGGCCGCCTTTCAGCCGGAAGAAGGGGAAAGCTTCCTCATGCTCCGCAACCGGGCTCTGGCAGCCCTTGCCGATATTCGTTCCCGCCGCAGCGATGGCCTTGTGCTTGCCGTGGGGCACGCCGGACTCAACAAAGTCCTCCTGGCCGAATATCTGGCCTTGCCGCTCAACGACGTGTTGCGCATTCCCCAGCCTTACGCCTGCCGCGCCTTTCTCCCCGGATGGTAGACGGCAGGCGCAACGACGTGGATGCCGAAAACAATTATCCGTCTTTGCGTTTTCCTAACCAGTCGAAAAACGGTCCCAGCAACGTCGGCGCCAGCAGACGGGAACAGGGAACAAAAATCAGGCCAAAGGCCGCGCTCCCCACAACCAGTGACAGACAGGCCGCAGCTATGGACGGAAGAGGAAGCTGTTCCATGCAGCAGCGACTCGCCAGCCAGGCCGCCGCCGCTGCGGGCGATGAGCAGATCAGCGCGCGCAGCGCAAGCGCGGCGACCCCGGCAAATGCCGAGCTTCCGCGTCGGCGTGCCCATATCCAGGCCAACCACAACGCATACAACGTCACACTCAACCCGGAGAGCACGGCAATGTATGCGGCTCCAGCCGGAGCCGCCCAATAATAATAAACGGGCAGACAGACGAGGGTCATCACCGTGCCGACGACGGCGGGCGTGAGCGTATCCCCGCAGGCGTAATAACCGCGCACCAACACCATATAGACCACCCAGAAAGGCGTTGACGCCAGCATAATGCGCGTCAGCGGCAAGGTGGACAGGGTTTCCGTCTCCCCGAAACGCCCGCCTTGAAAAATCACGGCCAGAACAGGCCAAGCGCAGGCCGCAAGGCACAGGGCGCAAGGCACAATCAGACCCAACCCGCTCGACAGGGCTTTTTGCAGGGTCCTGTTGAAGAGATCCTCATCGCCCTGCGCGAGCAAGCTGACCAAAAAAGGGTAGGAAGCAGCAGCAGCAGCCTGTCCCACCAGCCCCACCGGAACTTGGGCGATACGGCGGGCATAGTTGAGCAGACTTACCACGCCCTCTCCGGCCAGGCTGCCGAAAACGCGCAGAAACTGTTCATCCAGCATGACGATGGTCTGCCCTAGCATGAGCGGCAGAGCCACCAGCAAGAAACGTCCCATAAGCCTGTGCCGCCACACCGGATAAAGACGGAGGCCTCCCTGAGCAGCCACACGCCAGGGCAGCAAAAAGGCGCCCAGGGCGGCACCAACGGTCACGCCGACGCAATAACCTGTCATGCCCTGCGCGGCGTCGCCGAGAACCGCTCCCCACCAGGGCGCGGACACGCCGAAAGCAATGATGCAGATGTTATATATAAGAGGCGTCAGGGCCGGAACACGGAACTGACGCCTGAGGTACAAAAGGGCCGTGAAACAGGCGCCGGACAAAAAAAACACTTGGGCGGGCAGGACAAGGCGCATGAAAAAAGCCAGTCGCGCATGCTGCCCGGTTGTAAATCCCGGAGCCGCCAACCGGGCCAGATCCCGAGCGAAAACCATGCCCAACAGGGACAGCAGAACAGAGGCTGTAAACATCCAGCAGAAAACACAGGAAAAAAAGCGCCAGGCGTCCGCTTCGTCCTCCTGGAAACGCGTCGCCAGCAAGGGCATGATGGTGATGGACATGAAGCCGCCGGCAAGAAGATAATTGATGCAATCCGGCACCACGAAGGCCGCGAAGTACATGTCCGCCTCCGTCCCGGCGCCGAACTGCCAGGAAATGACTTTGTCCCGCACAAGCCCCATCAAGCGGGAACAAAGGGCGCTCACGGCCAGCAAGGCGGCCGCCGCGCCCATACGCTGCGGTGCGGAAAATATTCCCATCAAAAGCCGCCTTTGCGGAACGAAAAAGCCCGCCCGCCCCTGTCGTCGGGAACGGACGGGCCGTATAAGCCGCCGTTTTTTGTAAACTTCAATCGCGGTTGCCGCCAAAAAAGCGCAGCATCATCAAAAACAAATTGATGAAATCAAGATACAGAGTCAACGCGCCCAATATGGCCCCGCGCCGCATGGCTGTGCCGTCGCTCAGGGGCGCGCCCAAACCGAAATTACGAATCTTTTGCGTGTCGTAGGCGGTAAGACCGGTGAATATCAGCACGCCAAGGCAACTGACTATAAAATCCATCATGCTGCTCTTGAGAAACACATTGACCAGCATGGCGATGATCAGACCGATAAGCCCCATGCCCAAAAAGGAGCCGAAAGCCGTCAGATCGCGTTTGGTCACCGTGCCGTAAACCGACATGGCGAAAAAGGTTCCGGCCGTGACCAGAAAGGCGTTGGAAATGGATGCGATGGGGTAGATCACAAAAACAGACGAGAGCACGGCCCCTGTGAGTATGGAATAGAGCAGAAAAAGGGCGGTAGCCGTCGAGGCCGACATTTTGTGCACCGATGAGGACAGGGCGATGACAAGGCCAAACTGGGCGATAACAAGGCCGATCATGACAATGGTGTTACCCAGGATGACTTCCTGCAGACCGGGGGAGCCGGCCACCCCATAGGCGACAGCGGCCGTAGCGGCCAGACCGGCCGTCATCCATTGATAGACCTGACGCATGTAAACAGAGACTGCGCTGATGCCGCTTTGGGCGATGGTGCGAACTTCGGGGGACATGGTTCCTCCTGACGAGTAAATAAATATTTATATAAACAAACGGGCCTGTTTCTTGATAATATATAAGATTTTCCCGCCGTCTGGCAAGTGGCTTTTTCTGAAAAAATATGCTAGTCAAGGTGAAACACGAACGACAAGGAGTCGCCATGCCAACCTTTCCCGTCCGCGGCCTGCTTTTGTGCGCCCTGTTATTCTTTCTGTCCGCTTCGTCTCTTCCAGCCGCTCAAAACGACGCCGCCGCGCCGCCCAGGGCGACTCAGGCGCCGGTGGTGAAACTTGCGACAAACAAGGGGGATATTCTGGTGCGTCTGGACGAACGCAAGGCCCCCATATCCACGGCCAATTTTATCCAGTACGTCAAGTCCGGGCATTACGACGGCGTCATTTTTCACCGCGTCATCAAAGGTTTTATGATACAAGGGGGAGGATTCACGCCCGAAATGAAACAAAAACCCACCCGTGTCGCCATACGCAATGAAGCCAACAACGGCCTGAAAAACGTCAAATACACCATAGCCATGGCCCGCACCAACGATCCGCACTCGGCGACGTCCCAATTTTTCATCAACACCAGGGACAACGCCTTCCTTGATTTCAAAAGCTCTACGCCCCAAGGCTGGGGTTATGCCGTCTTCGGCAAAGTGATCAAGGGGCAGGACGTAGTGGACAAAATTGAGGCCGCCGCAACCGGCAAGCGGGGCCTTTTTGACGATGTGCCCGTCAGCCCCGTTGTCATCAACAAAGCAATCCTGACCTCGGAGTAAACACCATGATCGCCGTGGCGGTCAGCGGCGGCGTGGACAGCCTCTGCGCCCTGACGCTCGAAAGACAGGCGGCGCAAAAGACAGGTTCCGGAGTACTGGCCCTGCACGGTCTGTTCGCTCCGCAAGCAGCCAAAACAGATCCCCTGCCCGGACTGGAACGAGCATGCGGGATACTGTCGGTGCCGCTGCATGTTGTTGATCTGCGGGCCGTCTTCCTGCGGGAGGTCATCACCCCCTTTGCCCGGAGTTATGCCGAAGGACGCACGCCGAACCCCTGCTCCCTGTGCAACCGACATGTCAAATTCGGTGCGTTGCTGGACGCCGCTCTGTCTCTGGGCGCCGACAAACTGGCCACAGGCCACTACGCGCGTCTCAAGGATCTGCCGGATGAAGAAATTCCCGGGCTTTACGTCGCAGAAGACAAAAGCAGGGATCAAAGCTACTTTTTGAGTCTGGTCGGGAAGGAACGCCTGCGCCGCGCGCGCTTCCCCCTGGCCGAAAAGACAAAAAACTGGTGCGCCGCGCGTGTCGCCGAGGAAGGTTTGGATGTTCCTCTGCCGACTCCCAGCAATGACCTCTGTTTTGTCTCCGGAGCAGGACCGGACGCCTGCCGTGATTATCTGCTCGACCACTGGTCGCGTTCCGGCGATCATATCCCCGGTCCCGGCCCCATCCTGTTGGCCGATGGCGCGGGAGAACTGCACGAAATCGGCAGACACCAAGGTTTGTGGCGTTATACCGAGGGGCAGCGGCGCGGCATCGGCATAGCCCACCCGGAACCACTTCATGTGCTTTGCAAGGATGCCGGACGCAACGCGCTCATTGTCGGCGGCAAATCACTTCTGGGCATGAACGGCTGCTCCACCGGCAAAGCCAATTTTTTGTCCGACCCCGACCGGTGGCCGGAACGTGTTTTCGCGCGTCTGCGATACCGCCGCGCGGCGGCCCCGGCGCTTGTGAAGGCAAGAGAAGGCCGCCTGCACGTCAGCCTGGAAAACCCGGAATTCCCCGCTGCGCCTGGCCAACTTGTCGTTATTTATGACAAAAATGAGCGGGCTTTGGCGGGCGGCATTATTGAAACAGTGGAATACACAAAATGGGACACAAAAAAATCCGGCGCATTGATCCGCTGACAATGGCTCTGCCCAAAGGCGGCGTGGACAGCCACGCCCACCTTGACGGACCGGAATTTGACTCCGACAGGGCTGTTGTTCTGGAACGCGCTCGAGCTGTCGGGCTTGCGCAAATCGGCTGCGTCTTTCTCAATCCGGAAGATTTTGCCTCGCGTAAAGCGTTTTTTGAGGCGGACTCGGATATATTTTTTCTTTTGGGCATACATCCGTGCGAGGGGCAGCGATGCAACGATGAGAACCTTGCCGCCATGCGTGAAGCCTTCAACGACGCCCGTCTGAAAGCTGTGGGAGAAATCGGTCTGGACTTTCACTGGAAGGACTGTCCGCGTGAAGCGCAGATGCTGGCCTTCACGGCTCAACTCGCTCTGGCGCGTAAACTGGACAGGCCTGTGGCCCTGCACTGCCGCGAGGCGGAGGAACAAACCCTGGCCATTCTGGAGACGCTGGGCTTCAAAGATTACCCCCTTCTGTGGCATTGTTTCGGCGGCGGGCTAAAACTGGCCCGGCGCATTTTGACCAACGGCTGGCATATATCCGTGCCCGGGCCGGTCACTTACAAGGGCAATGCCGCACTGCGCGAGGCCGTGGCCGCTATTCCGGCTGAGCGCCTTTTGCTGGAAACAGACTGCCCCTACCTCGCGCCTGAACCCTGGCGCGGTACACGCAACGAACCGGCCAACACGGTCTTCACGGCCCATGCCGCGGCCGCCGCGCGCGGACAGAGCCCGGAGGAAGTCTGGCAGACCTGCGGCGACAACGCGCGGCGTTTTTTCGGGCTGTGATGCTGTAAAACATCCACCGCGAACGCACAGAATCACCCGCATGGAATTCCTTTCCCTCGACTCCTTTGACCCGACCTTCAATCTGGCCCTGGAAGAACGACTTTTCACCACCCTGCCGCCGGAACATCCGGGCTTTTTTCTGCTTTGGCAAAACAACCCATCCGTCATCGTGGGGCGCAACCAGTGTACGGCCGAGGAAGTCAACGCCGCATACGTCCAGCGTGAAAATCTGCCCGTTGTGCGGCGCATGACTGGCGGTGGCGCCGTATACCACGACGCCGGCAATCTCAATTTCTCCTTTCTGGAAAACAGGTCCAGCGCCAAAGTCGATTTTTTGCGTTTTTTGGAACCTGTCAGGCTGTCTCTGCAAGATGTGGGCGTCACAACGCATATTTCCGGCCGCAATGACCTGGAAGCCGACGGCCGCAAAATCTCCGGCAACGCGCAGCTGCTGAGCCGAGGCAAAATACTGCATCACGGCACCCTGTTGGTGAGTCTTGATTTTGAACGCATGTGCGAAGCTCTGACTCCGGCGCCGGAAAAAATCCGCTCCAAGGGCGTCGCCTCCATACGCGCCAGAGTGGTCAATATCTCTGAACTCTGGCCACAGGGAACGACAATGGAAATGCTCAGGGAAGCCCTTCTCGCCCGCTGCGCCGACGCCAAAGGCACGTTGAATCCCGGGGACGCGCTGGCCGCGCAAACCTTGGCCCGGAACAAATACCGCCTGTGGAAATGGAACTATGGGGCATCTCCCCCTTTCAGCGAACGCAAGCGGGAACGCTTTCCCTGGGGACTCGTCGAACTGCGCCTTGATGTGCGCGACGGCATCATCCGGTCCTGTCGGATTTATGGCGATTTTTTCTCCGCCAAACCCATCGGGGAACTGGAAGCGCTGCTCACAGGCGAAAAACGCCGCAGCGCGACCCTGAAACATGTGCTGGCCGAGACCGATCTGGAGGAGTTTTTCAGCGGCTGCGATGCGGACGCCATGCGCTGCTTTTTGACAGAGTGATTTCGTTTTGGTAATGCTGTTTGTGGAAGCGACAGAACAGGAACGGCCAAATGATATGCAAAGGATTCCCATGACGGAACTGCACACCCCCCTCACCGCCTGGCACACGGCCCACGGCGCGAAAATGGCTCCCTTCGCCGGCTGGCTCATGCCCATTCAGTACGAAGGCATCGTCGTTGAACACGAACAGACCCGCGCTCGGGCAGCTCTTTTCGACATCTGCCACATGGGCGAATTTCGCGTGGAAGGCCCGGCGGCCGACGCCGCTTTGGCCCACGCCGTCAGTCATAATCTGGCTACACTCAGAGAGGGCAAATGCCGTTACGGCTTCCTGCTCAATCCGGCTGGAGGCGTTCTGGACGACTGCATCGTCTACCGCTTTGGCCCCGACAGTTTCATGATCGTAGTCAACGCGGCCTGCGCGGCCGGCGATTTCGCCATCCTGCGCGAGCGTCTGCCCGCGGCGGTCGCGCTGAACGACATATCGGACGACACGGCCAAGATAGACCTGCAGGGGCCGCAATCCCTGTCTGTGCTGGAGCAGACCACTGGACAAAATTTTCACGATTTGCCCTATTTTTCGTTTCGAGAAACCGTTTACAACGGGGTTCCGCTCTTGGTGAGCCGCACCGGCTACACCGGAGAACTGGGTTACGAGCTCTACCTGCCCGCAGCCAAGGTTCTGACGCTGTGGGAAAACCTGCTGGACGACGCGCGGGTCAAACCCGCCGGCCTCGGCGCGCGCGACACGTTGCGCCTGGAGGCCGGGCTGCCCCTGTACGGTCATGAGCTCGACGGGGAACACAGTCCGGCGGAAGCCGGTTTCGCCGCTCTTTTGAGCAGCGAGGCGGACTATGTGGGCAAAAAAGGAGCAATGAACATCCGCGAGCGTCTTATCGCCCTGCGCCTTGAGGGACGACGCGCCGCGCGCAACGGAGATGTTGTGGCCCTTTCCGGCGGCGTGGATGTGGGCAGAGTAACCAGCGGTTCCTTCGCGCCATCTCTCGGTTGCGCCATCGCTTTGGCCTATGTGGAGGCCGCCGCCGCGGAAGAGCAAAACTTCCTCATCAAAGCCGCCAGAAACGAACTCAAGGCCGAACGGGTCAGCCTGCCTTTCCACACGCGGGGCACGGCACGAATGAAATTCGCGTGAAACTCAAAACGGAGGCGACTCATGTCCCATTTTCCCACAGATATTCTGTACAGCAAAACACACGAATGGATGCGACGGGAAGGCGATGAAGCCGTTATCGGCATCAGTTTTTTCGCCCAGGAGGCCTTGGGCGACGTCACCTATGTAGAAACGCCCCAAGAGGGGGACACGCTTGCGGCCGGCGAAGAATTTGGCTCCGTGGAGTCGGTCAAGGCGGCAAGCGAACTGATTTCCCCAGTCAGCGGCACGGTCGTCGCAGTCAACGCCGTCCTGGACAATGCTCCGGAGACATTGAACAGCGCGCCCTACGGCGAGGGCTGGATAGCGCGCGTCAAGCTCTCGGCGGAACCGGCCGGATTGATGGACGCGGCGGCCTATGAAGCCCATTGCGCCGCGGAAAAACACTAGAGCGCTCCCATTGAAGGGTAAAATAACGCCATAGAGGTCTGTCATGCCTTTTATACCCCATACGCCGCAAGAAGTTGAGGAAATGCTCGCTGTTGTCGGCGTACGCAGCCTGGACGAGCTTTTCGCCGATATTCCGCCGCAAATGCGGTCACGCCGGTTCAAACTGCCCCGAGGGCAAAGCGAGGCTGCCGTCTGCGCTTTTTTTGAAGATATGGCCGCCGCCGACAAAACGGATCTCGTGTCCTTTCTCGGCGCGGGCTATTACGCTCACAACATTCCCAAGGCCGTGGACGCCATTGTCGGGCGCAGCGAGTTTTACACCGCCTACACTCCCTATCAGGCCGAATGTTCTCAAGGGACGCTGCAGGCCATCTTTGAATTCCAGACGGCCGTCAGCCGCCTGCTGGAAATGGACTGCGCCAACGCTTCTGTTTACGACGGCGGCACAGCCATGTTTGAAGCCGCCATGATGGCCGTGCGGAGCACACGCCGCCACACTCTGGTGGTGGATGAGGCCGTCAATCCCATTTGGCGCGGTATGTTGACGACCTACTGCGCCGGCTTGGCCGTCAACATAAAAACCGTGCCGCAGCGTAAGGGCCTGAGCGACAAGCAGGCGCTGTGCGCGGCCCTGGACAGGGACTGCGCGGCCGTCATCGTGCAAAATCCCAACTTTTTCGGCTTCATTGAAGACTATACGTCCGTGTTCGCCAAAGCCGGAGAACTCAAGGCGTTCGGCATCATCTCGGTCTATCCCGTCATGCAGGCCGTGCTCAAAACGCCCGGCGAGATGAACGCCGCCGTGGCGGTGGCTGAAGGCCAAAGCCTGGGCCAGCCGCTGAACTTCGGCGGTCCCTATTTGGGACTGATGGCCTGCAAAAAGGAACACATACGCCAATTCCCCGGCCGCATCGTCGGACGCGCCACAGACCTGGACGGCAAAACCGGCTATGTGCTGACCCTGCAGGCCCGCGAGCAACATATCCGCAGGGCCAAGGCGACGTCCAACATCTGTTCCAACCAGGCGCTGTGCGCCCTGCGCGCTTTGGTGCATATGAGCTTGCTCGGTCCCGAAGGTCTGGCCCGCCAGGCCGAACACAACATGCACCTGACCAGACAGGCAGTCAAACAGCTTACAGCGCTCAAGGGCGTCGAGTTGCTCAATAACGCGCCCTACGGCAATGAAGTGGCCCTATGCCTGCCCGAACCGGCGGAACAGATCGTCAACGCGCTGATCGCCAAAGGTTTTGCGGCGGGTTTGCCCGTGGGCCGTTATTATCCGGATATGGAAAATATTCTGTTGCTGGCCTGCACCGAAGTCAACAGGGCTGAGCACATAGCCATGCTGGCCGGGGCCATGGGAGGCTTGCTGTGAAAACCATTTTTGCCGAATCCGTGCCGGGACGCGGTTCCCGATTCATTGAGTCCGACGCGCCGACGGCGGCGCAGATGCTGCCGGGCGAGCTTTTACGCGCCAAACCGCCACGCCTTCCCGAATGTTCGGAGCTTGACGTGGTCAGACACTTCACCGGGCTTTCCAGCCTCAACTACAGTGTAGACGCCAATTTCTATCCTCTCGGCTCCTGCACGATGAAATACAATCCCAAATTTACGGAATATGTGGCCGGGCTGCCCGGTTTTGCCCGCCTGCACCCCCTGCTGGCCCAACTCGGCCAAGGCGCGTCCCAAACCCAGGGGGCGCTGCGCTGCCTGTACGACGCGGAAATGCTGCTGCGCGAAATCACCGGTATGGAAGCGTTCACCTTTCAGCCTATGGCTGGCGCCAATGGAGAATTCACCGGCGTCAGTCTCATGGCGGCCTACCACAGAAGCAAAGGCCGCAAGCGCGGCAGAATGCTCATTCCTGATTCGGCGCACGGCACCAATCCCGCGTCGGCGGCCCTGGCCGGCCTTGAAATCGTCAATGTAGAGTCGCGCGACGGCATGGTGGCCCCGGAGGCCCTTGCCGCCCACATGGCGGAATACGGCGACGACGTGGTCGGACTTATGATGACCTGCCCCAACACCCTCGGCCTCATGGAAACGCATTTGCCGGAAATTGTGGAAACGCTGCGCAAGACCGACGCGCTGCTTTACTACGACGGCGCCAATATGAACGCTGTTTTGGGCAAAATGCGCGTGGGCGACGCTGGTTTTGACGTGGTGCATCTGAATCTGCACAAAACGTTCGCCACACCTCACGGCGGCGGCGGACCCGGTTCAGGTCCGGTGGGCGTCAGCGCGCGGCTTGAGCCTTTCCTGCCCGGACCCCGTGTGGCGGTTCGCAGAGACGGCAGCTTTTACCTCAACAACAACCTGCCCCAGTCCATCGGGTCTATAGGGCCGTTTTACGGCAGTTTCGCTGTAGTGGTAAAAGCATTGGCCTACATGTTGCGTCTGGGCGGTGAAGGATTGGAGCGCGTGGCGGAATACGCGGTGCTGAATGCCAACTATTTGAAAAAACGTCTGGAAGACGTGCTGGATATCCCCTTTGCGCGACTGTGCGCTCATGAATTCGTCGCCTCGGCCCCGCAGGGATTGCGCGCGCTGGATATCGCCAAGGCTCTGCTTGACCGCGGATTCCATGCGCCGACAATCTATTTCCCGCTGATCGTCAAAGAATGCCTTATGGCCGAACCTACTGAAACAGAAAGCAAACAGACGCTGGATGCCTACGTGGAAGCGTTGAAAGAAACAGTGGCCCTGGGGAAAAATAATCCGGAGGCCCTGACAATGGCCCCGCGACGCACGCCGGTCCGACGACTGGACGAAACCGCCGCGGCGCGGCGCATGACGCTGACCGATGACATGGAGTGAAATCTCGAGAAGCAAACCGGGAAAACGGAGCCGTCAAAGCGACCCCGCCGCGTCTGATCAGGATCAGGCCGCGGCGGGGTTTGTCCGTCAGAGCATTTTAACTTGAACTTGCTCTATTTTTTATCTTTTTTCAGCCAGCTCATCATGCCGCGCAACTGCTTGCCCACCTGCTCTATCTGATGACCGGCCTCATTGCGCCGCGTAGTGAGAAACATGGGGTAACCGGCCCGCGCCTCCACAATAAAATTGCGGGCAAAAGCGCCGCTCTGGATGTCCTTGAGCACCTTTTTCATTTCCTTCTTGACATCTTCACCGATCAGGCGGGGACCAGAAACATAATCACCGAACTCCGCCGTATTGCTGATGGAATAGCGCATACGCGAAAGTCCGCCCTCGTACATCAAATCCACGATGAGCTTCATTTCATGCATGCACTCAAAATAGGCCATTTCCGGCTGGTAACCGGCCTCGACCAGCGTTTCGAAACCAGCCTTGATAAGAGCGGAAATGCCGCCGCAGAGCACGGCCTGTTCTCCAAAGAGGTCTGTCTCTGTTTCCTCGCGGAACGTCGTGGCGATAACGCCGGAACGTGTGCCGCCGATGCCCTTGGCATAGGCCAGGGCCAGTTCCAGGGCCTGACCTGTGGCGTCCTGTTCAACGGCCACCAGACAGGGCACGCCGCCGCCCTCGGTAAAGGTGCGACGCACCAGATGCCCCGGGCCCTTGGGCGCGATGAGAAAAACGTCCACATCTTCCGGCGGGCGTATCTGGCTGAAATGGATATTGAAGCCGTGGGCGAAAAGCAGGGCCTTGCCCTTGGTCAGATTGGGCCTGATGTCTTTTTCGTAAACAAGAGCCTGCACTTCATCCGGCAGCAAAATCATTATCATGTCCGCCTTGGCGGCGGCTTCCGCAGCGGGGAGCGGCGTAAAGCCATGCTCTTTGGCCAGCTCATAGTTGGGGCCGCCGGGACGCTGGCCGACGACGACCTTGACGCCGGAGTCGCGCAAATTCTGCGCGTGGGCGTGTCCCTGACTGCCGTAACCGATAATGGCCACAGTCTTGTTTTTCAGCTTGTTGATGTCCGCATCCTGATCATAATAGACTTTCATTCCTGTCTCCTGTTAATCTGATTTTCTGGAGCGGCGCATGGCCACAGAACCTGTGCGGGCTAACTCCTTGATGCCGAAACGCTGCAAAAGGCCGATGATGGCTTCCAGCTTATCGTGAACGCCGGTGGCCTCAATAATTATTTCCGAGGGGCTCACGTCCACAACCTTGCAGCGAAATATCTCCACTGTGCGCAAAATTTCCCCGCGGGCAGGACCTTCCGCCTGCACCTTGACGAACATCATTTCCCGTTCCACGGCGGGAATGTCCTCAAAATCAACAACCTTGATCACAGTGACGATCTTGTGGAGCTGTTTCATTATCTGCTCCACAATAAAGCTGTCTCCGTATGTGGTGATGGTCATATGCGAGACGCCGTCCTCCAGCGCGGGGGCGACGTTGAGCGAATGGATATTGAACCCGCGCCCGCTGAAAAGCCCCACCACGCGCGAAAGCACGCCAGGCTCATTTTCCACCAGCACAGAGAGCACATGTCGTTGCGTTGCCATAATTCCCCTTGGTTTCCTTGCAAAGTCAACAGTATTCAGTCAAAACGGGCCTCTTTTCTTCTCCGGGCATTTCATCACACCAGAAGCATTTCATCCAGCGCCGCGCCGGCCGGAACAATGGGATAGACGTTTTCTTCCCGTTCCACCATAACATCGACAAAAGTTGTGGCCGGCGAGGCCAGGGCCTTGGTGAGCACAGGCCGTATGTCGGCTTCCCTGCTGATGCGGTAGCCTTCCGCGCCGTAGGCCTCGGCCAGTTTCACAAAATCCGGCTGAGCTTCCATGTTGGTGGACACATAATTGCCGTGATAGAACAATTCCTGCCACTGACGCACCATGCCCAGATGACGGTTGTTCAATATAATGACCTTGATGGGCAATTTGTTGACCACAGCAGTGGACAGTTCCTGAATGTTCATCTGTATGCAGCCGTCCCCGGCCACGACAACGACCTTTTTATCCGGAAAGGCCATTTGCGCGCCAATCGCCGCGGGAAAACCAAAGCCCATGGTTCCCAGGCCACCGCTGGTGAGCAGGGTGCGCGGCCGGGTAAAGGTGTAAAATTGCGCGGTCCACATCTGGTGCTGACCGACCTCGGTGGCTATGATGGCTTCGCCGCCGGTAATCTCGAAGAGTTCCTCCACCACCTGTTGCGGCTTGATGCCGCCGTTTTTCTGATAGGCGAGGGGCTTGCTTTTCTTCCAGTTATGCACCGTGTCCAGCCAGTTGGCGTGTTTGTCCGCCCAGTCCACGCCGCCGCATTTGGCATCGCAGATTTCCTGCAAACCCTGCAGGGAAAGGCGGCAATCCCCTACCACAGGAACGTCGACCTGCACGTTCTTGCGAATGGAAGTGGGATCAATGTCAATATGCACAATGCGCGCTCCCGGCGCGAAGCCCGATATCTTGCCGGTGACTCTGTCGTCAAAACGCGCCCCCACGCAGACCAGAAGATCGGCATGAGCGATGGACATATTGGCGGCATAGGATCCGTGCATCCCCACCATGCCCAACCAGAGATCATCCGTGGCGGGGAAGGCGCCCAATCCCATCAGAGTGCTCGTCACGGGCGTTTGCAGTTTACGGACCAGATTTGTCAGTTCGTTGGCGGCATTGGACAGGATCACCCCGCCGCCGACCAGGAAAACCGGTCGTCTGGCCGATGCCAGATCCCCGACGGCGTGTCTGAGCTGATTGACATGGGGTTTATACGTGGGATTGTAGCTCCGCATCCCGATTTCTTCCGGCCAGACAAATTCCGTCTTGCACTGGACGATGTCCTTGGGCAGGTCCACCAGCACCGGACCGGGGCGGCCGGAACGGGCCAGGTAGAAGGCTCTCCTTATGATCAAAGCCAGCTTGTCAATGTCATTGACCAAAAAATTGTGTTTCGTGCAGGGGCGGGTTATCCCCACAATGTCCACTTCCTGAAAGGCGTCGTTGCCGATGAGGGCCGTCGGCACCTGACCGGTGAGCACAACCAGGGGAATGGAGTCGCAATAGGCTGTGGCGATGCCCGTCACCGTGTTGGTGGCGCCGGGCCCGGAAGTGACCAGGCAGGCGCCGACCTTGCCGGAAGCCCTGGCATACCCGTCCGCGGCGTGCACGGCCCCCTGCTCGTGGCGCACGAGCACATGGCGGATTGTCGGGTGTCTGGGCAATTCGTCGTATATGTCGATAACCGCGCCGCCGGGATAACCGAACAGCAGATCAACCCCTTCCCGCCTCAGTGACTCCAATAGTATCCACGCTCCGGTATGTTCCATAATCCTCTTCCCGTCCCTCACAAGGCAGACCTGGATAAAGGCCTCAGGCCTTTTGTTCCTTCAGATAGTCCAGTTTGGCCACCAGTCTGGTCTTGACGTCCAATTTCTGTTTTTTCAACTGTTTCAGATTCTGCTCTTCGTCAGGCGTCCGAAAGGGCTTGCTTTCGAGTTTTTCCACCTGTTTCTTGTAAAGCACATGGTCTTCCCAAAGGGATTTCAACTCGGGATCGCTGGGCATGTGCTTTTCCAAAAGGTCAATATCATGCTGATCCATAAGAAATCTCCTGTTATGTTATATGTTCTGGAATGTCAACTCATGGAAAGGGCGTACTGGTACAGGGAAGCCACCACTATCCTGTTGACGAGTTCAATGGCCAGCAACACCACTATCGGCGAAAAGTCCAGACCGCTCATGTAGGTAAAGGGCAGCCATTTGCGCACACGGTAAAAGACCGGTTCGGTCAACACACGCAAGGTGCGCACAATGGGGTTGTACGGGTCAGGCTTTACCCAGGTTAATACAGCGGAAATAATGACGATCCAGAAATAGATGTTCAGCAGGGAACCCAGAACAGTCGCTATGGCGCTCAGCGTATTGGAGAGTACAAACATGGTTTCTTCCCAAACTGTTGCTGTGCCGACGGCCGCGCGTTTTTACGGGCTGAAGCGTCAAATCGCCGCGACGTCTTCCAGAACCTGCCGCAGATCGTCAAAATCCGCAACGCGCACATGTCCGTCAAGCCCACTGTTGTTAAAAGCGGCGAAAACAGCGCCCGCCCCAAGGGCCGCCTCTCTGTCGTTACGGCTGTCTCCGACAAAAAGCACGGTGTGGGGCGCCGCGCCCCAAGCCTCGCAGACGATATGCACGCATTCCGGAGAAGGCTTTGGAGCGGCGTTGCTCACCGTTACCTTGGGTTTAAAATAGTCGGGCAAGGCGAAAAAGTCCAGAACCGTTTGCAGGCCTCGGTCTGTGCGGTTGGTTGCCACAGCCATACGCAGGTCGCGCTGGTGAAGCCAGCGGATGAAGTTTTCAAACCCGGGGTTGAGACGCAAAAGAGGCGCAATATCGGTCTGATAATCCACGGCTTCGCGCGCCGCCCGTTTCAGACGAGGATACAGCGCCTCGGGGACCATCGCCAGCAAGGCCTCGCGGGCGGTGGCCATGAAAGCGTACTTTTCCTGTTCCGGCGTCATTTCAGGCAGACCAAGAAAAGCCAGGATACGGTTATAGTATTGTCTGTTGGCCTCGCGGGACTCAATCATAACGCCGTCACAATCAAAGACAACTCCGCTCAGGCCGTCGGGGAAGAGCCACCCCGATGAACATTTCCTACTGCAATTCATCGCCAAAATTTCCGACTGACTTAAAGGTATGAAGTATACGCCCCGGAGCGCGCAAAAGCAAGCTGTAAACAGAAAGTCCCTCGAAAACAGCCTCAGCACCCAACAATGTACGCGGTTTTCCCACTCGGCAGGTGTTGCGTGTTCCAAAAAATCTTCTCGTCCCAGCTTTTGTCGGAAGCGCGGTCAAAAATCACCAGCCAGCCCTCGGCGGCGCCGCACTTGTCCGCATAGCGCTCCAACTGCTCCAGACCCTCGGCCAGCGCTCTTTTGCCGGCCAGTTTCACTTCCACAGGATACCGCCGGCCCGCGTACACGGCGCACACGTCCACCCGGCCCGTTCCCAGGGCGTACTCGCGTTCGATGTGCCCGCCGCCGTTGACCACGCGCTGCAAGAAAGCCTGTAAAATAAGGTGCGGCGCGGCTTCCTTGTACTCGTATTTTGCTATCCAGATATCGGAGTTCTCCCGCCAGAACTGCTGGAATTCCTTCAACAGGGCGCTCATGTCCAGATTCTTGCCGTCCATCCAGCGGTTGATCAGGGATTCTGGCAGGGTGATCTGTGTCTTGTAATTGAGAGTACGCACCATGACATCACGATAGATGGGGTTGGACGGGCGCAGGACGCCGCGTTTTTCCCATTTGACCAGGCCCAGGTCCACACAAAACTTTGTGTCATCGTCCAGCGGATCAACTTCAGGCTCGCCGCCGCAAAACAATGGCTCCAGCACCTTGCGTACGCGCGGTTCCTTGAGCCGTTCCAGCAGGGAGTCAATATGCGTGTCCCGTCGCTGCATGATCGCCTCGGCCGCGTTGTCGATATGCGTTGATGTGACGGGTTTTGTGTAATCGCCGCCCATGTCCTCGTCCACAACCTGCCTGGCCAGGGCGTTGACCAGCCAGGGCTGGCCCTGGGACCAGTAAAATGCCTGTTCCACGGCGTCCGGCTCAAAGACCTGCCCTGTGGCCTCGCTGTGCTGCTGATACAGGGCCGCGATCTGCTCCTGAGTAAAATTATCGAGGGTCAACGCCTTGGTGACGATATTGAAGGGGCTGGCCGAACCGAGAGTCTCGCTGTCCGGACGGATATGGGCTTTGAAGTCCCGGATGTCGCGCATGCCGATGAGCGATATTGACCAGGGGAAGGGGGCTCTGCCGCGGTTGACATAGCCGTCGCGCAACTGGCGCAGAAACGTGATGAGCGTTTGACCGGAAAGGCAATCGGCCTCGTCGAAAAAGATGATGAGCGGACGGTCGAGAGATTTCGCGATATTGTGCAAAGCCAGGAATATTCCGGAACCAAGGGCGCCTGAAGGTTGTGGAGATATCTGCATGTTTGAGAGGATCGGTGAAATCAGGATCGCCGTGTTGATTTTTTCTATAACCATCGGCAGACCCTGTTCCGGTTTTTCATAGCCCTGCACAGTTTCCAGTGAGCAGTACAGGGCGTAAAATTGCCCCTGCGCGTTGATTTCATCTGTCAGCGCGTTCAGCAGCGTCGTCTTGCCGGACTGCCGGGCGGCATGGATGACAAAATAGTGTCCCTGCTGAGCCAGCTTTTGCGCTTCAGGAAGCCGTGCAAGGGCGGGGATCATATAATGCCTGTCCGGTATACAGGGGCCGGCGACATTGAAGTATTTGGGCAAGGTGGGGTAGACAATGGACATGACGCGCTCCTTTCTACCTCAATACACCATGCGGCGTGGCAAGACAAGGTTGCCGCGCGACGACAATCCAGAAGCGATCAGGCGTTTTCGGCTGCCGGGGCGGCATTGTCCTTTATTCTGACTCTGCGCGATTTGACATTCCGCGCCTTCCTGTCAGTCCTGCGTTCCCAGAGTTTCATATCCAGCATCTTCTTCTTGCGCTCGCGCTGCAATGACTTGCATACAAGCGCCGTGCCCGGCTTGAGTTTCCATTTTTCCTTG
>JAISTW010000074.1 GCA_031272405.1 Desulfovibrio sp. | reverse complement strand
TACGCGGCATGGAGATGCGAACATATGAAGCCTTGGAAAAAGGCGTCGCCGATGCGCTTGACTCGGTCTGCGCAAGCGATGCTCAAGGATGGTTTAAACATTGCGGATATGAATTATTTCAAATGTGAAATGCTCTATCCCGCATCGGTTTCCCGCGTGGCGTTTCTTTTGTGAATTGGTATGAGCATGCCTTGCATTTATATCTTTGTAATTTCTTCATAAATCCATTTTTACGATGGCTTCCGAGCCGCATCTGAGACAGGGCATATCGTTATCCTCCTTGCTGCTGAAAAGAGAATAGCAAAATTGTAAAAGTTTGTCATTGAAAAAGTAAAACTCTCTGAACAAGGGATATCTTGCCTATTTTCGCCGCATGGGGTAGGGTGACGAGACTTTTGCGCGCCATGCCCGGCACGGCGGCGATAGCCCGGAAAATCTGAAGCACATTGTTATGGCGCGCTTTCACATAATCACACTTTTCCCGGAATTTTTTGATTCTCCCCTGCGGAGCGGATTGCTCGGTCAAGCCGTGGAGCGCGGACTGATACAGTTCAGCTTTCACAATCCACGCGACCACAGCGCGAACAAATTTCGCCACACGGACGACAGACCTTACGGTGGCGGCCCCGGCATGGTCATGCAGGCAGCGCCTGTGGCAGGCGCTCTGCGTGATGTGGCGACGCCGGGACGGATGCTTCTTTTGAGCCCCGCCGGAATTCCTCTGACCCAAACTCTGGCGGCGGGATTGGCCACGGAACAGGACATCACGCTTATCTGCGGGCGTTATGAGGGACTTGACGCGCGCCTGGCCGATGTTTTTCCTCTGACGCCGGTGTGCGTGGGCGAGGCTGTGCTCAACGGTGGAGAAACAGCGGCTCTCACCGTTATTGAAGCAACCTCCCGGCTTCTGCCGGGCTTCATGGGCAAGGCGGAATCCGCCGGGGAGGAAAGTTTCAGCGACGGTCTGCTGGAATATCCGCATTACACAAGGCCGGAAATCTGGGAGGGACGCAGGGTGCCCGAAACGCTGCTGGGCGGTCACCACGCCCGAATCATTCGCTGGAGGCGCGACAAAGGATTGGCTACGACCTTGCGCAATCGTCCGACCATGCTGGACGACTCGCCGTTGACCAGGCAAGACGCGCTGGCGCTGGCTGAAATCCCCCGGGAACGGCCCGGCCGCAACCTCTCTTTCTGCCTGATGCACTCCCCGGTGATGTTGGATAAAAAAAATTCCGGCGCTTCCTCTTTGACAAACCTGGATATTCATGATATTGCTCGCATTTCGCGTAGCTACGGGATGGGGCCTTTTTTTGTGGTGACGCCGCTGGCCGATCAAATCCGTCTGCTGGAAGACATATTGCGGCACTGGACGCGCGGGGCCGCCGCCATTGCCCATCCGGACAGGGCCAAAGCGTTGTCCGGCGTCCGCCCGGCTGTTTCTCTGGAAGAAGCGCGCACGCGTCTTGAGGAACATGCGGGAATCAGTCCGCGTCTTGTGGCGTCTTCCGCCTCATGGCCGGCTGAAAAAAACGCGCCGGCTCCCCTTGCCCCTTGCGTTGTCCGCGAGTGGTGCCGGGACGGGCCTGTATTGTTGTGTCTGGGCACGGCCAGAGGCCTCGCCCGTGAAGTTTTTTCCCGGTGCGAGGGGACATTGCGGCCTCTGCGTTTTCTGGGCGACAATCATTTGTCGGTGCGCAGCGCGGCGGCGATTTTCGCGGACAGAATACTGGGCGACTTTCTGTGAAAATCTTGTTTAAACTTTTTGAGGTGCCTCATGAACATCATTAAAAAAATCGAAATGGACAACATGCGGACGGACATACCTGCTTTCCGCTCCGGGGATACGGTCAAGGTGCATCTACGCATTGTTGAAGGCGAAAAAGAACGCATTCAGGTGTTTCAGGGCAATGTGATCAGAGTTCGGCGCGGCACCACCAACGCCACGTTCACCGTGCGCAAAATTTCCGACGGTGTGGGGGTGGAGCGCATTTTTCCCCTGAACTCGCCGTTCATTGACCATGTAGAACTGGTGAGTCAGGGCCGCGTACGCCGCAGCCGCCTCTATTATTTGCGCTCCCTCAAGGGCAAGGCGGCTCGCATCAAGCCGCGCGGCCGTTATTGACAGGGCGCGGTCCACTCTGCGCCGGCCTGGACGAGGCCGGGCGCGGATGTCTGGCCGGGCCGGTGGTGGCCTGCGCGGTCATTCTGCCGCCGGAACATGGACTTGTCGGACTGAAAGATTCCAAGCAGCTTTCCGCCGGAGCACGGGAAGACTTGGCCCCGCGAATACGTTCCCGCGCCCTGGCTTGGGGTTTGGGGCTGACTTGGCCTGAACGCATTGACAGCGTCAACATTTTGCAGGCCACCTTCGAGGCCATGAGCCGCGCTGTGCGCTCTCTGCCTCTGTCCCCTGAAGTATTGCGCATTGACGGCAACAAAATTTTGCCAGAGGGGATACTGCGTCCGCACTGGCAGGCTGCGCACAGCGCGCCGCCGCCCCGTCAGATCGCCATTGTGGGTGGAGACAGGACGCAGGCTGCCATTTCGGCGGCATCCATTCTCGCGAAGACATTTCGGGACAAACTGATGCGCGCCCTGGCCCGCCGCTGGCCGGGCTACGGATTTGAAACGCACAAGGGCTACGGCACCAGAGAACACTACGAGGCTCTGCTTCTTCTGGGACCTTGTCCGCAACACCGCCTGACCTTTCGAGGCGTGCGTCCGGGCCTTCGGCGCGAGGGGTCGCTCTGGGACAAGGAAAAGACGCTGCCGGAACACATATTGTCCGGCATGGCCGGCGAGGATGCCGCCGCGGAGCTTCTGCGGAAAAAGGGTATGCAAATACTGGATCGCAACTGGCGCAAGGGGCGCTTGGAACTGGACATTGTTTGCTTGGACGGAGATACGCTTGTCTTTGTGGAAGTGAAAACACGCAACGCCCAAGGCATGTCCGAACCGGCCGACGCGCTGACGCCCGCCAAACGCCGCGTGCTGGTCAGGGCGGCCCAGGCTTGGCTTGGCGCGCACAACGCCTGGCGGCGTCCCTGCCGCTTCGACGTCGTCTGTGTGCTCAAAAATGATTTTGATTTCAGTGCGGAGCACTACAGCGATGCCTTTGACTTCTCCCCGACTCTGGGTGGTAGCCACACCGCTTGGCAACCCTGGTGATTTCTCGACCAGAGCGCGCGAAATTTTGGCCGAGGTAGACGTGATTCTGGCCGAGGACACTCGCCGCGCGGCCCGCCTGTGCGCGGAACAGGGCATCAGGCCCCGTCGCTTGCTGAGTTTTTTTGAGCATAATGAGGAAAAACGGGCCGGCGAAGCATTGTGCTTGCTGCGGGAAGGGCGTAGTTTGGCCCTCGTTTCCGACGCGGGCACGCCTTTGCTGGCCGATCCCGGCTATCATCTGGTCAGGGCCTGCCGCAGGGAAGGTTTTGCCGTCTCGCCTCTGCCCGGACCGTCAGCTCCGTCCGCCGCCCTTTCCGCCGCGGGCATTGCTCCATTGCCCTATACTTTTCTGGGATTTCTTCCCCGTGATCCCGCCGGGCAAAAAAACCTGTTTCGGGCCTTTGCCGCGACGCCCGGCTCTCTGGTTTTTTTTGAACGCCGCGACAGGCTCAGGACGAGCCTTTTCTTGGCTTACGAAATCCTCGGGCCGAGGGAATTGGCTGTCTGCCGTGAATTGACCAAAATCCATGAGGAATTTATACTTACACGTCTGGAAAAGGCGGCGGACTTGCCTAAAACGTTGCTGGGAGAGTTGACCATCATCATAGGTCCGCAGGAGCGGGCCGCGCGATTGCCGGAAGACGATATCCGCCGTTTGATAGCTGATGCCCGGGTCGGGCGGAAAGCCAAACCCGGAGAACTGGCCCGCCGCCTGCGCAAGGAAGCCTGTGGATGGAGCGCCAAGGAACTCTACGCCCTTCTGACGCAAACCGAAGAGCGGTAAATGATGAGCAAAAAAACAAGCTGCCGCGCCGTTGCCGTCAATAAAAAGGCCAGACACCTGTATGAGCTTTCGGAATTTTTGGAAGCCGGCATTGCCCTGACCGGACCGGAAGTCAAAAGCATCCGCGCGGGCAAGGTGAATTTTGTGGACAGCTACGTGGAATTTAGACAGGGCGAGGCCTGGCTTGTCTCGTTGCACATCGCGCCGTATGTCAATGCGGGCTATGCCGCGCAACAGCCGGACAGAATGCGCAAGCTGTTGCTCCATGAGCGGGAAATTGCCCGCTATGCCGGCGCCGTGGCCCAAAAGGGACTGACCGTCGTGCCGGTGAGGCTGTACTTCGCGCGAGGCAAGGTCAAGGTGGAAATAGCCCTCGGCCGGGGCAAAAAATTGCACGATCACCGGGAAAGCCTCAAGCGCCGCGCAATGGAACGTGATATGGCCCGCGAGCCGTAGCTTGAATCCGCGCGACGCGCCCTATGCGACATCCACCCCTGCCCGCCCCTCTTTTATGGCATGTTTATCTCGTCTACTGGATTCTTGGCCTTCTGGCAGCTGCCTGGCCGCTCCAGGCCGGTTTATGCGCGTTGTTGCCACCCTGCGTGGATACCCGTTTGCGGCGGATCTGCCGCCTTACTCTGGCGGCGCTTGTCTTCGCGACAGCCGTCTTGGTCGCGCGCTGGCAACTGGAAGCCGCAAACCTGCCTCCGGATATCCCCAAAACTTTTGAACAAAGCGCGAATCCACGACTGTGCGGTGTCGTGAGCGATGTCCAGGGCCTTCCCGACAACCGCCTCCGTATTTTTCTGGAGAAGACGACCTTGAGCGCCTCGGGAGAATCCGGAGAGACCGCCGCGTCTACGGCCATCCCCGGCCTTGTGGCCTGGACTTGGGAAAATCCTCTTTTTTCGCCGCTGGCCGGTCAAAACGCGTGTCTTGAACGTCGTCCGAGGCCGGTGCACAGTCTGGTCAACAGGGGGCTGGAAGATTTCGGCATCTGGTGGCGAGGGCACGGCGTCTCCGCGCGACTATGGAGCCGCGGCGCGCAGGGTGAACCCAAATTTTTCGGACCTGGCTCCCCCTCAGCCCGCCTGCGCGAACGCCTTCGGGAGGATTTCGCATCCGCCCTCATGCCGGAAGGAACAGCCCTGACGCACGAAATGCCTCAGGGCAAAGCCATGCTTCTGGCCCTGCTCTTCGGGGATCGCCGTTTCCTCAGTCAGCGTACCATGGACAATTTCGCCGCGACGGCTCTGGCGCACAGTCTGGCCTTGTCCGGTCAGCACCTGGCCGTGGCCGGT
Source organism: Desulfovibrio sp. (assembly GCA_031272405.1). Lineage (GTDB taxonomy): Bacteria > Desulfobacterota > Desulfovibrionia > Desulfovibrionales > Desulfovibrionaceae > Desulfovibrio. The sequence goes on along the minus strand of JAISTW010000074.1, from coordinate 3,065 downwards.
CTGATTGGGCTGCTCTGCGTGTCGGTTGCGGCCAGAGCCTGGGCGCCGCTCTACTTACGCTGGCCGCGTCTGGTCTGGGCGACTCTGGCGGCTTGTCCCCCCGCCATGCTTTATCTTTGGCTGGGCAATGCGCCGCCCTCTCTGGTGCGGGCCGGATGTATGCTCATCGTTCTGGCTTTGTGGCTTATGCGGCGCAAAACGGCTACCACGCTGGACGTGCTGTGCGCGGCCGTGCTCTGTATAAGCCTGGTCAACCCCCTGTGCGTGCTGGACACGGGAATGCAGCTTTCCGTACTCTGCTTGGGCGTCATCGCGCTGAGCCTGCCGTTGCTGCGCGTGTTGCCGCAGCGGAATGACGAGACCGATGGAATATCCCGCCCCGCCCCCCTGAGGCGGGCTTTTGTCCGCGCCGGACAGATTCTGCTCCTTTCCTTCATTCTTCAGGCAGCCTTATTGCCCTTAAACTTGCTGCTTTTCGGCAACGCCGGCTTCTGGTTCCCCCTGAACGTGCTCTGGTTGCCACTGCTGGATGTCTTTGTTTTGCCCCTCGCCATTCTTGCCCTTGCCGCCCAGGCGTTTGGCCTGAGTCAGAGCGCCGGCATCATCCTTGACTTGGCTGTTTTGCCGGCCCAGTGGCTTGCCGATGCGCTGGTCTGGCTGGACGGTCACGGGCTGTTGGATATTCCGGCCTTTCTGCGTCCCCACTGGACAGCCCTGCCCGCCTTTGCGGCCTTGGCTGGAGCTGTGGCGCTCCTGCCGGGCAGAACGCGGTACACTCAACCACCCAGGGCGGTCGGCCGGTTGCTCATCATCGGATGTGTGCTGTTGTGCGTCGGCCCATGCCTGCGCCTCACTGAACACGCTACGGAAGCAGTCGTCCTCAGCGTGCTGGATGTCGGTCAGGGTCAGGCGGTGCTGCTGGATCTGCCGGGAGACGCCCGTCTTCTCGTGGACGGCGGGGGGAGCCATTCACAGCGTTTTGACGTGGGCCGCTCCATCGTCGTCCCGGCGGTCAGCTACAATGCGCCGCCCCGTCTGACAGCGGCGCTCAATACTCATCCAGATACCGATCATCTGGCCGGGATTGTATCGGTGCTGGACAAATTCACTGTAGGAGAAATTTTCGACAACGGCCGCCCGGCCGTCGGCGGTCTTGCACAGCCCTGGGAATCTCTCATCGGCCGCAGACGCGCCCTGGAGGATGGGGACAGCCTGATTTTGGGCGACGCGGAGCGCGGTCTGCGTCTGGAGGTACTCTGGCCCCCGTCCCGCAGCGGCTTGAAGGCAGAGCGCGGTGGTCGGGATAAAGACGCTGTGGACGGACGCGACAGTTCCGACAGACGCGGGAAAGGCCGCGGCGTGGGCGGAAATGACGATTCGCTGGTCTTGCGTCTGACCCGCTTTGGGGAAGGATTGGTCCTCATCCCCGGCGACTGCGGGCCGTCCGCTCTTCGGAGGATTCTGACCCGCCACCGGGACGTGAGCGCCAAAGTGCTGATAGCGCCGCACCACGGTTCCGACAAAAGCTTCTTTCCGGATTTTTACAGGGCCGTCGCGCCGGAACTTGTGCTGGCCTCCTGTGGTTTTCAGAACAGTTACGGGCACCCGGGGCCAAATTTACGGGCTTGGCTCAAGCAGCAAGGCATACCATTGTTGACTACATCCGAACACGGCCAGATACGCATCGAGTTGCCGCCGCACAACCCATTGCGACTGCGGCAGAACAATTTCGAGTTGAACTGATGGATTGTGATCCTCCCGAAAAAGGTTGGCGATCAGAAGCAGTATTTTCCATAATGAGCAAGAGGAAGATTTTGCTGTGAAACAATCGAAGTTTGCCGACAGGTGATCAACCTGGGGCAATGTCTTTTTTCGCTGCAAGAGACGCTGCGCGCTTTCCCGCATTCTTGTCATAACCATTTGGCAAAGCCGACATTTTTTAATCTGGATTTTACTGGATATTGCCGGTATATTTCATTATGACCATGAGGCGAACCCTGTGACCTGCCTGCAAAAAGTGAAACCATGAGCGATCCTTTTTTTGATCAGCCGATACTGAACTCGCCCTATGCCGCGCCGGTTCGCCACTGGAAACTGAATGAAGAAGGCCAGCCTACCCGTGAGATTAACGAATTGCGCCGCCCGGCCAGCTTCATAACGCCGATTCCAAGACCTCAAAAATCAAGGGGCAAGACCAGGCAGCTCAATTTTATGGTTGACGCCACCGCCGAGGCGATTTCCACAGACAGGCAGGAATACGAACTTACCACCATCATCAATGAACTCCGTTCCGCCGTGACGAATTGGCGGAACGACGAATGATCCCCGTAACTGGAAGGTAACGCCTGAAACGACACGCCTGCTCAAGCATTGGCGGCATCACGAGTTCAGCGGCTACCGCCTCTTCTTTTGTCAGCTTGAAGCGGTGGAAATCGCCATTTGGCTTACCGAAGTCGCCCCAAACTCCGGCAGGAGAGGCGAGAAATTTCTGGAGCGTCTTGCCTTTGCCAATCAGGCAGCCAATCCCGGTCTGAACCGGCTGGCCCTGAAACTCGCCACCGGAGCAGGTAAAACAACGGTAATGGCCATGCTGATCGCATGGCAAACCATCAACGCCGTGCGCTATCCGAACAGCAAAAGGTTCACTTCCGGCTTTCTGGTCGTCACGCTGGGCATAACCATCAAGGATCGCCTGCGCGTCCTTTTGCCCCAGGACGAAAACAGCTATTACAAATCCAGAGAACTAGGGCGTGTTAACACAAATTGACAAGATTATATAAAGAGTATAACTTGTCCTGATGGAAATCACACGTGAACAATATGAGAGAATTGCTGACTGTTTTCCACGCCAGAGGGGCAATGTCCACTTTGACAACCTCCAAGTGTTAAATGCGATTCTTTATATCGCGGAACATGGATGCAAATGGCGCGGACTTCCAAAACATTACTGAAGCCGTGGCAATACGACAAAGAATTGTACAAGAGACGCAACGAAATAGAGAGGCTTTTCCGCAAACTCAAGGGATTTCGGCGTGTCTTCACGCGATTTGACAAGTTGGCGACCG
>JAISTW010000020.1 GCA_031272405.1 Desulfovibrio sp. | reverse complement strand
CGGCCCTGACGGATGCCGGTGTGACCGTCGTCAGGGAACTCGGCCGCTTCGGGGCGACCGTGGCGGAAAAACTCAAAAAATAGCCAATCCGCCCGCTCCGGAACTCCTCCGGGGCGGGCATTTCTCCAGGACGCGCTAACAAATCTGCCGATGTACAGTGTGCCTGCAATTTACCATCAACATCCAACATCAAAGCAACGGAGTATTATCATGAGCAAGATAAAAGGCTATGCCATGCTGAAAATCGGTCAACCCGGCTGGATTGAAAAGGAACGGCCGGTCTGCGGCCCGACGGACGCATTGTGCAAGCCTCTGGCCATCGCCATCTGCACATCTGACGTTCACACTCTCTGGGAGGGAGCCATCGGAGAACGCCATAATCTGGTACTCGGCCACGAATGCTGCGCAGTTGTGGACGAGGTGGGATCGTTGGTGAAGGATTTCAAACCGGGAGACAAAGTTCTTGTTCCGGCCATCACCCCCGACTGGAATTCCCTGGAAGCCCAGGCGGGATATTCCATGCACTCCGGCGGCATGCTGGCCGGCTGGAAATTCTCCAACATTAAGGACGGCGTTTTCTCTGAAGTCTTCCACGTAAACGACGCCGATGGAAACCTTGCCCATCTGCCTGCCAACATCTCGCCGGAAGACGCCTGCATGCTCTCCGACATGGTTCCCACGGGCTTTCACGGAGCGGAACTTGCCGACATACAATTCGGCGACATAGTTCTGGTTATCGGGATAGGTCCTGTTGGTCTGATGTCTGTCGCGGGGGCCAATCTTCGTGGGGCCTCCAGAATCCTGGCTGTCGGCACACGGCCCAAATGCGTTGAAGCCGCAAAAGGTTATGGAGCTTCGGATTTCATAAGCTACAAAAACGGCTCTATAGAGGAGCAGGTACTGGAACTCACTGACGGCAAGGGTGTGGACAAGGTGATTATCGCCGGCGGCAACGTTGATACATTCGCCAGCGCCGTAAAAGCGTTGAAGCCGGGTGGCAAGATAGGCAACGTAAACTATCTCGGTTCGGGGCTCAACATCAGCATACCCAGAGTGGAGTGGGGCGTGGGCATGGGACACAAACAGATTAACGGAGGCCTCATGCCAGGAGGACGCTTGCGGATGGAAAAGCTGGGCGCTCTTGTCTCCTCCGGGCGTCTCGACGTGTCTCCCCTTTCCTCCCACGTTTTCAACGGTTGGGAAAATGTGGAAAAAGCGTTGTTCCTCATGCGGGATAAACCGGCTGACCTGATCAAGCCTGTCGTCAAGGTCGCCTGAGCAAAAAACGACAGAGTTTTCGCCCATTGGGCCGCCGGGGAGCGGCGGCCCAATGGGCAGGGCATCGCGCAACGGCAATGCCCCCGAAGAATCAATCGGCGTGCAGGATGACGGCATAGGCGCTGAAAAGCGCCCTTACGGGATCGCCTGGCGCCAGTCCAAGGCGGTCAAAGCCGGATGTACAGAGCACAGCGCACAACTGTGTGCCGTCTTTGAGGCCGACCACGCATTCCACAGCTATTTCGCCGCGCGTCATTCTGTCCACAATGCCCTCCAAAATGTTGTCCGCGCTGTTTGTTCCGTTGTGATCGCAGCGTTCCAGGCAGAGCCAAGGTGCTTTGATCTCAGCCGTGACGAGTTTTCCGGGCGCCAGGGCCAGGCGGGCTGCGCTTGTATTGGTGATGACGGAAAAAATTTTGTTCCCGGTCGGTGTGAGCAGTTCCACAAGAGTTTGCACGGCGTCATGGTTCAGGGTCATGACTTTTCCGTAAAAACTGTTGCGGGCGCTGGTGCGCCTGCCGGATTCCTTTTCCACATACAGACGCGCAGCGTCAGCTATGTCGTCTTCCGACCAGGCCACCAGAGTGCTTGTCTGATTGGGCGAGGCATGCCCCAATAACCTTTGCACGGCCGGGAGAGGCACATTGCGCAACATTTCAAGCGCTCTGGCCTTACGCAGCATTTCCGGTCCTCCGGATTTTTTGTCAAACCCACACGTTTCGGCCAGTTCATAAAATTTTTTGCGCACATGCGCGGGGTCAATGTCGAAAAAACATCTTGTTGCGCCGGTCTGGTACGGGTCGCTTCGCACCGTCTCCAGCATCCCGGCGATTTCCGCGGCCAGCTTTTCGGAGATGGCGATGCGTCGCTCAGGGCTATTGTTAACGGAGCGGCAGATGACAGTTTTGCTCAACCAGTCCAGATCGTGGGCCGGGTCAAGGCGGAGGGCTTCCCGCAACTTGACGCCGGCGTAACGGATGAGCAGGAAAATAAGCAGTATCCTGCGGCGTGAGCGGCGGCGTGCGTCTGTCGCGGCCCGGGCCGCCCAGTCGCGGAACGCGCCTTCAAGCATGCCGAGCTGGGCGCTGTCCAGCAGTTCCTCGTTCTGTGCTTTCACCATCAAAGTTTTGCGACGCATAAAAAACACATGTACGTCCGGCCTCGGATTGTCAAGTTTTTTTGCAGGTCAACGTGATGTCCCAGACGGGGAAGTGGGCATATAAGGGACGAATTAAAATCAATTCGTGTTTTTTATTGACAGAGGCGGATATTCGTATTATTTGACACGAAAAGAAATTGAATAGTGCCATAATTCGAATGCAGGAGGGGGTATGCACTTTCCCGTATCCGGCGTAGAAGTATTCCCACTGGTTCCTCCTCTGGCGGCCTTCATCATCTCATTTTTCGCTTCCATGGGGGGCATTTCCGGCGCCTTTTTCCTGTTGCCTTTTCAGATGTCCGTACTGGGTTATACGCAACCCTCGGTGAGCTCCACAAATCAGTTTTTCAACGTGGTGGCCATACCGAGCGGCGTGTACCGCTACATCAAGGAAAAACGCATGGTCTGGCCCCTGACCGCAGTGGTGGCCGCCGGCACGCTGCCCGGCGTCTTCATCGGCGCTATCGTTCGCGTTGTCTGGCTGCCCGATCCCCGCTACTTCAAGCTTTTCGCGGCGGCCGTTCTGCTGTATATCGGCGGCCGCCTGTTCTGCGAACTGCTCAAGACCGGTTATGCCTCAAAGGTCGCGTCCAAACCGCACGATGAACCACGCGGCATAGTCAACGCCGCATCTGGACAGGATTTTGCGGTGGAAGTCAAGGAATTCTCGCGCAAAAACATCCTGTATATCTTTCAGGGGGAAACGCACCGGGCGCCGACCATGGGCATTTTTATGATGAGCTTCATTGTGGGCATTGTGGGCGGCGCGTACGGCATTGGCGGCGGGGCGATCATCGCGCCCTTCCTTGTGTCCTGCTATCGGTTGCCTGTGCATACCATCAGCGGGGCGACCCTTATGGGCACATTTTTGACATCCGTTGCCGGCGTAGCTTTCTACGTGTTCATGGCGCCGCTTTTCCCCGGCAAGTCGGTGGCCCCGGACTGGGTTCTGGGCCTGTTCTTCGGTCTGGGCGGCATGGCCGGTATGTACCTTGGGGCGCGTTGCCAGAAATTTGTTCCGGCCAGGGCAATAAAATGGATGCTCGGCCTGATCATACTGGGTGTGGCCTGCAAGTATGTGCTGGAGTTTTTCGGGCAGAAAACTGTTCCAATATAACGCGGCATAAAATGCCTTGCCTGGCACACAGATGCCGACCGGTCAACCGGTGAAATTGCGGGTATACGTAAGTTTTTGCCCTTGTACAGACCCGTTTGACGCGCTATAGTGGAGTCGTAGCCTATCACTCCAACCAGAGATGATATACCATGAAACCGCGCCATCCACATTTTTTCGGCCTTGGGTTCGTTCTCGCGTTTGTCCTGTTGCTGTCCGCTCCGCTGCGCGCGAGCGCGGCCGATTCCGTGGGGGAAGTTCTGTCCGTTACAGGCATCTGCAAGGCCGAGCGCGACGGCAAGAGTCGCAGCCTGTCCAATGGCGACGCCGTCAATGAAGGGGACACGCTGACGACCGACAAAGGCGGACGTCTGCAGGTCAAAATGCGGGACGGAACAACAATTTCCCTTGGCGACGGCGCGACGTACAAAATCACGGAATACAGGGACACAGGCGACAAGCCTGCGTTCCGCAGCCGTCTGGGAAGCGGTCTGTTGCGGATGGTCACGGGCAGCCTCGTCCTTAAAAACCCGGAGGGCTTTGACCTGACGGCCCCTGAGGCCGCGGTCGGGATACGGGGCACCACCCTGACCTTGCAGGTCAGCGGCGACAAGACGGCCGTTTACGTCGAGGAGACGAAGAAGCAGGTTTTCGTGAACGGCATAGAGGTACTGGCAGGATTTATGATGCCGGCTGGAGGCAGCAAGCCTCAGCGCTTCCTGCAAAAGGAACTGAAGCGGATTCAGAAAAGCCTTGTGCAGTCCGCACAATCGCGGACAAAAATGCGTTTGGGGCACGACCCAGAGAGGTTGGAGCGGGAGGCTGCGGAGAAGGCTGCATCGTACCTGCGTCCAGGTCGACGCTAAGGGCTGCAGAAACTCCGTGTGCGGGATCCCGAAAATCTGGCCGGCTTTCTCCGCAGTTGTTCCGGTACGCGTTTTTCCTTGACGAGCGTTGGGACGCCGTGTATAAAACAAAATTCTGTTTTTGACTTTTATTCGCCGTGGGTCCGCGCCGACATCACGCCGTCCCGCGCGCAAAGGATTGAGAGCATGAAAAGAACATATCAACCAAGCAAAATAAAGAGAGCTCGCACACACGGTTTCCGTGCCCGTATGGCGACGCCATCCGGCCGTTCGGTGCTGCGCCGCCGTCGCGCCAAGGGGCGCAAACGCTTGAGCGCGTAAGCCGGCCTGCATGGCCTCCGACCCGACCCGCGCACAGGAACACGCAAGCCGGCCTTTGGAAAGACTTCGCCGCCGGGCGGACTTCGCCGCCTGCTACGACAGGGGGAAGCGGCATTACAGCGAGCACTTTCTTGTCTTTTCGCTTGCCGGGGTCTTGCCTGACGCGAAAACGCGTCTGGGCCTGTCTGTCTCCCGCAAGGTGGGCGGGGCGGTGACGCGCAACCGCATCAAACGCCTGTTGCGGGAATTTTTTCGCCTACACGCGGGCACGCTTCCCCAAAAGACTGACGTGGTTGCCGTGGTCAAGAGAAACACCGGATGCTCCGGCCTTGATTTTGCTCAGGTGAATGCGGAGATGGAACCGCTTTTACGCCGCATGGCCAGAGACGGGACATGAAAAACATCGCGCGTACGCTTTGCGTTTTGCCCATCCGTGTTTACCAGTTGTGTATTTCGCCATTGACGCCGCCCGCCTGCCGTTTCTTGCCTACTTGTTCGGAATACGCGGCGCAGGCGATTTCCCGTCACGGCATAGCGCGCGGAGGACTGCTGACCTTGTGGCGTCTGGCGCGCTGTCATCCTTTCGGCGGCTGCGGCTACGATCCGGTTCCGCCGGTGCGGCAAACGGACGGTAAATCAGGGAGTATATAGGGAGTACATGTTGATATGCAAGACAATAAAAACATGATTCTGGCCATTGCTTTGTGCCTCGCGGTTCTTTTCGGCTGGGGACGCTTGGCCGAATATATGGGCTGGATCACGCCGCCGACTCAGCAGGTCGCCCAACAGACGGGGCAACAGGATGGGCAGCCGGCGCCGCAACAGCAGGCGCCTCCCACTCCGGTGGAACCGGAGCCGACCTTTGTTCCGGCCCCGGGACAGGACGTCAGCGTGAAAACGCCCCTGTACGAAGCCGTGCTGTACAGCGGAGGCGGAATTTTGCGCTCTTTCAGCCTCAGACTCTACGGGACGGGGCATGACGCGGGCGCTCCCCGCGTCAACATGGTTTCGGCGCAAACGGCCGCCACCGCTCCTCTGGGGCTGGTCATCAATGGGCAGCCTTCCTGGAGCACCGGCAGATGGGCGCCGGACGCCGATGCCGGAAATTTTAACCTGGAGTCCGGTGGACGCGCAAGCCTGCGGTTGAAGGGGGAAGTGGACAACCTGCGTGTGGAGCGGGAATTTTCTTTCAGCGCGGATACCTATCTTATTCAGGAAAAGGTACGTGTCAAAAACCACGGCACGCAATTCCGTGGCCTGCGTTTGGGCTATACGGCCGCCGCGGACGCAAGCAATTCCTCCGATGATCGCTATGACGGCATGCGTGTGGCATGGGACAAGGACGGCAGCCTGGCCGAGGAATCTTCCGCCAAAACCCTGGAGTCGTCAGGCGCGCAGGACAGCGGCAAGATTTACTGGGCAGGCCCCATGAGCACATATTTTCTTGCCGCCGTTGTGCCGGACGTTCCCGTCGGCGGCATGACGGTCAAGGCCCGCCTGCAGCAGCATGTGTACCGCGCAGCCCTGGAGGAACCGGAGACGAGTCTGGCCCCGGGCGAAGAAAAAATCTTCGCCGTCTCGTACTGGTTTGGCCCCAAGGAGCGTGAGAGCCTGAACGCCGTTTCGCCGGAGCTTGCCAAGAGTATTGATCTGGGAATGTTCAGTCTCATCGCCAAGGGGCTTTTATGGCTGCTTCAGATTTTTTATTCCTGGGTGCATAACTGGGGCGTGGCCATTATCTTTCTGACCTTGATCATCAAAGCCGTTTTCTGGCCCTTGACGGCCAAAAGTTATTCTTCCATGGAAAAAATGAAGAAACTTCAGCCCATGATGAACACTCTCAAGGAAAAGTACAAGGACGACAAGGAGCGCATGAACAAGGAAGTCATGGCCCTGTACAAGACATACGGCGTGAATCCGGCCAGCGGATGCGTGCCCATTCTTATCCAGTTGCCCGTGTTTTTTGGGCTGTACCAGGCCTTGCTCACGGCCATTGAGCTGCGTCACGCGCCTTTCATCGTGCATTTGCCCTTCACAGACATAGTCTGGCTTGCGGATCTTTCTGCCAAGGATCCCTATTACATCACCCCCGTCATCATGGGCGTGACCATGTTTTTGCAGCAAAAGATGAGTCCGCCGCCAGCGGACCCGATGCAACAGAAAATCATGATGTTTCTGCCCTTGATTTTCACCGTGCTTTTTTTGAGCTTTCCTTCAGGGCTGGTTATCTACTGGCTGGTGAACAATATTCTCTCCATTGCCCAGCAATGGATGATGATCCGCAAAAACAGCGCGAACCGCGCATGATCGGCTGTCGGGTCTGAACGGGGTTTTCTTATGGACAGCTTCAAGGAATTTCAGGGCAAGGATTTGGACAGCGCCATCAGTGAAGCCTGCGACTATTTCAATCTGGCCAGGGAAAAACTGGAGATTGAAATTGTGCAGGACGCCAAATCCGGCATTTTTGGCATAGTAGGGGCTCGCAAGGCTCGGGTTCGCGCCCGGCGCGCGCAGTTGCCGAACTCTTTCAAGAACCTGCTGGGGAAAGGCGGGGATCGGCAATCGTCGGTACTCGGCCTGGGCGAGTCCGGGACGGACATGCCTGGACCAGATGCCCCCGGGACGGACATGGGCAAGGTTGAGGCACAGCCTTCGAGCGGCAGACGCAAACGCGCCGGAAAAGACGCGAACAGGCAAACCCAGCCGGACGCTCTTCCGGCGCGGCCAGACGCCCGTTCGGTCGCCGGGATGGATGATGTCGCCGAAAGCCGGGAAATGGATGCCGATGACGTCTGCGCGCCTGTTGACGAGCCTGATGATTTTCAGCCGGACGCAGCTTCTGATGTTTTGTCGGATGCGTCTCTCAGACCACTGGCGGATCTGACGGAAACGGATGCGGGCCGGGCCGGGGATATCGTCTCTGAAGCGGGGGCCAGAATTGTCGCGGCCATTATCGGGCGAACTCCAGAGGTTACGGCGGAGACAGGCAGGGACCGAGTGCGTCTCAAAGTGGATTGCGGGCAGGATTCCGGTCTGCTCATCGGCCGGGAAGGGCAGACGCTGGCCGCCTTGCAGTACCTGCTGACGCGCATCGTCTCCCGCCGGCTTGACGCTGCGGTGCGTGTGCAGGTTGACGCCGGAGACTATCGGCAGAAGCAGGAGGACAAACTCAGGGAAATGGCTCTCGCTTTGGCCGAAAGAGCGCGTCGGAGCGGCAGGGGAGTGTCTACGCGCCCCCTGTCTTCCTACCACCGCCGCATTGTGCATCTGTGCCTGCAAAACGTCTCGGACATACAGACGCGCAGCACAGGCGAGGGACCTTTGAAGCGCGTCGTCATTCAACGTCAGAAAGTGGAAAAATAAGGTATCATGCCCACCATTGCCGCCATAGCTACCCCGCCGGGTGCCGGCGGCATCGGCATAGCGCGTCTGAGCGGCCCAAGAGCCAAAGACATTCTGGCGCGCATGTTTCTGCCCTTTTCTCCGCATTTCGAAAATTTTCATCCCTGGATGTTGTATCGGGGTCGCGTTCTGGACGAAGGCGGCGAGCCTTTCGACGATGCGCTGGCTGTATTTATGCCTGGTCCGCGCACCTATACCGGCGAGGACATGGCGGAGGTACACTGTCATGGGGGTCAGCTTGTGTTGCTCACAGCCCTTGAGAAGATGTTCTCCCTGGGAGCGCGGCAGGCCGGGCCGGGAGAATTCTCGCGGCGGGCTTTTCTGAACGGACGCATGGATTTAAGTCAGGCGGAGGCCGTTGCGGAAATGATTGCCGCTCCTTCCCGTGAGGCTGTGCGCTATGGTTTTAATCGTCTGGACGGCCTGCTGGGACGCCGCGTGAGGGAATTGCGGGAAAAGCTGGACAGTCTGCGCGCGCGGATATGCCTGGCCGTGGACTTTCCCGAAGAAGACGCGGAATGCCTGCCCCCGGAGGACTTTGCGGCTGCCGTCGTGCAGGTTATGGGGGCCGCGCGGGATTTGTTGGCTGGCCACAAACGCGCCGGTTTCATGCAGCGGGGAGCGCTTATCGCGCTGGCTGGTGCAGTCAATGCCGGCAAGTCCTCTCTGCTCAACGCTCTTCTGGGCCGCAACCGCGCCCTTGTGACCGCGCATCCCGGCACAACGCGTGATTTTTTGGAGGAGTGGTGCGAACTGGGCGGCCTGCCCGTGCGTCTGGCGGATACCGCCGGGCTGCGCGAGACCGATGAGCCGGTGGAAAGCCTTGGCGTCGCAGCCTCGCGGGAGAAAGTGCGTTCCGCCGACGCCGTGCTTGTTGTACTGGACGGGGCCAGTTTGGGGCAGAAAGGCGCGCTTTCGGAACGCTGCCCGGATGACGCGGCGCTGGAGGCCCTTGAACTGGCCGGAGATAGGCCCGTGCTCTACGCCTGGAACAAATGCGACTTGTGCATGCCCGCCGTTTTTCCTCCACTCTGGACACGGGATCGGCCTTGTTGCGCAGTGAGCGCCCTGACCGGGCAGCATGTGGAGGAACTTGCCCGCCGTTTGCGCGATCTGGTGCTGGGTAGGGAACAGAAGCCGGCGGACGGTCTCGCGCCAAATTACCGGCAGGCGGTCTCCCTTGAAGAAGCTGTGGCGGAACTGGAGGAACTCAGGGCGGACATTGAGGCCGGACAGACTTATGACTGTTGTGCCGTGCGCCTGGACGCGGCGGCCGCCCGGCTCGGCGAGGTGACAGGCGTGGCAAGCCCTGAAGATGTACTCAACCGGATTTTTGACAGTTTTTGTGTAGGTAAGTAAGAAAGTGACACTATGAAGGAAAAGATCGGAGTGGATGTCCTCAAATGCCGACTCGGCAGTGAGGAAATCAACGCCCTGCCTCTGTGTCACTACGGGGGGCGAGTGCGTCTTGTCCGTTCCCCGGATGACCTTGACGAAGTCAGGAATGATTTGACGGGCGAATCCGTGCTGGGTTTTGATACTGAAACCCGCCCCACCTTTCACAAGGGCAAGGTCAATACGCCTTCTCTCGTGCAGTTGGCCACGGCGCAAGCTGTCTATCTCATTCAGCTGAATTTTTTCGCCTTCAGCCCTCCTTTGGCGAAAATTTTGGAAAATCCGGAGCAAATCAAGGCCGGCGTGGCAATACGCGACGATATGAAGGCGCTCGGCCTCCTGTACAGCTTCACGCCCGCCGGCCTGGTGGATTTGGGCGTTCTTGCCCGCTCCCACAAATTGCCGGCCCAAGGGTTGCGCACGCTGGCCGCGAACTTTTTTGGTCGCCGCATTTCCAAGGGGCCGCGTTGTTCCAACTGGAGCCTGACGGAACTGAGCCACCGCCAGATCGTCTACGCCGCGACCGATGCCTGGATGAGTCGTTTGATCTATCTGCGCATGTGCGAACTCGGTCTTGCGTCGGGTGTGAGGAGCAACGGAAAGTCCCTTGAGCTTCTGGCGGCTCAAGAGGAAAAAGGCGAAAAAGAAGAGAAAAGCGAGAAGGGAAAGGGGGGAGGCATTCACAACAGGAAATATCTTGCCGGACATTCAGACTGATCTCCCGGGCACGGCCAAAAAATATACCCAGCGCGGCCGCCGTCTGGTGTTTTTTACCGGCGGCACGGCCTTGCGTGAAGTAAGCCGCGAGCTTGCGCGTCATACGGAAGATTCGGCGCATCTGGTCACCACCTTCGACTCCGGCGGCAGCTCGGCCGCCCTGCGCCGAGCTTTCGCCATGCCTGCCGTGGGTGATATCCGCAACCGTTTATTGGCTCTGGCGCATCCTTCCATACCTGAGGGCGTTCTTGACTTCTGTTCCGCCAGACTGCCGGAAGACGCACCACAGGATGAGCTGCGTCGGGAGCTTCTGGGATGCGGCGACGAAGCTCATCCTGTGTGGCGGACCATGTCGTTGGACTTCGCTGGGCCGTTGCGGGATTTGTTGCGTTGCTTTCTGGAGCGCATGCCGAGGGACTTTGATCCACGCCGGGCCGCTTACGGCAATTTGGCCTTGGCAGGCGGTTATCTGCGGTACAAGCGCGATTTTGGCCCTGTGCTGGCCGTGTTCAGCCGCCTCCTACGGCTGCGCGGCGTGGTGGAGCCCATCGTCAAGGAAAGCCTGCATCTGGCGGCGCAACTGGACAACGACGAAGTCGTGTCCGGCCAGCACTATTTTCGTAGTCTCACACGGCCGGTGCGCCGCGTTTTTTTGTCTGTGCATGAGCCCTGGAAATCCTCTGCCCCATCTGTTCCCGAGGCTCCGCCCGTCTCCTGCCGTCCGCCGCTGGCGGCGCCGGCTGCCGCCCTGCTTGAAAGCCCCAGGGCCGTCATCTACCCCATGGGCAGTTTTTACAGCAGTTTGTTGGCCACACTGTTGCCGCGTGGTGTGGGCAGCGCCATAGCTCGCGCGGATTGCCCCAAGATTTTCATTCCCAACACCGGGGACGACTCGGAATCACGCGGCTTGTCTCTTGTGGGGCAGTGCCGCGCGCTTCTGGGCTATCTGGGAAAGGATACCGAGCGAAAAGGGGATTTTTTGCGTTATGTGCTGGTGGACAGCCGTAACGGCCGCTATCATGGACTGGGGCCGCAAACGCGCAAGGAATTGGCCGCGCTGGGAGTGGAACTTGTGGATGAGAACATGGTCTGTCCGGATAACCCCCAACGGCACGACCCGCAGCGTACTGTGGATGCGCTTCTGCGGCTCGCGGCCTGAAGGTGAATTGCCTGTCGCCACGAAATGTGCTAAACATCCTATAGAGCGATTTCACTCATGTATATTCTGACGAATTTGTTTCAGGATCTGCCAGAGGCCATGCGCACCATCGCCATAGCGGCTGTCCCGGCCATGCTGGGCATCATCCTGCACGAGGTGGCCCACGGTTATGTGGCTTGGCGGCGCGGCGATCCGACAGCGGCGGCCTTGGGCAGACTGACCCTGAATCCCTTGCCGCATGTGGATCCCATGGGGATGCTGGTTTTCGCTCTCACCAGTTTGACGGGTTTCGTCTTCGGCTGGGCCAAGCCTGTGCCCGTGAATCCACGCTATTTCCGCAATCCCGCCAGAGACATGATGTTGGTGGCCTTGGCCGGGCCCGTGACCAACATGCTGCTGGCCGTCGCCTTTGCTCTTTTGCTGCGTCTGGCTCTGGCGGTCTTGCCGCCCGACCAGTGGTGGAACAACAGCGTCTATTTTTTTTCCCTGAAGTCCTTGCAGACAGGCATCTTCATCAACTTCGGCCTGGCCTGGCTCAATCTGCTGCCCATTCCGCCTCTGGACGGCAGCAAGGTGCTGGCCTATTTTTTGCCGGGCAATATAGCCCTGAGCTTTTTGCGGATTGAGCGCTACGGGTTTGTCATTTTGCTGCTGCTGCTCTTCACTGGATTGCTGGGGGATGTGTTGAGCCCGCTGGTGCGTGGCAGCGCGCGGAGCCTGCTTGGCCTGCTCGGTTTTGGATAGGCGGGACGGAAACAGGCGGAATTAAATATCACTGGTGGAATAAAAGGAGAAACATGGATACGCAAAAGCGGACGCTTTCCGGGATGAGGCCCACCGGGCCGCTGCATCTGGGACATTATTTCGGCGTGCTGAAGAACTGGGTGGACTTGCAGGAAGACTGCCGGGCCTATTTTTTTGTGGCCGATTGGCACGCCCTCACCACTGACTTCGCTGACACAGCGGTCCTGCGCCACAATATCGGCGAGATGGTCAGAGACTGGGTAGGCGCCGGCCTTGACCCGGAAAAATGCGCCCTGTTCCGTCAATCCGCCGTCAAGGAACACGGTGAACTCACCTTGTTGCTTTCCATGATCACGCCGGTTTCCTGGCTCACGCGCAATCCTACCTACAAGGAGCAACAACAGCAGATCGTCAACAAGGATCTGGGCAATGCCGGATTTCTCTGCTATCCGGTGCTTATGGCGGCGGATATTCTCATGTACAAACCCTTCGGCGTGCCTGTCGGCGAAGATCAGTTGCCGCACCTGGAACTGACCCGCGAGATCGCCAGACGCTTTAATTCCTTTTACGGCGAGGTTTTCCCCGAGCCGCAGGCGCTGCTGACCCCTGCGGCCAAATGCCCAGGCCTGGACGGGCGCAAGATGTCCAAAAGTTACGGCAACGGGATTTTTCTTTCCGACGCCATGACGGATATAGAAAGCAAGGTGCGGGGCATGTTTACGGACCAGGCGCGGATGCGCAGATCGGACCCGGGCAATCCGGACGTGTGCAACCTTTTCCCCTATCACGTGTTGCTGACGGACGCGGCGACGCAAGCCGATATCCGGCAGGGTTGCGTTACGGCATCCCTGGGTTGCGTGGACTGCAAAAAAATTTTTCTGGACAGGCTGCGCGTCTTTCTTGAACCGTTGCAGGAGCGCCGGGCATCGCTTGAGCGGCGTTACGGCTCTGTGGAGGATATTCTGGAGGCCGGCAACGAAAAGGCGAGCGCCTTTGCCGGAGGCACTATGGATGAAGTACGGGGCAAGATGGGGCTGTAATTCCGGATCGGCCGGAGAATCCCGACAAGCCGGAGGTGTTCGGGTGAGATATGTGGGCATAGATTACGGGCTTGTGCGCGCGGGGCTCGCCGTCTCCGACCAGGGGGGGCGTTTGGCCTTTCCCCTGGCTACGCTCTCTCTGCACGATTTTCCGAACCGCAAGGCACTGTTGGCCTGTCTGGCTTTGCACATTGCCGAAGTTGGGGCGCGGGCCGTTGTCATGGGGCTCCCCCTTCTAGCTGACGGCAGGGAAAGCGTGACCACCAGGCAGGTGCGCAACGTCACCGAGCGTATTAAACGTCGCGTTGACCTGCCCGTGTATTATATGCCGGAGCTGCTCAGCAGCGACGAGGCTTTGCGGGACTTGCGTCAGGCAGGCGCGAGTCCGGCAAAGGCGCGGGCCGTTGTTGACCAGCAAGCGGCCGTGCGCATTCTTGCTTCTTTTCTGGCCCTGCCCGAGGCCAGGCGGAGGCCGGCGTGAAGTTTGCGCGACGTTTGGCCTGTCTCGCGCTGTTGTGCTTGGCGGTTGCGGGTGGACTGCTCTGGCGCGAGGCGGACATTTTTTTGAACACGGCGCCGGAGCCGACGGGACGTGAAGTGTATTTCGATGTCCTTCCAGGCGCCCGTTTTGCCCAGATCAGCGGACAACTGGCCGAGCGGGGACTGGTGACCGACGCCGGAAAATTCCGCCTTCTGGCCCGTTGGGAAAAACTGGACACGCGTTTGCAGGCCGGTCGTTTTGTCCTGAATACCGGCTGGACGCCTGGGAAAATACTGGATGAGCTGGTTAACGGCAGGCCGATGCTGTTTCGACTGACCATACCCGAGGGACTGACCTGGAGGCAGACTGGGGAACTGTTGGCTAACGCAGGTTTCGTCGTTTTCGAAGACTTTCGTCTCGTGACGGCTGATCCCGATTTTTTGCGTCGCTATGGCATTCCCTTTGGGACGGCCGAAGGCTTTTTGATGCCGGACACTTATCTGCTCAAAAAGCCCGACGTGCCGGATGAGGCTCAGGCCCGCGCCGTTGCCGGGCGGCTGGTGGACAATTTTTGGCGCAAGGCGGCTGATGTGTGGCCAAACAAGACCAACCCCCCGCTCGCCGAGCTGAAGAAAATTGTCATTCTGGCCTCCGTTGTGGAAAAAGAAACCGGACGTGACGAGGAGCGGGCGCGCGTTGCCGGGGTATACGCCAACCGACTGACGAGAGGTATGCCGCTTCAAGCCGATCCCACAGTTATTTATGGGCTGGGTGAAAAATTTGACGGCAATCTGCGTCGCGTCCATCTGGAAGACGCGGGCAATCCCTACAACACGTATCAGCGGCCTGGTTTGCCGCCGGGTCCCATCTGCTCTTTCGGTCTTGCGGCCCTCAGGGCCGCCGTGCGGCCTGAAGCGCACGATTTTTTGTATTTTGTGGCTTCCGGCGACGGCGGCGCGCATGTTTTTTCCACCAACCTTGCCGACCACAACAGGGCTGTGCGCCGTTATCACCAACAGCGCAGGTCAAAGTGAGGCAGCGGAGGGTTTATGCATTATCTGATAGTCGAGGATTTTTCCGGGCATCCAGTTCCCTTCATTTTTCCGCGCCGAGTGGATCATGCCGACATGCGCGGGCAGTTGCCCTACGGGCGTGTTCTCTCCGGCGGTACACTGGAGTTCGGCCCGGGCGGTTTTGTCTGCTCCGGCGGTAACGCGGAACTTGAACTGAAAGCCAGGCCCGCCGAGGATGCGCGAATCATTGTCAACGCTCTGCGCGAACACTCCTGATCCGCCAGTTCCATCCTTGCTCGTGGCGGGCACGTCCAGCGGCGCGGGCAAAACTTCGACCACCCTGGCCTTGCTTTGCGCTCTTGAGGCGCGGGGCATTGAGGCGGCAGCGGCCAAATGCGGGCCGGACTATATTGATGCCGGATTTCTCACGGCAATGACCGGCAGGGCGGCGCCCAACCTTGACGTCTGGATGAGCCGCGTGGGCGGTGTCCGCGTCGCCGCGTCGGGATGCGGCGCGGACAGGGAGCGGTTCTGGCGGAGAGAAGGCACGCTTCCCACTGGTTTGGCCCGGCTTTTTGCCCGTCTGTGCGCGACGGCCGATATGGTTGTGGCCGAAGGGGCCATGGCCCTGTATGACGGCGCGGACGGCGGCGTCGGTTCCGCCGCTCATCTCGCCGTTTTGCTGCGCCTGCCGGTACTGCTGGTCATATCTGCCGCTTCGCTGGGGCAGTCCGTCGGGGCGCTGGCCGAGGGCTTTCTCTGTCATCATCCGTCATGGTTGCCTCCCGACGGGCCAAAACCTGTTTTCGCCGGGATTGTCTGCAGCCACGTCGGCAGGGAAAAGCACAGGGATATGCTGCGCGCCGCTCTCAGCGATGTGGAGGAAAGACTGCATGTGCCTCTGCTGGGTCTGTTGCCGCGTGAGGGTGCGCCACAATTGGCCTCGCGTCATCTGGGGCTGGTGCAGGCCGAGGAGACGGAACTTGATTCCGGCGCGCTGGCGGATTGGTTTGAAGCCAACTGCGATCTAGATCTCCTGTTGGAGCGCATCGGTTTTGGCCCAAAGAGAAGCGGACGCGCATCGGCGATGGAAGCGCGGCCGGCATCCGTCGTAAGGCGAAAACCTGCGTACAGGGCATGCCCTGCCGCCGGCATTCGCGTGGGCATAGCCCGGGATGCGGCTTTCAGCTTCTGTTACGCGGATTTGCCCGACCTGCTGGTTGAGTTCGGCGCGCGCTGCGTCTTTTTTTCCCCCTTGGCGGACGCCGCTCCGCCGTCCTGTGACGCCCTGTATTTTCCTGGTGGTTATCCGGAGCTGCACGCCGGTGCCCTGGCCGCCAATACAGCCATGCTTTCGGCCTTGCGACGCGTGGCGGCGCGAGGGACGCCCGTGTACGGCGAATGCGGCGGGTATATGTACCTGATGCGGTCGCTGCGCAGCAGCGGCGTGGAGTACGTCATGAGCGGTCTTTTGCCTCTTGACTGTGAAATGGACGGAAAATGGGCAGCTTTGGGCTACAGGGCCGTGCGCGCTCTGCCGGACGGCGCGGGACGCGGTGGATTGTGGGCGCGCGGGCATGAATTTCATTATGGGCGGATTGTGGGCATGCGTCCGCTTGAATGCGCCTGCTCCCCGCTCTGGCGCGTGTACGACAGCCGGGGTGAAGATTTGGGCGAGGAAGGCTGCCGTAAAGGCAACGTGTCCGGTTCCTGGGTTCACTTGTACCCGGAAGGGGCCAGGGCCTTCTGGAAGCTGTGGCTGGCCGGCGTGGCGCGTGGTTTGAATGATATTTTTGCATGCTGAGGAGCGGGGACAGGGATGAAAAAAATGCTCAGGGACGAAATATCGGCTCAATCGGACGCGACACGGATTGATCCGGCCAGGACTCCGGCGGAGATAGAGGCACGTTCCTTCACGATTATTGACCTGGAGATACCTGAACCACGTCCTTTCGCTGGGGAACTCTGGCAGGTCGCCCGGCGTTGTGTGCACACTTTGGGCGACGTTTCCATCGTCACGGATTTGTGTTTGAGCCGTGAGGCTCTGGATGCCGGCGTCGAGGCGCTCATGCGGGGCTGCAACGTCTATGCGGACACGCGTATGGCCGCGGCGGGCATGCCTTTGCGGCGTTTGACGCCCTTGGGGGTCAAGGTGACAGCTTTGCCGGACGTTCTGGCCGGGCTGCCCGAGGCGGAGGAAAGCGCCGTTGCCAGGGGCGCTACTCAGGCGCGGGCCGCTGTGGAGGCTGTGGCCCAATGCGTCGGCGGACAGATTGTAGTCATCGGAAACGCCCCCACGGCCCTGCTGGCCCTGCTGGATGTCCTGAGGCGCGGCGTGCGGCCGCCCGCCCTGATTGTGGGGATGCCCGTGGGCTTTGTCAACGCCGCCCAGTCCAAGGAATTGCTGCGGCGGAGCCCTTGGCCGCATTTCACTCTGCTGGGCCGCAAGGGTGGATCAGCCGTCGCCGCCTCCTGCGTCAACGCTCTGGCCGAGATCTGTTTGGCCCGTCTGGCGGGGACGCCTGTTCCTGCCTGATGCCCTGCCCATTGTCCGTGGACAGGTTTTCCACATCCAGCGCCGCGGGCAGGGCATGCGGCATCGCGTTCGGCAGTTCCGTAGGATTTGTCCCCGGCGCGAGCCTCATACTGTCCTTGTCCAGGAGCACGATGCCGGTGCGTTCCAAAACCTCCCGGCGATAGTCATATTCCCGCTCCATGCGTTGGTGGCGGTAAATGAAAAAGCGGTGCGTCACATAGCAGCCTGTCAGCAGGGCGGCCGCGCTCCCGGCAAGCCAGGGCGTGTAGATGAGAAGCTGCCCGCCAAGGCTGATGAGGCCGGAGAGGGCGCCGTCCACGAACACAAGTATCGCGCCCAGCAACAATATGCACACCAGCATCACCACAGTGGGCGTGTTTTGTACGATGGCGTAAAAACGCCGTAGACGCTCCGGCACTTCGCCGCTGCTTTCCCTGCTCCGCTCATCGCGATTAAGGGTACGCGAGAGCCAGAGACCGGTCAGATGCACGATGAGCAACAGACCCACCGGGCAGAGCAGGGCGGCAATGGCCCAACCGAGCCAGGGAAAGCGCGCCATGGGTGGGCCGCCCGGCGTTTCGGGCGCGGCGTGGATAAGGCCATAAAAAAAGGCCACGCCGCCCACAGCCAGCTCTATGAGCAGAACGGCGACGAGCAGATACAGGACGGCATCCTTGTGTCGCCCGGCATACCAAGGTTCATGGGGCACGGCGGAAGCGGAATCGGCCATATTCTTCTGTGTACGCGCAAAACAGAGCCGCGTCAAGGGCGTCGCGTCTCTGAGGGTTTCAGCGGTTCATGGTTGAACTGTTGTCAGAATGTCTCGTAGTACAGACGCCGCAGTCCTTCCAGTGGAAGGTCGGGCAGGGTGCGTTCAAAGACGTTGCTCAGGCGCGCGATGGCGGCGGCAAAACCGCCGGCGCCCAGCACGGGGCAGGGTCTGGGCAGATCGGCGGACAATTTGGCGGTGAGGCCCTCCACCATGCAGACAAAACCAAAAACAAGCCCGTGGCGTATACTGGTGACCGTATCCCGCCTTGGCGAGGGCTTTTGGGCCTTGACATCCAGGTCAACGCGCGGCAGTTTGGCCGTTTCGCGGGAGAGGGCGTTCATGGCTGTAAGTGGGCCGGGGAAGATGAGTCCCCCCAGGTATTCGTCTCCCCGAATGCAGTCAAAGGTGACGGCCGTGCCGAAATCCACCACAATCAGAGCCGGCGCGTCCGGCAGGAGGCGGCGCGCGGCGTGGGCGGCCACCAGCCTGTCGGCGCCGACTTCCTCCGGCCGCCTGTATCTGTTTTTGAGTGGAACGGGCAGGTCTTTGGGAGCGAAATACAGAGGCTTGCCCACATAGCGAGCCAGGGCCTCTCTGAGCAGCGGGTCAAAGCCCGGCACAACCGATGAGGCCGCGCAGGCCGCCAGGGAATCCGGATTGACGCCGGCGTGGCGCAACAGGGCCAGCAGGGCAAGCCCCAAACTGTCCGAAGTTTGTCCCATATCGGCCGGCAGGCTGTAAGAGCAGAGCACCTTCTTCCTGTCCGCCAGTCCCAGTTTAACCGACGTGTTGCCGATGTCGAAAAGCAGAAGTTCCGGCTGCATGCGTCCTTGCGCCGCCTCAAGCCTGATCGTTAAAACGGTTCTGCGGCCGTGTTCCCGAGGGCCAGATGATCAGACCAACTCATCAAGACCCACGGACGCGATGCCGTTTTTCTCCAGAACGGCCGCGGCTGCGTCGTTGTTCTCCACGCGAAACACGGCGTAGGCGCCGCCGCTTTTGCGCGTGACGAAGGCGTAGAGGTATTCAATGTTGATGTTCGCCCCGGCCAGCACGCGCAGCGTCCTGCCCAGACTGCCCGGCGTGTCGGTGAGGCTGACGGCCAGAACCTGAGTCAGGGAAACGGCGAAGCCCGCATCGCGCAAGGTTGCGAAAGCTTTGGACGCGTCGCTGACAATGAGGCGCAGCACGCCGAATTCCGCTGTGTCGCCTATGGACAAGGCTCGCAAGTCAATGCCCGCGTTGCCCAGCATTTCGGTAATTTCCAGCAGCTGCCCCGGTTTGTTTTCCACGAAGATGGAGAGCTGGTCTATGGTCATGGCGCGCCTCCTTGTGAGCCGGATAAGGTTGCCTTCAGATTTTACGCTTGTCAATGACGCGCACGGCCTTGCCTTCGCTTCTGGCGATGGCGCGCGGGGCAACCAGCGAAACTTTGGGCGAAATGCCCAACATGGAGCGCATGGCGGCAACCAGATTCTTTTCTCTCCGGGATATCTGTTTGACCGTGTCCGAAAACATTTCCGGAGTCAGCTCCACCTGTATCTCAAAGGTGTCGGTATGGTTGATTCTATCCACCACAATAAGGTAATTGGGCGAATACCCTTCCTGCAGAAGCACGGTTTCAATCTGGGAGGGAAATACGTTGACTCCCCGTATAATGAGCATGTCATCCGTACGGCCCATGAGTTTGCTCATTTTTATGAGGGTGCGGCCGCAGGAACAGGGTTTGCGGGACAAAACGCAGATGTCTCGCGTCCGGTAGCGCAGGAGAGGGAAAGCCTCCTTGGCGATGGTCGTGAAAACAAGCTCGCCCCTGCTCCCTTCCGGCAGCGGTTCGCCCGTGTCCGGATCAATGATTTCCGGGATGAAATAGTCTTCGTTGACGTGCATGCCCGTCTGTTCCGAACATTCGAAGGAGACGCCCGGTCCGGTGATTTCTGTCAGACCATAGATATCGTAGGCCCTGATGCCCAACATGGACTCTATTTCGCGGCGCATCTCCTCGCTCCATGCTTCTGCGCCGAATATCCCCGCTTTCAAACTTATTTTGTCCCTCATGCCCTTGGCTATGATGCTTTCCGCCAGATAGGCGGCATAGGAGGGAGTACAGCACAATATGGTGGAACCGAGATCGCACATGAACTGTATTTGCCGGTCGGTATTGCCGGAAGACATGGGCAGGGTCATGGATCCCAGCATGTGCGACCCGCCGTTCAGTCCGGGGCCGCCGGTGAAAAGGCCGTATCCGTAGCACACATGCACAACGTCATCCTTGTCGCCGCCGGCGGCCACGATGGCTCTGGCGCAGCATTCGTCCCATTTGTCAATGTCGCTCTGGGTGTAAAAAGCCACCACACGCTTGCCCGTCGTGCCGCTGGTGGACTGGATGCGTACCACCTCGCTCCTGGGCACGGCCAGCAACTTATAGGGGTATGCCTCCCTGAGGTCGTCCTTGCACAAAAAGGGCAACTTGCGCAGGTCGTCCACGGAACGAATGTCGTCTGGGGCGACGCCGTGTTTACCCATGATTTCACGGTACAAAGGAACGGAATCATAGGCGTGCCTGACTGTTTTGACAAGTCGTTCAGACTGAAGGGCGCGCATTTTTTCAGGGGACGCACATTCCATATCCGGCGTGAAGTACTGCATTGCGGCTCCGGTTTGTTTCGCGTCGCGTGTCCTTGTCCGGCCCGTCCCGGGCAAGGTCGCGTCCGTCAAGACAAACTGCTTAGTCTTGTCCGGCGGAGAAGTCAATACTTTGTTTTGAGCGGAGCGCGAGGCCGTGTTTCTTCAGAATGCGCCGGTTTCCGCCCGCATGTTCGAACCTTTGTCCAGGCGTTCCCTGTAAGCCATGACGCCCTCCGCCAGTCCCTCGGCCAGCAGGCGGCGATAGACGGGGTCGGCAAGTCGGGCCGCTTCGGACTTGTTGGTGCAGTAGCCCAATTCCACCAACACAGCCGGCATGCGTGCGCCAATGAGCACATGAAAGGGCGCGCTTTTTACGCCGTTGTCTCTGACGCTGAAATTTTCGGCCTTGATGCGTTTGACGACCTGCCGCTGTATATCTCCGGCGAGTCTGCGGGATTCGTCCACACGGGCGTTCAGCAGGACTTCGCCCATCAGGCGTTGCATTTCGCCCAGGCGTTGGCCGCCCACGGCGTTTTCCAGGGCGGCCACGCGGGCTGCGTCCGGGCTGGATGCGAAATTCAGGTAGTAGGTTTCAAATCCGTTGATGGAAGGCGTCGGGTTGGCGTTGACGTGCAGGGAGACGAACAGATCCGCCATGGCCTCATTGGCCCTTGTGGCGCGTTCCCCCAAGGGCATCCCAATGTCGCCGGAGCGGCTGTGCAGGACTTCAAATCCGTTGGTTTCCAGAATACGGCCAAGTGCAAGGGCGATGTCCAAAGTAATGTCGCGTTCGGTCAGCGAGTGAGCGGATGCGCCTGGATCCTTGCCGCCGTGCCCGGCGTCTATGAAAATTTTGCCCACGGTCAAGCCAAGTTGCCCGGCCATATTTTTCATGGCGAGAGCGCGGATGTCCGCTCTGGTCGGAGGAACGCGCGAGGGCCGCGGTTGGGCCGCCGCGGCGAGCCGGATCCGGAGAGGCTTTATATCCGCGATGCGCGGCATCGAAGGCAACCTGTCTTCATTCGGCGGGACAGCAAGCGCCGTTCGCTTGTCAACGCGCGGCGCGGCCGAAGTTTGTTCCGTTTCCGTCTTGTCGGAAATGCCGGACATATCGTTTCCGGCGGTTTTGCCGGACGCGGCTTTGGCGCGTTCACTGTGGGCGGCCGCCAACGGGAGCAGAGGGAGCGGGGGAAGTTCGGGGACGGGCAAGGCGCCGGAGGACGGCCTGAGGCTGATGGCCTCGGCGGATGTCGCGGCAGGCTTGGATTCCCGTTTTTGCGCGGGGATCAATTTCACAAATTCCGTTTCGGCTTTCCGTCCGGATTGCAGCTCAACCTCCCCCCCGCTTTGGGGGACAATTTGCGCGAGGGCCTGCCGCGCGGCTGTTTTGTCCTTTCCAGTCTTTGCCAGCTCTGCTTGCCGCGGGGCGGCCGCCGACCGCGCCGACGTGTCCTCTATTCCGGGGGGTGGAGTGAATTTTTCGGGATCAGGTTCTGATGTCGTGACGGGCGCGGCGGGAGCGGTGGCAGGCCGAGCTTCTGGCTTTCCCTCGCGCTTCGGCATTTGTGCGGTTTTTTCAGACCTGGTTTCGGTTTTCGGCGCGATTTTCGGGGCGGCGTCCCCGGCGACAATCGGCGCGTTCTGTTTCAGCGCTTCCGGCTTGCCGGGGGTCATGGCTTGCGCGGACGTCTTGCCATGGACAAGTCTTTTTTCCAGGGCAAGCGCATCGGGAAGCATATCACCGCGTGGATGGCGTTGTTTCAGCAGTGCCACAAGGGCCAGGGCCGCGTCGTCGTCCTTGAGCAGCACGGCCTGAATGCGGGCCGCGTTGTACAGGGCGTCGTCGGCGAGGCAGCTTTCGGGATGGGTTGAAGCCAACTCTTCATAGCGGGCGACGGCCCGCCGGGCGTCCCCGGCGTCGGCGGAGCGCCGGGCCATTTCCTCCAGGCTTTTTGCCATGCGAAACAGCGCGGCGGGTCTGTTGGGCCATTGCGGATATTCCTCGTAGATGGCCTTGAATTCCGCGGCCAGCTTCTCCCAGGTTTGCGGCGCATACGGGCGCGCGTTTTCGCGGGCCAGGCTGAAGGCCGTTTTTTTCGCCTGATTGTAGCGCTGGGTGACGGAAACGGCGGTTTTTTCAGCTTGCGCGCGTCGTCCTGACGTGGTGTGCCCGGAGTCATAGAAAACGGCGACCAGCAAGGCCAGCGCGGCCATGAAGACGAGAGGCGGCAGCAGAGCCCTCCGCAGGGGCGGAGCCGGTTCTTCTGTCTTGTTCGCCTGATAGGCTTTTTGCGTTTTGGTCACAATTTCCCCGTTTCGTCAAAAATTCGACACCGTGCCGGCAAGGCGGCAGAAGGCCCACATGGCCGCTTTTTCGCTGATTGCCGTGAAGTGCGCCTGGCCTTGGGCAGGGCATAGCATATTTCATGCCATGAAGGGGAAAGGCGTTTTTCTCAGAAGGTCGGGCTAATGCCCGGATGGGCGATCAAACAGGCTACCAGGGCAGCTCGTTTTCATTGGAAGTGAGATCCTGCAGCAAACTGAAAAATTCGATCAGTTTCGTGTCCTGCTTCATTTTTTTGTTCACCGCGTTGAGAATGCTGTGATACTGTTCTATGGTGAGCTTGTATTCCTCGTCATCAATATACATGGTGAATTTCGCGCCGCCGGCGATATCCATGTAATAGCGTATGATGATGGCATGGTCGTTGACCTTCGTCTCCATATAACAGCGTTGCCTGAAATTGTTGCCGACAATGGCCTCCTTGCCGTCCAGAAACCAGATTATCTTCCCGTCCAGGGTCAGGAAAGTGAGTTTTTCAATGATTCCGTCGAGCACCTTGAGGTATTTCACATCGCCCACGGACCTTGATCCCCCGAGGTATTCTTCAGAGAACGAGGTGGCCATTACCAGCAACCGCTCGGCGTGCAGTCGTATCTAGAGTAAAAAAAAGCATGAATCACCTTCGGGGTGCAGACAAAATGTCGTGATGCCCGAACGACCATTCCTGTTGCAGGTGCCTTGCTGCGCAAACATCGGAGATGCCGCCCAATCCGCTATTACCGGATTTTTTCCACACATTCCTTTCCGTATAACGCAATTCTTCTATTAATGTAAAGTGGCTTGGTGGAGGTAATTTCGACCTGTGCCGGAACGCGTCTCCTTTTTTTTAAAATTTATGCATTGACTGTTGAAAAAGTCTAGACAAAAGCTAGAAAAACGCATAACATTTATTCCGTCGTCTGTGGCCGTAACCGGAGAAACAGCCGAAAGGGGGAAATCATGACGAAACGTGAACGTGTTCTCAAAGACGCCCTGTTCAGCATGGAAAAGGAAGTTTGTTTTGTTTCGGGAAGATGTGCGTCCAGGACACCGAAGTTGGAACACTCTCTCGTCGCTGGAGAAAGCGGCGATGATCTGGAAGCTCTGGAAAGGGAACTGGACGCCTTGCGTCAGGTCATCGCGCGGCAGAGAGTCGGTCTGATCCGTCTCCGGAAACAAAAAATGCCAGGCTATCCCGACGAACAGTGGGTCTCCGAGCAGACGCTCAATGCCCTGGGAGGCATCTACGCCGGTCTGAAGCCCATTCTGCCCCAGTTGAAGCTCTTGCATTGCAACGCCTGACATCATCAAGTTTTTCGTGAAATGGTCTAAAGTTTTTCCGCGGCAGTCCGTTGAACATTGTATACCCGCAAAGTCCACACGGACGCCGGAGGAAGCATGAGCCGCATTGAAGAATTTTTCGCCATCCTGTCAGCCGAACACTCGGATTTCGTCACATACAGTCCTAGTCAATACGCGATGCCGGACACAACCTGCGTCTGCGACGGAAAAGACGTCAAGGAGGCGTTGCTCCACGCCCTGAGCCTTCAGCGGACCGTGCAGCGGCTGTGCGACGAAATCGCGTTTTTGCGCGTGCAGGATCAGCGCGCCGCCTGACAAAGGCGACCTCCTTTCTGTCTTTTGTCCGATCCGCCTTCGACCTATCCCGTCTGCTCCGCGTTTTCCTTGAGCTTCGCCAGTGCTTTTTGGGCTCCCTCGTGGCCGGGATCAATCTCAAGGGCAGCTTCAAAGCATTGCATAGCCTTGTCACGCGTGAATCCCAGTGAAAACACCATGCCCATGTTATAGGCCACCGTCGCCGAGCTGAGCGGAAGGTTGGGGTTGAGTGAAAGGGCCTTCTGCATGCTTCTGACGGCGGTTTCGTAGTCCTTGCCCTCGGCGTAGGCCATGCCTATGTTGTAAAAGAGCCCTTCGGCCTTGGGAGCTATTTTCAGCGCCCTTTTATATTCCGTCACGGCGTCCTGCCAGCGCCCCTGCTTGCGCAAACTGAGCCCCAACTGGTTGAATGTGGCCAGATCGTCCACCGTCAGGTCGTCGCCCTTCATGTCCAGACACTGGCGCAGATATTTTTCCGCCTGCGCGGGGTTGACGTCCTGCAAAGTCGCGGCGATTTTCTCAGCCATGGACGCCACCTGGGCAATGGCGTCCTTGTAGGCTCTGGAGACGGCCGTGTCAAAAAGCTGCGTGGCCGCGTCCGTATTGCCGAGCGCCGCCTGAAGCGCGCCCATTTCCACCTTGCGTTGCGCGTTCAGCGGCGAGATGGAGTCAAGGCGCTTCAGGTACTCCAATTCCGCTTCCTTGTTGTCGTCTTCCTTGGCCAGGTCGGCCAGCCTCTGCAGCGGCTCCAGATAGACGTCGGAATATTTGGTCGCCCGCTCGTAGGCAAGCTGGGCCTTGTCCCTGTTTCCGGAGATGCGCAGGGCATCGCCCATGACAACGTACCCTGTGGCGCTGTCCGGCTTGACCTCAAGCACCTTGGCGCTGATTTTCATGGCTTCGCCGCCGGCGTTTTTCGTGATGAAGGTACGGGCCTTTTCCAGAAGTTGTTGCACTATGCCCGGCTCCCGCAGGGTAACGGACATTTTGTCAATGAGGTCGTTGTTGCTCAGGGGTTTCAGAACAAAATTGTCGATGCCCGACTCGTGAAGGAGCATGATTCGGTCTCTGTCCACGGTTGTCGTCAGAACGATGATTTTCAGCGTGGGGAAGGAATCTTTGAATTGCCTGATCAGAAAACTCGTGTCCCCGGTATCGTTGAGAACGCGCTCAATGAAAAGCACGGGCGATTTGCCGAGATCAAGGGATTCGGTCACCGCCTTGAGCGCCTTGCCCGCGTCCGGGATCTGGACGAACAGGTCTGATTTGGCCACGCCGAGTTCCTTGATGACGTTGCGCAAGAGCATGAGGAACGTCGCGTCGTCGGACAGACACAGCGCCTGGCCGTTGCGTTTGGTGAAATAATCCCTGACGACGCTCTTTTGCTTGTTCAAGCGCTGCTTTTCCTGAAAATCTGCGAACCCCATTTGCCGCTCCGTGACTGAAAATTTTTGGGGCGCGCCAGCCGACGTGCCGGACATACCCCTTGTTTTCCCAAAAATAGCACCACCCGCCGCCGTTGTAAACAAGGCGCGTAAAAAACGCGCCGGTCCGGCTTCGACGTTTTGACCTTTGTCTGGATACGTGCCATACTGAGGTCATGGTTGATTCGTCGTACTGTCGCCTCCCTGTCCTGGGGCTGACGCCCTTCAATCCCCACAACGGCCAGGCCCGGTTTTTTGCCCTGCGTTTGCCGCGTCCCCCCGGAACCGCCTGGGAGAGCTGGCGGCCGGGCCAGTTCGTCATGCTCCGTCCGGATTCCTTTGGTCTGGAGCTGCCCTGGGGACGTCCCCTGTGCATCTGCCATGTCACGGATTGCTGCCTGACCTGTTTTTTTCAGGTTCGCGGGCGCGGCACGCGCCGCATGGCCCATCTGCGTCCCGGTGATATGGTCGGCCTGTGGGGGCCGCTGGGCAACGGTTTTGCGAAGGAGGAAGACGCGCCTGTCCTGCTTTTGGCCGGAGGCATGGGCATTGCCCCCTTTGTGGGCTACGTCAACACCCATCCCAAACCCTGGAACGTCTCCATGCTTTTCGGCCACCGCGAGCCTTTGGAATCTTACCCTGTCAACAACATCAACGAATTTGTCCCGCTGGACTGTTTTTGGGAGCGCGAACCCGGCGATCTGCGGCTTTTCCTGCAGGCCCTGGAAGAACGGATGAGTGAGAACGCGCGGTTTGGAGGCCTTGCCCTGGCCTGCGGGCCCCTGCCTTTTCTGCAAGCTGTGCGCGAGCTGGGACTGAAGTTGCAAGCCCGCGTCCAGCTCTCCCTGGAAAGCGTCATGGCCTGCGGCGTGGGCGCCTGTCTGGGTTGCGTGACCCCAGCGGGCCAGGCGTGGCCGGAGCCGGGAAAACGCGGCAGGCCGGTGCAGGTATGCCGTCGGGGCCCTGTTTTTTGGGTGGATCAGGTGGAATTGTGAGGCGCGTTTCATGAATCTTGCCGTTGTTCTGCGCGGTCAAACGCACGATCTCGCCTTGAAGAATCCCGTGCTTACAGCTTCCGGCACCTTTGGCTACGGTCTGGAGTACGCGCCCTATGGGGAGCTGAAAAGCCTGGGGGGCTTTGTGGTCAAGGGAATATCCCTGACGCCCAGGGACGGCAACCCTTGCCCGCGCGTGCTGGAAACAGCGTCCGGAATGCTCAACTCCATAGGGCTGCAAAACGACGGGGCAGAGGACTTTTGCACCCGCAAGCTGCCCCTGCTGCCCTGGCGGGAGACCGCCGTCATCGCCAATATGTATGCCTGCAGCGTGGAGGAGTTCGCTCGCCTGGCCGGTCGTCTGGACGGGGAGGAAGGACTGGCCGCGCTGGAGGTCAATGTTTCCTGCCCCAACGTGGAACAGGGCGGAGCGCTTTTCGGGCAGGACGCGCGTCTGGCGGCGGCCGTCACCTCGGCCGTGCGCAAGGCCGCCCCTTCCAAGCATATCATGGTCAAGCTTTCGCCCAATGTCGCCGACATCGCCCTTATCGCAAAAAGCGTGGAAGAGGCCGGGGCCGACAGCATCTCCTGTATCAACACTCTGTTGGGCATGGCCCTTGACCTGCGCGCGCGCCGTCCCGCGCTGGCCAATGTTGTGGGCGGCCTTTCCGGCCCGGCCATCAAGCCCGTGGCCCTGCGTTGCGTCTGGCAGGTCGCGCGGGCCGTGCGCATACCTGTGGTGGGAGTGGGCGGCATCGTCACTGCCGTGGACGCGCTGGAATTCATTCTGGCCGGGGCCAGCGCCGTGCAGGTGGGCACAGGCAATTTCATGCGGCCGGATTGCGCCTTCAGGCTGGTCGAGCGGCTGCCGGAGGCCTGCGCCGAATATGGCGTCGCCAGCCTGGACGAACTGCGCGCGAGCCTTTGTTGCCCCACGTGTTGACGAAAAAAAGCGCCGTCCGCGCATGAAAAAAATTTTCTTTTTCGCAAGCATTTCCCCTTGACATCTGGTTTGGGGGAGTCCTATTTTTTCTCTCAACAGCAGTCCGCTACCCCCAGCCGGAGTACCCGACAGAGCCGAACCAACCGGCCGAAGCGCGGTCTCCGGGGGCAAGCTGCCTGATTCCCGGCCGCAGACGGGTCGGCCATAGTCGCGTTTCATGCTTATGGGCCCGCGGCGGCGTTGAAATTCTGTTTACGGGGATTGACCGGAGAGACCGCATTTTGCCTGCCGGGGGATGCCTGGTCGGGACGCGTTGCTCTTGTTGGCGTTGTTTCCGTCGGCCCTTCCACGGGGCATTTTGTGTTTGTCGGTCGCAGTCGCGTCGGTCTTGCGTTTAACGAGTATCGAAGGGAGAAGAAACAATGGAGGAGATCAGGCTTACATCTGTCCAGAGTGATCAACACGCCGTCCTTGCGCCGAATCCGGACTCAAAGGTCGTTCTTGGCCCGGCCGACACTTCTCATACGCAGGCGGGGGCATCCGGAGACGACGCGCTGTCGGGAATGGAAGACAACGATGCCCTTTACGGGGATGAGGGCAACGACATGCTCTTCGGCGGTCTGGGCGACGGCAGGCTCTTCGGCGGCGACGGCAACGACTTCCTGGGCGGCGGGCAAAACCGTTTCTACGGCGGCGCGGGCCACGACATCATGGCCTACCACGCGGGCGGCGTGATCGGCGGCGGCTCCGGCATCGACACGTTGCTGGTGGATATGGCGACCGCCGACCCCACAACGCTGGACAACCTGCTTTCCACGGCGAAGGGCACGGAAATCGCCATCGGCGGCAACGGCGTCGTGGAACATATACACAACCTTACCGAACTTGCCGACATCGGCATCATCCTGAACGGCGACAAAGTGGACATCAACATGGCCGACGACAACAGCCGTTGGCAGTACAAGGGCAGCGACGGCAACGGTCACGCCCACTTTGAGGGCGGAGGGAACGCCAACGCCGGTCTTGTGGCCAGCGTGGACGAAAATTCGCTGGATGCGGCTACGCAGGCCATCATCCAGGCGCAGGGCTGATAACAGGCTGGACTTTCCCGCGTCCTTGCCGAATTTTCCGAAGATCGCGGAAAATCTGTCCTGCGCGGCAATGATCAGGTCGAATTTGCTCTGTTTTCCCTTGCTGTCAGCCATTGCATTTCCGTCGTGTCGGCATTATATTTTACCCATGAGCGAATTGCTGCTGTTTATAGCCCTGCTGTTTTTCTTTCTGTGCGCGGCCTGCGTCGTCTTTACCGCGGCTGTTTTCTGGCCGGTCATTGAGGTTGCGTGCGCGGCTTTCGTCCTGATCGGCGTCCTGAACATCAACCCGCTTGTCGCCATCATCCTCATCATCATCGGGGCAATTTACCGCTATCGCCAGGGCGATTTCAACTGAGCGGGCTATTTCTTCAGAGCCTTTTCCAGCCGTCTGATCTCATCGGCCCAAAACACCATATCCCCGGCCGTGAGGGCGTACAGTTCCGAGGGCGGCCAGTGGAACACCCAGGCCAGCACGGCCAGCCCTTCCCGCCAGTCTACCGGCCACTGTCGAAAAAACCCCCGACCACATCCGCCAGAGCCATGTAGTCAGGCATTTTGAGCTGGCGCAGCACGGGCGTGGGCACGCCCACAAGGCGCGAAGTCACTTCCAGAATGTCGTCGTGGGTCAGACTGCCCACGGACACGCCGCGCAGGTCTCCGGCGCACATCTCCCGGAGGATGACCAGCTCGCGGATTTCCTCGGCCCCGTGCGTCAAGGGCGACTGCAGGGCTATGGTGATCGGCGCGAACATTACGAGGACTCCACGGCCGGCTTGCGGGATTCCCAGCGCACGGCGATTTCGGCCTCATCCGTGGTCACCGTGCCCTCGCCGGCGCTGGCGGCCGCGTCCACCCAGGGGGATGTGGGGCTGTTTTCCGAGGAGATGACGGTTATCGGCGTGGACAGGGAAATAATCGCGCGCTTGGCTACAAAAGCCTGGCGCAATTCAGGGCGCAACAACTTCAACTGGTGGCTTGATTTTGAGTAGGCATTACACTTTTCTATAATACCAATTCTTTCCATCCAGGAACATACATGGTCATAAGCGCCTTGAACATCCTGCCATGTGTCGGATAACGCAGGTGCAACAGCTCATGCACAATGACATAGTTCTGGAAGAGGGAGTCTTTATCACAAAGGTCACGCGCCAGGGTTATCGTGCCCGCTGATGAGCATGATCCCCATTTGCGCCGCATTTCCTGCACACGCACCAAGGTGGGGTTTACCCGCAGTTTGACGGCCCACATGTCCACCTTGCGTTTTAATTCCCGCACTGGATACAGAGTGCAGGTTTTACGTCCAGCCTGCGGCTCAAGCTTCGATCGGAGCAGCATTATTCGTCAGCCTCCGCCGCCACTATCCTCATAACGACATCCACAACGCGCGCCCGCTCTTCGGCGGGCAGCCTGATAAGCGGGGTATACAGGCGGCTGCGGAAAGTACGTTTTTCGTCCGGGTTCACATCAAGATGGGGAAAACTCTTCAGCAACTCATCCACCGCTTTGGCAAGTTCAAGGCCGGCAAGCCCGGATCCGGCAAGGGCTTTATCTTCCCGGAATTCCCATGAAACGGCAAAGGCTCGTGGGGAAAGACCATTGGCGGTTGCCGCTTTTTGCGCCGCTTCTTTTTCAGCGGCCAGAGCGGCAAGCTGATCCATGGCGGCAAGGCCGGTTGTTTTGCGGTCTTCCAAATTTTTGAGGATGCGTTCGGCTTTTTCCTTCAGGGACATAAGCACGGCGGCGGTCTGAGCATCATCATCAATTTCTTTTTGCAAGCCGCGCACGAGGTTGAAGACCTTGCCTTCATCGGAACCTTTTTCCTTGCGCAAGGCCTCCAGTGTTTTCACGTCAAAGGTCACGCTCTTGGTCAAGCGTCCAAGGCCTTGCTGCTCCGCGTTTTCCTGAATCAGGCGTTTGGTTTTGTGGGCCAAATCCGCCACAAAGCCGACACGTTCCGCATAGGCGTTCCGAACTGTCGCGTACAAGGCGCTCAACTTTTTGTAGTCGTCAATGTAGTCGCGCAGTTCCGGCGAAGGCGACAGGATTTCCCACAGGGCTTCAATATCCTTATAGGCCTCATAGAAAGTTTTGCGGGCTTCCACAGGCAGAAGACGCTTGTAAACGATACGCTCAAGGCGTTCATCAGAGTCTCCGCCCTGATCGTCTTCCAGGCAGTCCGCCACGATTTTTTTCATCTTGTCCTGAAAGTCATGCAGCAGGCCGTCCAGGTCTTCGATGACGCCGGTGATGTCCCGAGAATCAAAGTGCAGCGCTTTTTTCAGTTCACGCAATACGCCGACAAAGTCCACCACAAGGCCGATGCGTTTTCTTTGATCCCCGTCGTCATAGGGTCTGTTGACGCGGGCAATGGCCTGCAACAGCACATGGTCGCGCATGGGCTTGTCAAGGTACATGCAGTAAAGCACCGGAGCGTCATAGCCGGTTATGAGCTTGTCCGTGACGATGAGAATTTTCGGCTCTTCCGCGGGTTTTTTGAACAGCAGCCGCACATCCGCTTCCCGTTCTCTGGAGGGCTGCAGCTCCGCCACCAAGGGACGGTCAAGAGCGTCAGCGGCGTTTTCCGTATAGACCACCTCCGTCCATTCCGGCGGCAACAGTCTGTCCAGGATTTTTTTATACTTGGCGCAGGCTTCGCGGTTCACGGCCACCAGAAAAGCCTTGTAGCCAAGCGGGTTCACGTTCTCCCGGAAATGTTGCGCCACAAAAGCCGCCACTTTGGCGACGCGATCATCCGCGGTGAGGAAGGTACGCAGACCCACGGCCCGCTCCAGCACCTTGTTCAGTTCGTTGATGTCCGTGACGCCTTCCGACTCCGCCAGGGCAAAAAACTCCCGGTCCAGTCGCTCGGTCGGTATGGTCATGCCGGATGGGGCCATCATGTGCTTGATGGGCAACGTCGTTTCATCGTCGATGGATTCCGCGATGGAATACTTGTCAAGATAGCCATGCTCATCCTGAGCGCCGAAAATTTTGAACGTGCCTTCTCCCTGAAATGTTTTGGCAATGGGAGTGCCGGTAAAACCGATAATGGTGGCGTTGGGCACCCCTGCCATAAGATAGGTGCCGAGTTCCCTGGCAACGGAACGGTGGGCCTCGTCAATGAACACATAGACATTGTCGCGCTCGCAACTGTTTTTGCGTACAGCCTCAAACTTGTGAATCATCGAAATGATGAGTCCGCGGAAATCCGCATCCAGCAGATTTTGCAATTCGGACCTGGTATTGGCGCGGCGCACGGCAATAGCCTGTTGTTGCATCTCGCCGAGCAGTTTTTCAACCCAGCCTTTGAGTTGGCCTTCCAGTTCCGTTCTGTCTACTACCAGGATAACAGTAGCCCCGAGGAAACGCGTGGGGTCGGACAAAATCTGTTGCGCGGCGGTCAATAGAGTGAATGTCTTGCCGGAACCTTGTGTATGCCAGATAAGGCCGCGATTTTTCTTTGCATCAAGGCAACGGGACAGGATGGAATCCACAGCCCGGCGTTGGTGCTGGCGTAAAACGGATTTTCTGGTTTCGCCGTCTTCCACATAAAAGAGAATCCATTGTTGCAAGGTGCGCAAAAAGTCCGAGGGTTCAAAGAAGGCCTGTACGGCGAAGCGGTAACTTTCCTCTCCGGCTTCTTTCCAGCGCGCCATAAAGCGGCGGTTCGCGTTCCAGGTGACGCCATACCAGTATTCAATAAGGTGCGTGACATTGAAGAGCTGGGGCGCGGTCAGAAGTTCCGGCGTTTCCGACTCGTAACGACGAAGCTGCGCCACGGCGCGGTCTATGGCGTCACCGGACCTGGGATTCTTGTGTTCCACAATGCACACCGGAATGCCGTTCAGCACAAATATGACATCGGCACGGTTGCCTTTTTTGCGGGCCAGCGGCTTGATTTTCCATTCCCAAGTGACGTGGAAGACGTTGTTGGCGGGCTGGTCAAAGTCTATCAGCACAACGCGGCGCTGACGTTTTTCCCCCTCGTCGTACCAGGAGCGCTCACCCCGCAACCAGGAAAGCGTCTCGCGGTTGCCCTCTATGGTCGGCGGCAGAGCCTCCATGGTTTCCATGATGGAACGCGCGTCATCCGCGCTCAACCATGAGTTGAAGGCCAGAAGTTTTGCGGAAAGCGCATCCCGGAAGAATGGGCCTTCAATGCCGCCACGCATTGTTTGGGCTGTCTCCGGCGCAAGCGGTTCCCAGCCGACGCCGACGGCATGTTTAACCATGGGGAATTGGGCGCTGACGGCTTCGTTGATTTTGAGCGTGCTCATAAGCTTTTCGGTTCAGGTTGGTTGTGCATCACTTGTTAGTAGCAAACACCGTTGTGTCTCAAAAATCATAAAATTTGAGACGCAACGATATTTGCTGTGCATGGATGAGACTCAAACAACAGGACGCCCTTCAGCGATGTTGTCCCATTCCTATTTTTGACCTCCGAGCCGCGGCGCCTGCTTCGGCAGTTTTTTCTCTTCCGACTTCAAGCGGCGCTCCAGTTTTTTCGCGTCCTCGGCGGCGGGCAGGTTTTCCGGCACGATGTCGCGGTCGGTCAGCAGCTTGCGCACGTCGCGGTTGTTTTTGACATGCTCTTGCGTGATGCCCGGCTCGCCGCGCAAATCCCGTTGCTTGACCTGTGTATTGGTGATCTCGTTGGCGAAGTCCTTGGCCTTGATGGTGATGGTGGGCAGGAAGTCCGCCAGCGGGCGGGCGGCGGGGACGGCGAGCTTGTCCTTCATGTCTTGCGTGGTCTTGCCGCCGAACAGCGCCGCGTCGCCCTTGCTCAAAATGCGCCCGAAGCCCTGCCCGTCGATGCCGTGCTCGTAGAGCACGCCGGAAAGTTCCTTTTGCGACAGCGTGAGTTTTTCGCGCGCCTGCAAACGTTCCCACTCGGCAAGGCGCGTTTCGATCAGTTCCTGCCTGCGCGTTTGCACGGCAAAATAGGTCATGGCGAAGGCGATGGCGTCCTTGCGCGGGTCACCGTTCTGGGCGATCAGGTAGCAGGCGTAACGGGTGAGAGCCAAGTCATCCACCTGTCTTTGTGCGCCTTTGGCGAGGTCGATCATTTTGCTGACGTCAGCAAAATGATCCTCGACCGCCTGTCCAGCCTTTCCACAAGCGATCTTGGCCTTGTCAATGACGGCCTCGAAGTTGCGCCATTGCGTATAGCCCATCAGGTCTTGCAACTCGCGCGCAAGCCAGTATTCGACGCCGTCGTCGTTGCGGTGCGCACAGTCTTCAAAGCTTTTGTGCAGTTTTACGATCAGTTCTTTTTTCATGGCGAAGTCCTTTCTTCGATGGGCGTCAGCGCCGAAAGATCGAGCTGATCGACCCGAATCTCCCCCGTCATCAGCTTGTGCAGCAGCGCCTTGAACAGTTCTTCGAGCACGGCGCGCTTTTGCCGGTGCAGGTCGATCTTGCGGTCTATGGCGTCGAGGATGGCGACGATTTCCTGCTGTTCGTCGACTGACGGTTTCGGAACACGCTTTTCTGCCAACACCTTGTAATGGCGGTTGTAGCCGCGCGAGGGAACATCAAGTGCAGACAATGCAAAGAAAAGGAACTTTGGATGGAAACCATCTGCTGCGAGCAGTGGTTTGGTGCCGTCAGCACCAAGCGCAAACTCAAAGTCCACATATTTGAAGGCTCTGGTGTGGTCACCAAAGATGATTAGCGGTTTTTTTGAAGTGATGATTTTCTGCTCATCGTCTGTGTAGCCCGCAATGATCTGTTGACCTTGGTCAACAACAGGCCACCGGCCAGTAGCGGAATAGCCAGATTTTGGAATCTGCTTCGACCGCTCAAAACGAAATGGGGTGACGGACTCTGAAACGGCGAGCACATCCCAACTCTCCGGCACCAGCCCGATTTCGGTTTCCTTCTGCGCCTCGCCGCGCAGACCGCGCGTGAACAGTTCGCGCATGGCGGCGCGTTTGAGTTCTTGGGCAGCGGATTCTGCCGTGCGCTCGGAGGCGACCGCTGACTGAATCGTTTCCAGCGCATCAGCCATTGCTGTCTGCTCTTGCGGTGCAATAACTGGGACAGGCAAGTCGAGTAGTACATCCTCCGGCACGCGCTGGCGACCAGTCGAGCCTTCCATCCGTTCGGCTACGTAATGCCGGATGTCAGGGTGAAGCAGATAGAAAAATAACAGGCGCGGATCTTGCCCTTCGACGCTTGGCCGCAACGGAATGACTTCGGTTGTGGCATAACCAAAAGCCTGCGGCAACGCGCGAACCAGCGCCTGCTTTCCGTTCTCGAACGAGGGTGTGATCTTGGAAACCAGAATGTCGCCCCGCTCGAAGTAAGTGCCACTGTTGATGGAACGCGCCTCTTTTAGAGTGAAAGTCGGTTCGTAAGCTCCGCCTTGCGGGATGGCTTCCATCGCGGCGAACGGAATTTCCGCAACGGTTTTAGTGTTCAAGCCATGCGGTTTCTTGGTGATGGCATAGCAATCTCCCACGCGCGTCCAAGCAATGTCAGCGTCAAGCAGACTCATCAGAAACTCCCGCGAGCAGCTTGGTGATGGTGCCAGTAAGTTCATAAGCTTCGTCATCAAGCGCCTTCAGCTTCTTGACCAGTTCAGCAACGGAAGCCACCTCCGCCGAGCTGTCCTGCCCCACCCACCGGCTCGGACTCAAATTATAATCCGCCTCGGCCGCCTGTTCATTAGTGACAACCGCAATCTCGCCTTCCACCGGCACGCCTTTGACAAAAGCCGCGGCCAAGGCCTTGAGTTCTTCACTCGGCAGATAGTTTTTGGGCTTGCCTTTCCTGGCCCGTTTGCTTGCGTTAAAGAGGGTAATTTTTCCTTTGCGGCTCTGCTGCTTGCGTTTGCTCAGAACCACAATGACGCCCGCAGCAGTGGTGTTGTAAAAGAGGTTTTCCGGCAGCAGAATGACGCCGTCAATATAGTCATGCTCCACAAACCATTTGCGGATGTTGCGCTCCCTGTCTTCGTTCCTGGATCCGGAGCCGCGCGTGACCGCGCCGGTATCCAGAACAACGGCGGCCCGGCCCGTGTCGTTCATGCAGGCCAGGGTATGTTGCAGCCAGCCCCAATCCGCTTTGCCCGTGGTAACGCCCCCGGCGGTGTGGAAACGGTCAAAGGGATCGTTTTTGTAGACGTCGTCGGCAATAGGCTGGTTCCACATGGGATTGGCCACAACTATGTCGTGCTGTCTGATCCTGCCGTCATCCCTGCGGAATTTGGGGTTGAGCATGGTGTCGCCGCGCGCGAACTCCACCGTCATATCGTGAATGATGGCGTTCATCCGCGCCACGGCGTAGCTTTCCGCCTGTAATTCCTGGCCGGTCAGACGCAGAGGCACTTTGGCTGTGGGGTCAAGCTCGCGGGCCGCCAATTGCAGTTTGATGAGCAACCCGCCGGAGCCGCAGGCATAGTCGTGACAGCTTTCCCCCGGTTTGGGACGCATGATGTAGGCCATGAGAAAGCCCACTTCCGTCGGCGTGAAAAATTCTCCGGCGCTCTGACCGGACCCTTCGGCAAACTTGCGTAACAGGTACTCATAGGCGCGGCCCAAAAAATCCGGTTGCACATCGGCAAGCCCAAGCCGGTAACGGCTGTCGGTATAGGTCTCCACCACGTCCTTGAGTTTGGAAGGATTGATGTCGCGTTCGCCGTTGCGCTCGGCGGCAAAATCCACCACATCTATCACGCCGGAAAGCGTGGGGTTGTGCTTGACCACAGCCCGTACCGCCCTGGTCAAATGTTCGCCGATATCCCTGGGATCTGTGCTGTTGCCTTTCTCGTCCCTGGGCCACTCATGGGCTACCCGTCCGCTGACGACGCCCCAACGCGACTCCGGCGGCAGATAAAAACGCAAAAGGCCGTGGTCGCCTTCCGCAATCTCCAGGGCCACAGTACGGTCGCCGTACTCCTCGGCCAATCGGCCGATTTCGTCGTCAAAAACGTCCGACAGGCGTTTGAGGAAAAGCAGCGGAAGCAGGTAGTCCTTGAACTTTGGAGCATCTTTCTCGCCCCGGATGGAACAGGCCGCATCCCACAGCATCTGTTCCATGGATTTGGTGTCCGGCGCCGACGAGGCGTTGTTTCCTCTCCTTCGACGCATTGGCGGGGTTGCTTCTTGTGAAGATTCACCTGTTGAGGCATCATCAACCGGCATTCCCGATTTCCGCGCCAGCGCCATGATGGCTTCTTGATGTGCGCGTTGAGGCCTGGCTCCTCCTTCCCAACGGTTGACAGTGGCAAAAGAGACTCCAAGCCGCTCGGCAAGCAGGGTTTGGGTAAGCCCCAAACGGGCGCGGAGGTCGCGCAAGAGTGAGGGATATTTATTTTGTTTTGTCATTTTTGTTATATAACCTATATAACAAATTTTTGTCAAGGGCCGATTTTTGGCCGCGATCACTCACAACAGGTTGATTTGCCACCATATATGTTCCTGTATGGTCTCGTCTTGCCGCATCCCGGGACGCGGCGGCTCCGGCCTTTGCTCCTCCGCCAGCCGTGCCTCCTCCCGCCTCAATGTCGCAAAGGAATTGAAGAAACGCGCCGAAACCGCCTTTGCCAGCATGGGTTTGACGATGCTGGTCGCTGACGATGCTGGTCGCGCTGAACGCGTTTATACGCGCCGCCGTGCGGCAAGGCAGGATGCCATTTGACCTGGTCGCCGACGGGCGCGCCGTCGAACACCGTGAAGCCAGACAGGAGGCCTTGCTCCCGAAATTATCCCGTCTGAAAATGACCGATGCATGCTTGTCTCGCCTGAATTTGTCCGCCTTGGGCGGGATAAGGCAAAGGCTTGGAAGCAGAGCAAACACACATCAATGTATTGACAACGCGCTCACATTGTGCAAAAAAAGGGGGAGGTGAAGGCTATGGCAAAAACCGCAAATCTGAATATCCGCATTGATCCGGAAACAAAATCCGGAGCGGAACAGCTTTTTTCAAGCTTCGGCATCACCGTGAC
This sequence comes from Desulfovibrio sp., assembly GCA_031272405.1. Classification (GTDB taxonomy): domain Bacteria; phylum Desulfobacterota; class Desulfovibrionia; order Desulfovibrionales; family Desulfovibrionaceae; genus Desulfovibrio. The sequence continues at coordinate 54,853 of JAISTW010000020.1, read as the reverse complement.
CGATGCCGTCAACATCTTTCTGCGCCAGTCCCTGATGGTAGGCGGCCTGCCCTTTGAAATGAAAAAACCCCGCTTTAATCGGGAAACAGAAGCCGCCATTCGGGAAGCCCGCGCCATCGCTTCAGGCGGGATTGCCGCGAAAGGCTATTCATCGGCCAAAGAACTCTTTGCGGACCTTGACGCGGAATGTTGACCTTAAAAACAACTTCCCGCTTTCGCAAAGATTACAAGCTGGCCAAAAAACGCGGATTTGACCTTTCTCTGCTGGAAGCGGTGATTGACGCCTTGCTGTCTGAAAAGGCTCTTGATCCCAAACACAAAGACCACGCGCTGACCGGAGATTACGCCGGATTCAGGGAATGTCACATCCTGCCGGACTGGTTGCTGATTTATTCCATTCACCAGGAAATGCTTGTCCTGACCGCTTCGCGCACGGGCACGCATGCCGACTTGTTTGACTGAGAAGCCTGCACAGTATTTGTCATCTCATTGGAAAACGCGGCGGCTCCGGCCTTTGCTCCTCCGCCAGCCGTGCCTCCCCCCGCAAGACAGCGCTTTGCGCCAGCTTCACATCCCCTGCCGTGCCGAAGGCGTATGCCGTTGTCCGTTCAGCGTAACGCCGCCAGTCCCGATCCGGCCGGCCGGTCTGTTCTTGTGCAGCGCACTGTAAAATCGTTGCCAAGACCACTTCCCGCGTGAAGCCCTTTTCGCGCATACACAGGGCAATACAGGGGTCAAGTCGCGACGCTTCGGCATCGGGCATGGCCTTGAGCATGGCCCGTCTGTGGGCGGCGTAGGCTTTGAGAGGATCATGCTTTTGTCCATCGGGCAGTCGCGGCGCTTCCCGCAAATGCGGCAGCATGGCTTCCAGGGCGCGCCGGTACCGCGCGTTTTCGGTGTTGGGAATGGTGTTGGGAAAGAAAAAGGCTTACGGTTTCTTTTTCCGTAAGCCATTGATTTGCTTGGTGGGACGTGCGGGGATCGAACCTGCGACTCTCTGCTTAAAAGGCAGATACTCTACCTACTGAGTTAACGTCCCGACTGCGCATCCTTGTAGCCGGTCGCAACGGCCTTGTCAAGGCAATTTGCCCCTTGGTGGACAAAGCCGCTTTGCTCAAACAAAAAGGACGGGCACCTGCCCGTCCTTTTTGTTTGTCTGAAACGGGTCAGTACGGGCTGTTGTTGCGCCGTTTTTTTGTCGGAAAGAGCACGCAATTCCAGTAAATCACATAGACAGGCAAAACAATGAACATCATGACGTATGCAAAACTTTTGGTAAAGAGGAAATAGTCGTAAAATGTGTTGAATTCCATGGTCATCTCCTCCGGTTTAGTGTTCTTCGCCCTTGAAATCGGGATGTTCGTAGAGCACCGGCATGTGGTACACGACAAAGCGGTACACGGTCACAATCATGGTGACGACGAAGCAGGAAATCCAGACTTCCGCCAGGCTCGGGAAATACCTGTCGGCCGCGGGCAAGGCGTAATTGTAGGCGATCATGGACACGTTGAAGCGGTTGAAGATAATGCCGACCACAGTCATGGCGGCAGCCTTGCGGCAGGTGCTCAGGTTGCGCTCACGCGAACCCTTGGCATAGAGAAAGGCCGGGAACAGGACAAAACCGAAGACTTCGATCAGCCAGATAAGCCCATAGCCGGAGAAGATATAGGGTTCGTTGGCCTGAACCAGCATGTCCGTGAACTTGAGCATGAAATAGGCGAACAGGATGAAGGAAATGGCCTTTGCAAAGCTGAAGACCACTTCGTCCGCTTCCTTGAGGTGTGTTTCGTCCATATAGTGATGCACGCCCTTGTGGGCGAACATGCCCTCAAAGATGACCATGGAGCCGCCGGCGGCCATGGAGCTGACGAAGAAGAACAGGGGAATGAACGGCGAATACCACAGCGGATGCAGTTTGCCCGGGGCTATGAGATACAGCGAGCCGAGCGAGGACTGATGCAGGGTGGAAAGGGTCACGCCGAAAATGGTGAGAATGATGGTGCATTTGTTGACAAGCGTGCGCCATTTGAGCAGTATCGGGAACTTTGAGGCCAGCCACTCGCAGGGGCAGACGGAAAATTCCACAAAAAGCACTGTAAGATATGTGGCCACGCACAGGCCGACTTCAAAGAGCACGGAAGTTGTGCCGGGGAAGAAGAACATGTAGGGCAGGCGCCACCAGTGGCCCAGATCATAGAGCAGGGCGACGACCACGAAGGCGTAGCCCAGAAAGGCCGTTGTCACGGCGGGCCGCACGGCCGAATGGAAGTGCTTCATGCCCATGACGTAGCAGGCCACGGTGGTGAAATAGCCGCCGGCGGCCAGACACACGCCGCAAAGCAGATCAAAGCCGATCCACATGCCCCAGGGCTGCACGTCGGAGAGATTGGCCACGGTGCCTATGCCCATGGTGAAGCGTACAATGGAGAGGATCAATCCGCCGACGAGAATGACGGCGGTAACGATATTGCCCGGCGTCATGGTGAAAAATTCACCCATGTTGAAGAGCTTGCCCCTGGTGGGAATGACGATTTGATGCGACATCTACTTATCCTCCCCATGCCCGTGGCTCGGGCCGGCTTCTTCTCTGGCTTTCAGGGCCGCGGTCATGGCCTGCCGGGCCGCGTCCGCCGCGCCTGATCCTTGGGTTTCAGCGATTTTGCGCACAGCGGCGTCCAGGGCATCGGCCATATCCTGTTTGGCTTCGTCGAGCACGGCTTGTGTTTCGGCCTTGTGCATGGCTTCGCGGCGTTTTGTCATGGCGTAGGCGCCGCCGAAAAGCACAGGCCAGAAGGCCACAATCATGGGCACAGCGCCCAGCGCGCCGGCGGTCAGCTCGCCCATGGGACGGTTGCCGAGGTGCGTGTCCAGGCCCAGAGCGGCGAATTCGCCTCCGGCGTGTTCAGCGCCCTCGCCGGCCGGGGCCAGCACCATCCAGGCCGTGCCGCCAGCGTCCCATTCGCCGTATATATAGTCGGCGTATTTGCCCGGGGTATTCTTGATGCGCGTTCTGGCGATTTTGATGAGGTCGGAGCGCCGGCCGAAGGTCAGGGCGTCCATGGGGCAGGCCTCAACGCAACCGGGCAGCTTGCCTTCCTTGAGCCGCGGTTCGCAGAAGGTGCATTTGACCACCAGCGGATCCCAGGCGTCGTCGTATTCGAAGCTCGGCACATAAAAGGGGCAGGCGATCATGCAGTAGCGGCAGCCCACGCACTGCGTTCCGTCATAGGTCACGCTGCCGTTCGGCTGTTTGCTGAAGCATTTGGCGAAACAGGCCGAAGCGCAGGCCGGATCGTTGCAGTGGAAGCATTGCTGCTTGCGGAAAACCGGTTTGCCGTTCAGTTCATATTTATTGACCACCGTCCATGTCGTGGGGGTCATGCGGCGGCGCTTGTTCAGCACCGAAAGGTCGTGGGGCTTGTCGGGCTTGGGCAGGTTGTTGACCTTGCTGCAGCCCTGTTCACAGCGGCGGCAGCCGATACAGCGCGTTGTGTCGTGCAATACGCCGTAACTGTTTTCATAGTAGGGCCAGGTGTGCGTTCCGCCGCCCGCCTGAGCCACTTTGGCTGTTCCCATAGCCGAGGCCACGCCGGCGCTGCCCAGAATGGTCAGAAATTTTCTGCGGTTCATTGCGTTTCTCCTCATTTTGCGGCGGCGCTGACAGTCTTGGTCTCATTCTTCCTGTGACATGTGACGCAGGAAGTATTGAGGGGTCTGGCGACTTTCATGCCCTGGTGGCAACCCATACATTGCAGGTGGTAGGCGGCCTTGAGCTGGGGGCGTTCAGGATTGGCGGGGTCAATGCGCTGCTGGTGACAGCTTCCGCACTTGGGCGGCGCGCCTTTGAGCGGGCTGTTGTGGTGACAGGCCGCGCAGAGCGTCGCCGGCTGATTGTGGAAGGCCGAAGCCAGGGCATTGTCCTTGACGCGCTCCATGAGGGAGGCCACATGACGGCGGTGCGCGAACATGCTGGGCATGTATTTGTCGGCTATTTCGCCGATCATCACTTTATAGGGGCCGTCGGTGGGTTGCAGCTGCACGGGGTTTTCCCGGGCCTTGAGCGCGTCCGAGGCGAGTTTGGCCGTTCTCTCCTCGGGCAGTTTGCCGGCGGAGCCGGCGACCATGTCGGCCTTGGTCAGGCCCGGCGCATTGTGACAGGAAGCGCAATAAGCATCCCCCCGGCTGGGCTGGACGATGCTGTGGCAGCCGGCGCATTCGCGTTTCCGGATCTGCTGCGCGTGACAGCTTACGCAGCTCTGCGGGGTATTGCCCTTGGCGCGTTTGGCGATGTTCTCGGTATGCATCGCCTTTTCCAGGGTAATGAAGTTCCCGCCGGCGTTGCCCTGCACTGTATGGCAGGATGTACAGGCGACGGTGTCGCCGGTGTGGTGACAGGACTCGCAGTTTTCAACACGGTTCTCGTGTACAAGGTGGCTGAAAACAACGGGTTTCATGCCAAGCCCTTCGGGGTTGGGTTTTTCACCGACGGGGAAGATGACTATGGCCGGCGGGGCATCGCTGATGCTCGTGAGTTCCGGGGCCGCATGCGCCGCGCCCGCGTTGACAAGCATCAGACAGATCGCGCCGGCCGCGGCCATTGCCGTCAGCAGGAGCTTTGTTGTGCCGTTCCTCATGTGCTTTTCCTTCTTTGCAGTGAGGTCAAAAAACACATCCGCGGCGCCGCGCCGCTGGACGCATCCGCCCGACAGCCGGACGAAATTTTTGATGCGTGTTTGTACCTCGTTCATAGGGAGGCGTCAAGGACTTTGAGAAAAAATCGCTTTAAAAAAATACCCTGACAAAATTGTCTCTGCCATTGACACAGGACTTCGCGGGGGCTACACTTTGAGTTCTCCAAACGAGAATTGCAAGCCGTTTCACCATTAGGAGGAGCTTTATGAAAAAAATGTCGTTCGCCCTGCTGTGTCTTTTCCTGTTCGCCGCGGCCATGCAGGCCCTGGCGGCGGCGCCCCCGGTTCCCACAGAGCCGTTGGCCCTGAAGGGATCGAAAAAGGAAGTCATGTTTCCGCACGCCCCGCACAAGGACAAGGTGGAGTGCGTGACCTGTCATCACAATGTAGACGGCAAGGAAAACTACCAGAAGTGCGCGACTGCCGGATGTCATGACAACCTGACCGAAAAGAAGGGCGAGAAGAGCCTGTACGTCGTCATACACAGCAAGGAAAAGCTCAAGCATCGCACCTGTTTCGAGTGCCATACCAACGTCGTGGCCGAGAAGGCCGAACTGAAAAAGGATTTGCTCGGCTGCGCCAAATCCAAGTGTCACCCGTAATCTTGTTATCCTGCTGATTTCGCCGCGGTCTCCGCTTCAGGGCGGAGGCCGCGCCATGCACATATACCTAAAGAAAAGAAAACGCTTCCTCCAGTTCCGCCAGAATATCTTCCGCCTCTTCCAGACCGACGGAAAAGCGTATCTGGCCGGGAATAATGCCCATTTTTTTCAGCGCCCGTCTGTCGTAAGCGCGATGAGATGTTTTCACCGGCACGCTTATGCTTGTCGCGACGCCGGCAAGGCTTGGGACAAGGCGAATCGTCCGCAGGTTTTTCAGCAGCGTCTTCACGGCCTTCGCGCCACCCTTGAGGTCGGCGCTCAGCATTCCCCCGAAGCGCTCCGGAGCGAACTGGCGCCGGGCCAGGCCGTGCGAGGGCGAAGAAGGCAGACCAGGGTAGAAAACTTTGTCCACAACGGCCTGTTTTTGCAGAAAGCGCGCCACCTTCAAGGCGTTGTCCGAATGTTTGCCCATGCGCAGATCCAGGGTGCGCAGGCTGCGCGCCAGCAGCCAGCAATCGTGCGCGCCGGCGCTGAAGCCGTAAAGCGTTTGCAGCCGTTTGACCCGTTCGATGATGGCGCGGTTGGCGACGACGGCGCCCGCGACGATGTCGCTGTGCCCGCCCAGATATTTGGTGGCGCTGTACAGGACCGCGTCCGCGCCGAAATCCAGCGGCCTGGCCACAGCCGGGGTGGCGAAGGTATTGTCCACAAAAAGCAGCAGGCCGCGCCGACGGGCCGTGGCGGACAAGGCGGCCACATCAGCCACTTCCATGAGTGGATTGGAGATCATTTCCGTGTAGAGCAACCTGGTGTTTTTTTTGATGTGCGCCTCAACGGCGTCGCGCGTCATGTCCAGGAAGGTGACTTCAACGCCGCGGCGTTCCAGTTCGTTGGCGAAAAAATCGTGCACGCCGCCGTACAGGGTGCGGGAGGAAATAATGTGCTCGCCGGCCTGCGTTGAGGCGAGAATTGTCGCGGTTATGGCCGCCATTCCCGAAGGGAGGACAAGGGCGGCCTCTCCGCCGTCGGCGCGGGCGAGAATTCCGGAAACGGCGTCGGCGTTGGGAGCCGCCATTCTGGAGTAGATATAGCCTTCGGCCTTTCTGTCATAGACGGCGTCCAGGGCTTCGATATCGTCAAAGGCATAGACGGAAGCGGCGTACACTGGGAATGTTTCGGGCGTGGAAACCGAACGGGCGAGCCGTTTCTGGAATGTTCCGCCCCCCTCGTGAACGCAGAGCGTGGCCAGATGCTCCCGCCCCTTTTTTCCTGTCGCCTGGCTCATTTCAGTTCAATGTCGTAGTCGCGCATTTTTTTGTACAGCTTGTTCCGCGAAATTTTCAGAAGCTGCGCGGCGATTGTTTTGTTGTTGTTCGCTTTGGCCAGGGCGGAAACAAGGGCTTCCCGCTCGGCCTTCGCGCTTGCGTTGGACAATGTCTGGGCCGCGGCCGACGGGTGGCCCCCGTCATGGGGCGACTCGCTTATTTCCCGGAAAAACCGTGCCGGCAGGTGTTTGCCGGTCAACAGCTTTTCGGCGTTTTCCATGTCATACAGGGCGAAAGAGAGCACATTCCTCAATTCCCGGATGTTTCCGCGCCAGGAATACTCGCTGAAAAGCCTGTACACCTCGTTGGAGATGTTGATTTCCTTGGCGCGCTTGCGGCCGACGATGACCTCTATGAGGTGTCTGACCAGAAGCGGAATGTCGCTTGTGCGCTCCCGCAGAGGCGGGACGATCAGTTCGAGAATGTTGAGCCTGTGGTACAAATCTTCCCTGAACAGGCCTTCGTCCACGAGTTTGAGAAGTTTTTTGTTTGTCGCCGCCACCAGCCGAAAATCCGAGTGCATGCGTCCGGAATGGCCGATTTTCTGAATTTCGCCGCTTTCCAGCACGCGCAGCAGTTTGGCTTGCATCGGCATGGGCAAATCGCCGATCTCGTCCAGGAAGATGGTGCCCTTGTCGGCCAGTTCGAATTTCCCTTTCATTCCCGAGCTTTTCGCGCCGGTAAAGGCCCCCGACTCATAGCCGAACAGTTCGGATTCAATGAGTTCATGGGGCAGGGCGGCGCAGTTGACGGCCACGAAAGGTTCGGCCGCGCGTCCGCTTGCCGTGTGCAGTGCCTGGGCCACAAGTTCTTTTCCCGTTCCGCTCTCGCCGAAGATAAGGACGTTCTGGTCGGTTTTGGCGAAGCGTTTCCCGAGTTTCTTGAGTTTCTGCATGACCTGGCTTTCGCCGACAATACTGTCGAAGGTGTGCAGCATTCCGGGTTTCTTGAGGATTTGATGCTCAATGTAGTTGGCTCTTTCCTCAAGGCCCTTCATGGTGTCCAGCAGGCTGAGGAATTCCTCTTTCTCGATATTCGTCGGGACAGCCTCCACTATGATGCCCAGAAGCTCGTCCCTGTTGTTGATGATGGGACAGCGGAAGGAAACGCCCTTGGAATTGTCGGTGGTGACGCTGGAGCATATCGTCATTTTGCGCGTGCGGATGGCCTCCATGACGCCCTGTTCGGAGGTCAGGAACAGTTGCGAAACGTGTTTGCCGATAATGCTTTTGGAAAAACCGAACATCTTCATGTACGACGTGTTCGCGTACAAAAATATCCCTTTGGGGGACAGTATGGCGATTCCGGTGTGGAGAAGCTCGAACAGGCTGCTGTATTTGCTTTCCGCGATTTCCTCAAGGGAAGACATGAGGATGTCGTCAAAGTCTATCATGATGCGCATTCACCGTTCGAGCTTTTTGTTTTGGGACGACGCGTTTTTTGTTCCTGTAACATGCTTCCGGGGCAGTGTAAACATTTTCGGGGCGGCACGGGCGCATCCTTTCAGGGGCGGCGGCTGTTGTGTCTGTTACGGTACAGTTTTCTTGTTTTTTTTCAATATGTTAACTATAGTCTCATTTTGCGGTGTCGCCAAACATGTACACAACGCGGGGGGGGTACAAAAGCTTATTGATAACAATTCCTGATTTCTCTGTAACATTTTGTATTAAAAGAGCTATTTTTAAATAAAAAGGTCGGCACACATCTTGCTTGTGAAGGAAATACGTTGAAAAGGCGAATGCCCCGGAAAAACAAAAACCATACTGCGGCGCAGGCTGAGGCTGAATGGAACAAGCCGTCGTTTACAATATACAGAGGATGTCCACCAAGGACGGGCCGGGGTTGCGGACGACGGTTTTTCTCAAGGGCTGTCCCCTGCGTTGCCAATGGTGCAGCAATCCTGAATCCCAGTCCTTCACGCCGGAACTGATGGTGTTTGAAAATCTCTGTTCGGGCTGCGGGCACTGCATGGAAGTGTGCCCGGAAAAGGCCGTGGTCAAGGTTGGCGACGTTTACAACAGGGATATGGAAAAGTGTACGCACTGCGGGGCCTGCGTGCCTGATTGTCCGACGAAGGCGCGGGTCATGTCCGGCGAGTCCATGGACGTTGACCGGGTCATGACGGAGATCCGCAAGGACGCGCTTTTTTATGCCAATTCCGACGGCGGTGTCACCATCGGCGGGGGAGAGCCCACCTGCGGCGGAACATTTCTGCTTGAGCTGCTGGCCCAATGCCGGGCCGAAGGCTACGACACCTGTCTTGACACATGCGGCTTCTGCCCGCCGGAATTTTTCGGCCGGGTCGTCGCCCTCACGGACCGGATGCTTTTTGACTGCAAACACATGCAGACCGAAGAACACAAGCGGCTGACAGGCCAGGACAATACCCTGATTCTGGCCAACCTCAAAACGGCCCTTGCCTCGTCCGCACGCGTCAGCATCCGCGTGCCCCTGATTCCGGACAGGAACGACTCTGAGGAGAACATCAGGGCAATGGCCGATTTTCTCAAGGAATACGCCGTCAGCGAAGTTGATGTCATGCCTTACCATGCTTTCGGGAGAAACAAGTATGCCGCCCTGCGTCGGGAATATCCCGACATTCCTTCTTATTCGGCGGAGCATTTGAACAGTATCCTGAAACGGTTTTCCGATTGCGGCCTCAAGGCCGTCATAGCCTGATCCAGTATGCACCGAACCGGGCGCGCTCACGGCGTCCGCGCAACATAACGGCACATGCCAAAGTGGAGGTTTACGATGAAGTTGAAGACCAGGAAAAAGGAAAAGAAACCGGCCCAACCAGCGGTTGAGGCGGCGAAGGGTTCCACTGTCAACCGGCGCGAGTTCATCAAGGGCGCGGCGGCCACAGCGGCGGCGATCTCTCTGGGGCCGGCGCTGCCCGACATCGCTTCCGCCACGAGCGAGACGTCTCCGGGCAACGCCCCCTACGTTACCACGCTCACGCCGGAAAAAATCAAGGACAACAACATCGGCTGGGTTTACTACGGCGCGGAAGCCAACGACAGACCGCTGACCCCGGCGGACAAGGCGCAGATGAAGCCCGAGGATTTCGACAAGGACGCCGTCGTTCTGAAATGCTCCTGCTATTATCCCAACGCCAGCGACATCGGGCACGGCATCCACTGGGAGACCTTCAGTTTTCTGGAATATCAGTTCGGCGGCCGCCTGAGGTTCGAGCGCTACTTCGGCCAGTCCCTGCACAGTCTCCAGGACGGCTGGAAAGCCCTGCGGGCGGGTCTTGTCCATGTGGGGCAGACCTATCACCTGCACAACCAGGGCGCTTTCTCCATGTCTCACGCCGACGGCCTGCCCTTCCTGTTCAACAGCGTGGTCGTGGCCACCCAGGTTATGGAAGAAATGTACCCCAAGTGGTTCAAAAAGGAATATGAGGCCCAGGGCGTTTCCCTGGCCTGGATCCCCCACTTCGACGTGCAGGGCCTTATCTGCAAGACGCCCATCCGCAGGCTGGAAGACCTCAAGGGCAAGCGCATCATGGGCTTCGGCGGCGAGGTGTTGCGCGACACGTTGATCGCCCTGGGCGCGACCCCGGTGTCCCTGCCCACCCCGGACACCTTCATCGGCCTGCAGCGGGGCGTGGTGGACGGCGTGGCCTGGGCCGTCGGCAGCATCATCCCCTGGCGCTTCCACGAAGTGGCCAAGTACCTCACCGTCACCGGCCTTACCGTGACGCGCATTGACTACGGCTTCAACAGGGAAAAATTCTTCAGCCTTCCCAAGGAGTTCCAGAAGGAGCTGTACTACAAGTTCCAGCTGGCCGGCAACCACATGTCCGAAGGCTACACCAAGCTGGAAGACCGCGGTTTTGACGACCTCAAGAAAAACGGCGTGGAGATGATCTTCCTTGATCCGGATGAAAAGAAGCGCTGGGTTGCCGTGGGCGACACCATCTGGGACAAGTGGGTTCAGAAGAACGAGGCCAAGGGCCTGCCCGCCAAGGAATTCGTCAAGGATTTCAGGGCCACGGCGGCCAAGTACAACGCCATGTCCATTCGGGGAATCCGCGAACAGGTGCAGGACCCGAAGAACATGATCCATGGCATCGTGGACGGATTCTAAACCTTTTCCTGTAATTTCCCAACCGGACTCCGAAAAGCCTTCCCTTTTCGGAGTCCGGTCGGTCGCATTTCGACAAAAATCGGCAAGGAGTCGTTCCACATGAATGCTGAACAAAAAACAATACACCACGGCCTGGATCATATTGCCCTTGAAGATGTCATGCCCGAACTGGAAGGGGAAGCCCAGTCCGCGGCGGACGCCGCCCACGACAAGTTCACGCGGGGCATCAACAAGGTCAGCGACGCCGGCCTGGCCGTCAGCATGTATATCCTGTATCCGGCCATACTGCTGGTGATCCTGATTGACGTGGTGGGCCGCAACTTTTTCAACACGCCGCTCTCCTGGGCCATTGAGGGCAGCGGCCTGTTCCTCATCGGGGCCATCTTCCTGGCCGTGCCCAGAGTGGAGCTGGACAGGGATCACATCCTGCTCGACATCCTGTACGACCGTTACCCGCGCGGAATGAAACTGATCTGCGACTGCCTGACCCGCACCTTCGCCGGTCTGTGGATGCTGGCCGCCACCGTCCGCAGCAGCATGGAGATACCCACATCCTTCGCCCTGAACGAAAGCGGGACGGATTTCCGCTATCCCTTCTGGCCCATGCGCGTGATCATGACATTTGGTTTCCTTGTGCTCACGCTGGCCCTGTTTTACAACGTGGTGGATTCCTGGAGAAATTACCGCCGCGAGGGAGGTCGCTGAAATGGATCACATGCTGGGATACTACGGCATTCTCGTCATGCTGCTGCTTTCCGTGCTGGGCATGCCCATGGCCTACGCCATGTGCGGCGTGGCCAGCATCGGCCTGTGCTTCACCCTGGGCCCGGTCAACGCGGCCACCCAGACCATGTTCGTGGCCTGGGAGCAGGCGAGCAACTTTTCGCTCATGAGCATTCCGCTCTTCATCTTTATGGGCTCCATCGCCTACCATACGGGCATTGTGTCCGACCTGTTCGACGCGAACCGGAAGTGGATAGGCTTTTTGCCCGGCGGGCTGGCGGCGGCCGGCGTTCTGGCCGGAGCGGCCTTCGGCGCGGTGACCGGCTCCACAGCCGCGGCTTCCGCCACCATGGCCTCAACGGTCATACCTGAACTGGAAAAATCGGGCTACGACACGGAACTGTCCGCCGGATCGGTCGCCGCCTCGGGCGGACTGGCGGCCATCATCCCCCCGAGCGTGTTCTGCATCATTTTCGCCGTGCTCACCGACCAGGGCGTGGGCGAACTTTTCATGGCCGTTCTGGTTCCGGGTTTGCTGGTGACGGCTCTCTTCGCCCTGTACTGCATCATCCGCTGCACCATCAACCCGGCCATGGGGCCCAAGGCTCCGCCGGCCACCTGGGCCGAGCGCTTCGGCTGTCTGCACGCTTCCGTTCCGGTCATCGCCGTGTTCGGCATCGTCATCGGCGGCATTTACGGCGGCCTGGCCACCCCGACGGAGGCCGCGGCCCTGGGCGTGGTGGGCATCATCATCATCGCGGCCTGCATGCGCAGGCTGCGCAGGGACACCATTGTTCCGGCCTTCCGGGAAGGGGCCAAGCTGAGCGCGTCCATTTTCTTCCTCTTCATCGGCGGCTGGCTCATGGCGCGCTTTCTGGTCACCACCGGCACCACGCACCACATGGTGAACACCTTTGTGGGCTTCAAAATGTCCTATGTGACCCTGATCCTGATGATGTTCGTCCTTTTCTTGATTTTGGGCTGCATTCTGGAATCCACCTCCATTCTGATCCTGACCATGCCCTTCATGTATCCCATCACCCAGGCCTACGGCGTTGATCCCGTGTGGTTCGGCGTGTTCGTGACGCTCATGATGGTGCTGGCGGGCATTTCGCCGCCGGTGGGGTTGAACGTTTTTGTGGTGCGGGGGATATGCCCGCACATATCGGTGATGCAAATCTACAAGGGATCCTTTCCCTTCCTGTGCATGCTGCTCATCGCCATAACCATGATATGCGTGTGGCCGGACATCGCCGTCTGGCTGCCCAGAAGCATGTCCTACTGACCTGAACGTCGAACGCGTCCCGGACAGTCGTCCGGGACGCGCCGAAATTTTATGCACCAAAATCTCCCTCCAGCAATGCCGCCCCACGATACGCCGCTGACCGGAAAGAGAGAAACAGCCGGACTGGCGGCCGTCGTGGGGCCGGCCATTCTCATCATCATGATCGCCATGGGCACGCGGCTTACGGTGGGGCTTTTCGTCCAGCCCATCATGGACGCCAGGGGACTGAGCATTGCGGCCGTGAGCGCGGCCCTGGCCGTGGGTCAGCTTTCCTGGGGCATTTTTCAACCGATCTTCGGGGCCTGGGCGGACAAGGGGCATCCCTTCGCCGCGCTGGCGACGGGCCTGCTGTGCATAGCGGCCGGGCAGGCGCTCACCGTCTTTGCCGACGGCTTCTGGTCCCTGACGCTCAGCCAGGGCCTGCTTTCCCCCGCCGGCGTCGCGGCCGGGAGCTTCGCCGCGCTTTTCGGCATCGCCGCCTCCAAAATTCCCGCCGCCCGGCGTTCGGTCGCGGGCGGCATCATCAACGCCGGCGGCTCCCTGGGGCAATTCGCCTACGCGCCGCTGATCCACATGGTGACGCATCTGCGCGATTACTGCGCCAGCCTGTGGGTGCTGGCCGGTTTGGCCCTGGTGGCCATCGCGCCTTCCTGGTTTTTGTGCCGGATCAAGGACCTGCCGCAAGCCGCGGAGGCCGTTTCCGGTCAGGAGCGGGAGGGGCTGCGCGAGCAGCTTGCCGTGGCTCTGCGCGACCCGAGCTATATTCTGCTCCACGCCGGTTTTTTTACCTGCGGCTTTCACGTCGCCTTTCTCATCACCCATCTGCCCGTGGAAATTTCCGCCTGCGGCCATTCCACGGCCGTCTCGGCCGCGAGCATCGCCCTGATCGGCCTGTGCAACGTCGCCGGGAGCATAGGGGTGGGCTTCATCTGCAACCGTTTTCTCATGAAGCACATTTTGTCCTGGGTGTATTTTCTGCGTGCCGTCATTATCGGCGTCTATCTTTTCGCCCCCAAAACGGCGCTGACCTTTTACGTTTTCGCCTGCGCCATCGGCTTCACCTGGCTGGCCACCGTGCCGCCGACGGCGGGCATTGTGAACAAGCTCTTCGGCAAACGCTATTTGGCCACGCTTTTTGGCCTGACCTTCTTTTCCCATCAGGTGGGCGGCTTTCTGGGAGCCTGGCTCGGCGGGGTGGCTATGGAACAGACCGGCGGCTATCTCTGGGTCTGGTATGCCGACATCGCCCTGGCGCTTTTTGCCGCCCTGGTCAACCTCCCCATCAGGGAAGAAGCGCTCCCGGCGGAGGCCTGAAGCCGGTCACGGAAAGCCGTATGCAAGGGCTTGAACTTTCCAGACTGTATTTCGGCGCGTTCTGCTACCCGCTGCTGAAACGGCGCTTCCCGGACTACGTGGAGCGCGCGGCCGTCGGCCTTGTGGGGGAAGGCTCGGAATGCCTTGGGCTGGACGACGAAATCTCCCGTGATCACGACTGGGGCGCGACGGTATGCCTGTGGCTGAACAGTCGGGACTACGCCCGCATCGGGCGGGAGATGCAGGACGCGCTCAACCTGCACGCCCCACGCCGTTTCCGTGGGCTGCCTGTCCTGAAAACGGACTGGGGGGAAGGGCGGCGGGGCGTCATGGAAATCGGGGCGTTCTATTACAAATTTCTCGGGCGGCCCGGCCCGCCGGAAAGCGCGCAGGACTGGATGAGCATCCCGGAGGCCTATCTGCGTTCGGCCACCAACGGCGAGGTCTTTGCCGACCCTTTGGGGGAATTTTCGGCGATCCGCGAAAAACTGCTCGCCTATTATCCGGAGGACGTGCGCCGGAAAAAAATCGCCGCCCGTTGCGCGGCAATGGCCCAGGCCGGGCAGTACAATTTTTCCCGCTGCGCCAAACGGCGGGACACGGTGGCCGTCAAGACGGCCGAAAGCGCCTTTCTGGAAGCCGCCTGCGGCCTTGTGTTTCTGTTGAACAGACAGTACGCTCCCTTTTACAAGTGGCGGCACCGCATGCTCAGGGATTTGCCGCTCTTGGGCTCTGAAATGTTTTACAGACTGCGCATACTGGCCGAAACGGAAAACGCCGATGAGCGTGCCGTGGGCGTCAAGGCGGAAATGATTGACACGATGTGCGGCCTTGTAGCGGACAAACTGCGGGAAGACGGCCTGTCCGACGCCCCCGGCGTTTTTTTGCTGGATCACGCCCGCGCGGTGCAGACGACTATAGGCGACGAAACGCTCCGCGGCATGAATGTGCTTGTCGGCTAGAGCGACTGTTGTGAACGCGGACAGAGGAGGCGAACAGGATGAACCAGGCCGTGATGCAAAGAATTCTCGAACTGGAATGGGAGATGTTTTCGGATGTCCAAAACGCCGGGGGCAGGGCCTCCTGCCAGGACGACGCGGAAACCTTCAAAATAATGCGCGGCGCCCAGTTCGCGACCTGGCCGGAGGACGCCCTGGAAAGCTGGCTGGAGGACCTTGAGGCGGCGCGGCGGGAGGGCAGAAATCTCATGACCGAGAAGTACGCCCGGATGATGGAAAGCACATGCCCGGAGGAATACATGAGGATTGCGAAAGCGCTGCCGCCTGTGGACGGGGGGACGCTCGCCCTGATTGAGGAAATCCTGGCCGCGCATATTTCCTGGAAGCTGGAAGCGGCGGAAAAATATCCTTTTCTGTGCGGAAGGGGCCGCGCCCTGCGCAGCGGGGAGGACTCCGCGCTGGAGACATCCTTCGAGACGTATCTCAGGGGCGAGTTGAGAACCTGCTCCGCCGAAACCATCCGCCGTTTACACAGGCATACGCTGCGTCAGCAAAAAGCCGGGATCAACGGGGCCGCTGAAACGCTTCTGCAACAGGCGAAACGCTACGGCTACGCGTCTCTTGCCGAGGCGGAGAATGCCGCCGCTCCAGCGCGTCCAGCCCGCTGAGGATGTTTTGCGCCCGCAGCGTCAGGGCGGCGGCCGCCTCCGATTTGCCGGCGGCCTCATACACATCGGCGCAATTCTGGCAGGTTATGGCGTAATCGCGGTTCTCGCCGAAGGAGTCCTTGATGCGCGCGAGGGCGGATTCGTATTTTTCGATGGCTTTGTCGAAGTCGCCCATCCTGAAGCAGACTTCGCCCATGCCGGCCAGGGTGGCCGCATACTGGGGCGCGGGCCTGGCGTCCGTCCGGCAAAAGAGCTTTTCGGCCTTGCCGAAGGTTTTTGCGGCCTCCCCCGTCCGGTTGAGCCGGAGCAGGATCAGGGCCAGATTGGTGAGCACAATGGCCGAATCTTCGGCCATACCGGGATTTTTTTCCATGATGGCCGCGGCTTTTTCCAACATGTCCAGCGCTTCGGGCAACTGACCTCTTTCTTCGTGAATGGCCCCGATATTGTTGTACAGTCCGGCGAAACGGTGGTCATCCTCGGGCAGGAGCGCGCCCAGCACGGCCAGAGAAGAAATGAAAAGCTCCAGACCACGGGCGTTGTCGCCCGAGGCGCGATAGGCGGTGGCCGTGTTGAGCAGGGTGGTGCCGTAAGGAACCGTGTTTTCGTAGCCAAGCCTGCGCAAGGTGGTGAGGGCCTTTTCGGACAGGGCTATGGCCTGGGCGTAGTCGCTGGTGTTTCTGTAATACCCGGCGGCCTCGTTGAGTATCGTGACCAGGGCGTGGTTGTCGTTGTCGGCTTCCGCCGCGTTGATGGAATCTTTCAGGAATTCGACGACGCCTGCGGCGTCGCCCCGCTCAAATGCCTTGCCGTAGTCCCGGAAAAAAACGTCAATATCCATAGCGTCACCTCATTTCGGTTCCGAGCTTTTTCAGCGCGTTTTCGCACAGCGCAGACAGAGGAGCGACAGCGGGCATTTTATCCTGCCCCAGAGTGATGAAAAAGGAGTTGCCGTAATTGGCCAGGAGAATTTTTTCCATGACGAAGCGGAATCCGTCCGCCTCCCGCGTCAGGTCGTCTTCTTCCGGGCATTCGTTTTTTTCGGGACATTCTTCCAGAACAAGTCTCAGGGATCTGCGCACCTCTCCGCGGCAGGCCACGCCGCAACCGCTGACGAATTCGCGCAGACGGAAGCGGGAAAGTCCCTCTTCCCTGTCCTGGAGTTGTCGCAGCGCGCCACGGGCGGCGTCCGTAAGGGTGATGTTCAGCATTGCGTGTCCGGGAACCTGTTCGGCGCCGGTTCGATTGTCGCGAACCGACGCCGCTGATGCGCGACTATCCGGCGACGATGACCGGCACCTGGTTTTCATCCAGCGTCACCGAATAGTTTTCTCCATACTGTTCAAAAAGCTCTTCATTGATGACGAAGGGCAGAGCGTTGACGGCTTCTTCCACATCGTCGTCTTCGCGTTCATCTATGCTCAGCCTGAGCACAGTCTGGCGTTTTCACGGCGGGCCAACCTGGGTTTCACGAATTCTGACGACGGCGTCTTCGCCTTCGTCTTCCAGAAGGGCATTGAGTCTTTTGACGGCCTCATCGGTTATGGCGATGTTCATAGTTGTTGTCCTTGTCGCATGTGTGCCGGGGTGTCCAAAAGGGACGCTATGCCGCGTCCACGACCAGCGTTAGATGTTCGTCAACGGCGACGGAAAACTCCCGTCCGTACTGCTCTGCCAATTCCTCATTGATGACGAAGGGAAGAGAGGCGGCAACACCTTCCACATCGTCGTCCTCGCGCTCGTCTATGCTCAGCCTGAGCACGAATTTGCTTTTTCATCCGTCGCCTATCTTGGTTTCCCGGATGCGCACCACAGCGTCGCCGCCTTCCTCTTCCAGGAGCTCGCGCAGTCTTGCTGCGGCCTCATCCGTAATGGCGATGTTCATGGGGATGCTCTCATCTCATATTCCGGCGTCAACCCGAAGCGGGGTGGGTGCTCCGGGATTGACGCCGGGGGTGTGAGGAACTATTGCGCTGTGGCGTACTGGGTGCGCTTGATGATTTCGCTCTGCACGCCCTTGTCGAGACGTGTGAAGTAGGCGCTGAATCCAGCCACGCGGACGACCAGTTCCTTGTGGTTTTCGGGTTTCTTCTGGGCCTCTTTCAGCGTTTCCGTGTCAACGCAGTTGAACTGGATATGGCAACCGCCCAGGTCATAGTAGGTCTTGATGAGCGCGAGCAGGGTGCGGGCGCCGGCCGGACCTTCCAGGAAGGAGGGCAGCAGCTTGACGTTCAGGTGGTTCGCGTTGAACTTGACGGTGTCCACGGCCTTGGCCGCGGATTTGAGCATGGCGGTGATGCCGTTGACGTCCGTGCCTGGCATGGCGGAGACGCTGGCGTCCGTCATGGGTTCGCCCCTTCTGCGCCCGTTGGGCAGCGCGCCCGTCATGGGAGCGAAGTAGTTGTGGAAGGACAGGGAGAAGGCGTCCATCCTGGCTTCATAGCCGAAATAATCCGTCCCTGTCGCCCGGTATATCTGCTCGACGTCCCGGTACATGCGCTGCACCAACGCGTCCACATCGGGATCGTCGTTGCCGTGCTTGGGCGCTTCGAAGCACAGCTTCCGCTCTTCCTCGTAGCCTTCGAAATTGGCCGCAAGGGCCTGCAGCAGGCGTTCCATGCTGAGTTTCTTTGTGTCGTACACAAGATGTTTGATGGCGTAGAGGGAGTTGGCCGCGTCAACGCCGCTGGTGGTGATGCACAGCGACTGCGCGTATTTGGGGCCGCCCTGTTCCTCGTAGAGGCCCTTTTCCAGGCAGCCTTCAATCACGCTGGAACGGAAGATGCTCGGAACGATCTCCTCCCGCATGGAGTTGCCTATGTCGGTTATCCTGCGCTGCAATTTCAGGCAATGGGCCGTATGCTTTTTGAAGGCTTCATAGAAGTCCTCGAAGGTGGCGAAAGATTTGGGATCGCCGACCTTGATGCCGATCTGCTTCTTGGTGTAGGGATCATACCCGTCATTCAGCGTGAATTCCACGAGTTTGGCGAGGTTGGGCTGGCCTTCGAAGGTCACGTAGGAGCCCTGGCCGGCCTGGCCTGTGCCCACGCAGCCGAAGACGACGCAGTTTTTGCGGACTTCGCCGATTGTGATGCCGCGCGTGCCGAAGCGGGCGAGGTGGCGTTGAATGACCACGGCGTTGTTCATGAACTGCGGTTGGCCGACGCCGGTGCGGATGACGTCTATGGCCTTGTGCAGGTAGGATTCCTTCATTTTGGGATGATAGAAGAGGGCCAGCGTGGGCTGGATGTTCTTCATGGCTATCTGGCAGTCCATGAGGAGTTCTTCAAGTTCCGTGCTGGCGTCTTCGCCGTCCTCGGTCATGCCGCCGATGGAAATAACCTGGCCCGTGTGGCCGGAAAGGGCGAGAGCGTACGCCGTGCCCTGATAAACAGCCACTTCCAGATGCTTGATGAACTGGAACTTGAGCAGGGTGAGGGCCTGCTCGCGGGTCAGCGTGCCTTCGTCAAGGTCTTTGCGGTAGTAGGGGTACATGTACTGACCGTAGCGGCCCGGAGACGTTCCGCAACCGGCCTGCTCAATCTCGATGCACAAATGCGTAAACCAGAAAGCCTGCACGGCTTCGCGGAAATTGCGCGCGGGGAATTCGGGCACGCGGCGGCAGACTTCGGCGATTTCCAGCAGTTCCGCCTTGGCCTTGGGATCCGTTTCCTTCTCCGCCTCGGCCTGGGCAAGGTCGGCGTAGCGGTTGGCGTAGGCCACGACAGCCTTGAGGGCTATCTGGCACGCCCTGTAGAATTCCATCTTGGGAACATTGGTCGCCTTCTTGGGAAGGGCTTCCAGGTATTCGTCCACTTCCTTCAGAATCGCCGCGATGCCCTTGTTGATCACCTTGGCGTAGTTGCAGGCGCCGGAGCCGGTGCTGTTGTCGTTGACCGGATAAATCCAGCCGGACTTCACCAGCAGTTCGGCGTTTTCGCCGTAAATTTCCTTGTAGATTTTGTTGGCCCGGTCATAGGTCGTGTTGCCTTTCCACTGCTTGTAGACTTTTTTCAGCAGATTCTGTGTCTCTTCGGGGATGCTCACTTCGCCCAGGGAGGACATCTTGACCATGTCAAGCTCGTCCTTGATCCAGTTGACCTGCCATTCCGGATAGGGATACACGCCGGCCCGCACGCCGGTCATCGTGCCGACGACGGGGTTCCCGTCCAGAAAGATATCCTTCCTGGTCAGAACGCGCTCCAAAACTCTGGCCCGGAGCATCACATTGGACTCTCCCTTGTGCTCCTCATACACTTCCATGAGGAACTGGAGGCGTTGCGGATCCATCTTTTGCGGGGCGTCCATAAGGAACGCCTTGTGGGCCTTGATCCGCTGTTCGGCTGTGCTCCAGTTGATGGCGCAGGTTTCGGAATCTTTTTTCACTGTGTCCTTCAGCATTTCGTCCTCCTTTGAGGCATTTACAATATTTGTAGCGTCCGCGAGGACGCTGTCGCATCCAAAACGCTTATGGACATAGCAAGGAGCATGCCAACAAAAAAATAATGTAATTTTACTATGTTATACACACAAATCCCGCTTCTTGCCGGCCCTGCCGCGCACGGGCCCGGCATGGCCAGTCGGGAGTATACGATAATTACTTGAAATAATGTATAAAAATAATCCGGTACAGCGTTTCTGTGAATGCTGTGAAAAGAGTACAGTGTTTCGTTTTCAGTACAGACAAAAGCGGAAAAATGTTGCGCGCGTCACACATGCGTCGCGCCTTCCGTCCGGCCCCGGACTTGCCGCGAACAGGCTGCGACCGGACGGCCAACAGGATTGACAGAGGGCATGTTTCTTGCAGTATCTTCTCGTGACGCGGCATTCACCTTGAGGATTCGGGCAATGGACAGGAGGATTCGGGCAATAGACAGCCGGAGGATACAGCTTTTTCTGGGGATAACCTTTCCCTATCTGGTTTCCTATTTTCAGCGCTCCGCCCCGGCGGTCGTCGCGCCGGAGATAGCTGCGGAGCTTTCCCTGTCTCCTTCATACCTGGGCGTGCTCGTGTCCATGTACGCCTGGGGGTACGCGGCGGCGCAGATACCGGCCGGGTTGCTTTCCGACACACTGGGGCCGAGAAAGACGATTTCCATATGCGTCCTGATCGCGGCGCTGGGCAGCGTCATTTTCGCGGCCGCCCCGGATTTTTATCTCCTTGCCCTGGGGCGCTTTCTCGTCGGTTTGGGCGTCGGCTTCGCCTATGTGCCCGCCGTGCGGGTGATGACCGAGTGGTATGAGCCGGACGAACTCGGAACATACAGCGGTCTTCTGCTTGGCATAGGCAATCTGGGCGCGCTTCTTTCCGCGGCGCCCCTTGCCTTTCTCATGGGGTTTTTCGGCTGGAGGCTCCTTTTCGTCGCGGTGGCCGTTTTTACGCTCTTTTCCTCGTATTACTGCTGGTTGACCGTGCGCGACAGGCCGCCGCGGGCCGAAGCGCCTTTGCGCGCGGCGGAGCGCATCGGCCTGCGCGAAGCCCTGGTCAGCGTTTTCTCCAACGGGCGGTTTTCCCTCATCGCCCTGCTCCTGTTCTGCTATTACGGGACGTTGCTGGGCGTGGGATCATTGTGGCTGGGGCCGTATCTGCAGGACGTGTACGGGCTGTCCAAACAGGCTGCCGGCAACCTCCTCATGATGATTCCCCTGGCCTTCATTTTCTGTTGTCCCCTCTCCGGCTATCTGTCCGACAAGGTGTTCCATTCCAGAAAAAAGGTGTTGCTGTACGGGGCCATGTTGCATATTCTCGCCTACGCGCCGCTGGTCTTTATGACGGACAGCCTCGGCCTCGTGCAGATGTATATTCTGTTTTTGGCCTATGGGGCGACCGGGAGCGCCTTTGTCGTCAACTACGCCTGCGCCAAGGAAACCGTGGAACAAAAATACGCGGGCACGGCGCTCGGCTCGATAAACATATTCCTCTTTCTCGGAGGCGCGTTTTTTCAGACGGTGATGGGAGTGGTGCTGGAGGCCCACAACATGCTTCCGGGCGGGGGCTATTCCAGCCAAGCGTACAGCGACGCCTTCGCTGTCGCCGCGGCCGGATTGGCCGCGGGAACATTCTTTTTTGTTTTTTTCAGGGAAAAACCGGCTTAAACAGCGCGCCGCAACGGCGCGAAGAGAGAATCTGCATGGACGATCTGAAACGCTTTTCGGAATACTGCATAGACTGGAATCTCACCCCTGAACACGCGGTCACGATGTATCTGGAATTCGGCAACAACGACTGGCGCGGCGAATATCCGCCGGTGCGCTCCAAAAGCGACGTCGTTCACTATTTTGTGGTGGACAGCTGGCAGGATCCCCCGGTGATACGGCTTGTGGAGCGCAGTTACGAGGGGGCCGTCGATTTGATGGAAATGCCCCTTCCGGAGCGTTTTCTCGGCGCATTTCGGGCCGAACACGGGAATTGCCGCGGCGTCGTCGCTCCCGACGAGGCCGTCAAGGACTGGCTCAAGGCCGAAATGTACGGGACGTGATGGGCCGGCCTTTGGGCAGGCTGTGTCGCGCTCAATTATGCTAGAACTAACACAGTAAAAAAATCCAAACCTCCTTGACACAATGCCGCAACTGTGCTTTCATAGTATGGATTCCATTCCCACCAGCAGCGGGAAAAGGCCGTGCCGGCCCCGACGTCCGCGCTGGGGGCAAACCTTTAAGGAGTAATCTATGAAAAGCACTCGGCGGAGTTTCCTCAAGGGCGTCGGTGCGGGGGTTTTTTGCCTCACGCTGGGGCAGTTGGGCTTCGATTTGGGGGAGGCCAAAGCCTACGCCGGCTCGCTCAAGATTGAGGGCGCAAAGGAAGTCATCAGCGTTTGTCCTTTCTGCTCGGTCTGTTGTCAGGTCATCGCCTATGTGCGTGACGGCAAGCTCGTCTCCACGGAAGGCGATCCGGATTTTCCGGTCAACGAGGGCGCGCTCTGCGCCAAGGGTGCCGCGCTGTACAGCATGTACACCAACGACCATCGTCTTAAAAAACCCATGTACCGCGCGCCCAACAGCGACAAGTGGGTGGAGAAGGACTGGGACTGGACGCTGAAGCAGATAGCCCGGCGCGTGAAGGACGCCCGGGACAAGGACATGATCCTCAAAAACGGGAAGGGACAGACGGTCAACCGTCTCGAAAGCATATTCTGGATGGGAACCTCGCACGCCTCCAACGAGGAATGCGCCGTCATCCATCAAGCCTTGCGCGGCCTGGGAGTTGTCCATATGGACCACCAGGCCCGGGTCTGACACAGCCCGACTGTTGCGGCTCTGGCAGAGTCGTTCGGACGCGGCGCGATGACGAACCATTGGATAGACATCAAAAACAGCGACGCTGTGCTCATTATGGGCAGCAACGCCGCGGAACACCATCCCATCGCCTTCAAGTGGATCACGCGGGCCAAGGAAAACGGGGCCGTGCTCATGCATGTCGACCCCAAGTTTTCCCGCACCTCGGCCCGCTGCGATTTCCATGTGCCCCTGAGATCCGGCACGGATGTCCCCTTTCTCGGCGGCATGGTCAACTATATTCTTGAGAACGGTCTTTATTTCAAGGAATATGTGCTCAGCTACACCAACGCCGCCTTTGTGGTCGGCAAGGGCTACGCCTTCAAAGACGGCCTTTTCAGCGGCTTTGACTCCAAAAAGCGCGCTTACGACAAGAGCAAATGGGCCTTTGAAACGGGCCCGGACGGCGTTCCCGTCATTGATCTCACGCTGAAAAACGAACGCTGCGTCCTCAACCTCCTGAAGAAGCACTACTCACGCTACACGCTCAAAAACGTCTCCGACGTCACCGGCGTTTCCAGGGACAACCTGCTCAAGGTCTACAAGGCCTTCTGCGCCACCGGCGCTCCGGACAAGGCGGGAACCATGCTTTACGCCCTTGGCTGGACGCAGCACACCGTGGGCGCGCAGAATATCCGCCTGTCCTCCATAGTGCAGTTGCTGCTGGGCAACATCGGCGTGGCCGGCGGCGGCATCAACGCCCTGCGCGGGGAACCCAACGTGCAGGGTTCCACGGACCATGCCCTGCTCTACAACAACCTGCCGGGCTATCACGCCACGCCTCAGGCCCAGTGGCAGACGCTGGCCGACTACCACAAGGCCAATACTCCCGTCACCAAGGTGAAAAACAGCCCCAACTGGTGGGGCAACCGTCCCAAGTACATGGTCAGCCTGCTCAAGGGCTGGTTCGGGGACGCGGCCACGCCGGAAAACGACTTCTGTTACGGCCTGTTGCCCAAGCTGGAGCCGGGGCAGGACTATTCGTACATGTACGTCATGGACAAGATGTACGACAAGAAAATCCGCGGCGGCTTCATCATGGGCGTGAATCCGATGAACAGCTTCCCCAACACCAACAAGATGCGCAAGGCCCTGGACAATCTGGACTGGCTGGTCTGCTCGGAAATCCACACTTCCGAAACCACGGAGAACTGGCACAGACCCGGCGTTGACCCCAAAAAGATCAAGACCGAGGTGTTTTTGCTGCCCTCGGCCCATCGCATTGAAAAGGACGGCACCATCAGCAACAGCGGCCGCTGGCTGCAGTGGTTCGACCAGGGCGTGAAGCCCGGCGGCGAGGCGCGCAACTTCGCCGATGTCGTCGTGCCGCTGATCAACATGCTCCGGGACATGTACAAGGCCGAGGGCGGAACCCTGCCCGAACCGCTCCTCAAGCTGCACTGGCCGGACAAATACGACGCCGAGGAATGGACGCGCCGCATCAACGGCTTCTTTTGGGCTGACGGCAAGGCGGGGGACAAGACCTACAAACGCGGCCAGCTCGTGCCGGCTTTCGGCTTTTTGAAGGACGACGGCAGCACTTCGTCGCTGAACTGGATATACACCGGCAGCTATACCGAGGAAGAGGGCAACAAGTCCAAAAGGCGCGACGCCGGCCAGACGCCCATGCAGGCCAATATCGGGCTCTTCCCCAATTGGTCCTGGTGTTGGCCGGTGAACCGGCGCATTCTGTACAACCGCGCCTCGGTGGATATGAACGGCAAGCCCTGGAATCCGGAAAAGGCCGTCATCGCCTGGGAAAACGGCAAATGGACGGGTGATGTGCCCGACGGCCCGTGGGCGCCCATGTCCGAGGAAAAGGGAACCCTGCCCTTCATCATGAACAGGGACGGGCACGCCCAGCTCTATGGCCCAGGCCTCAACGACGGCCCCTTCCCCGAGCACTACGAGCCCGCGGAAACGCCCCTGGCAAGCCATCCTTTCTCCAAACAGCTCAGCAGTCCGGTATACAAGTTCCATACGTCGGATATGGACAAAATGGCCAGGGCCGCCGATCCCAAATATCCCATTGTGCTGACCACCTATAACCTTACGGAACACTGGTGCGGCGGCGGAGAAACCCGCAACGTGCCCAATCTCCTTGAGGCGGAACCGCAGCTCTATGTCGAGATGAGTCGGGAACTGGCCGAGGAAAAGGGCATCAAGAACGGAGACGGCGTGGTTATCGAGAGCATACGCGGCCGGGTGGAAGCCATAGCCATGGTGACTGTGCGCATACGCCCCTTCAAGGTCATGGGCAAAACCGTTCATTTGGTGGGCATGCCCTTCTGTTTCGGCTGGACGACGCCCAAATGCGGCGACTCCACCAACAGGCTGACCATTGGCGCCTATGACCCCAACACCACCATTCAGGAGTCCAAGGCCTGCCTCGTGAACGTGTTCAAGGCCGGCAAACTGACCGAACTGGGCTAACCGACAGGGCGCGCTCCGTTGCGGGGCGCGCCGTTTCAAGGAGCATAGCTATGCCGAAGACATTTTTGATAGACACCACACGGTGCACGGCATGCCGGGGTTGCCAGTTGGCCTGCAAGGAATGGCATGATCTGCCGGCCAATGAAACCAAACAGACCGGCTCGCACCAGAATCCCCCCGACCTGAATCCCAATAATCTCAAGATCGTCCGCTTCCGTGAACACCTTGACAAAGACGGCGTGGTCGTCTGGAATTTTTTTCCCGACCAGTGTCGGCATTGCCTGGAGCCGCCGTGCAAGGGGCAGGCCGACACATCCGTGGAAGGCGCCATGATACAGGACGAAAAGACCGGCGCGGTGCTGGCCACGGAAAAAACGGCGCAACTGAGCGAGGAAGACGCGCAGTCCGTCATTGAGGCCTGCCCGTATAATATCCCGCGTTTGGACAAAAAGACCAAACGGCTTACCAAGTGCGACATGTGCTTTGACCGGGTGTCCGCTGGCATGCAGCCCATCTGCGTCAAGACCTGTCCCACCGGCACGATGGCTTTCGGCGAGCGCGAGGATATGCTGAACATGGCCCGAAACCGCCTGGAAACAGTCCTGAAGGAGTTTCCCAAGGCTTTTCTGGCGGATTACAAAGATGTGAACGTCATCTATCTGCTGGCCGAAGAAAAGGAACATTACTACGAATACGCCGCATCCTGACGCGGAGCGATGGCTTCATTGGCGATCTTAGGCGTATCCGGCATTTGATCGGCGGGGCGCGAAGGCGTGTCCCGCCGTCGCCTTCAACGCGGAGGCCTGAACCTCCGTTTTTTTTGAGGAGCACTCATGGCCGCATCCTGCCAGACTGTGGCGGAAACAATAGCCGACGTGCTGAAACGCCGTCCTGTGCTTGAGCCTGTTCTGCGGTTTTTCGAGCCGGTATTGATCGCCCAGGCGGATGTGGCCGCCGGATTGACCAGGGCTTTGCGCGCTTCAGCTCCGCGTTTGCCGGAATTTGACCCTGAACGCGCCCGGCAGGGGGCGTCGCTGCTGGCCGGAGTTCCGCTGACCGGCGCGGCCTCGGCCATGCGCCGCAGCGCCAAAAAACTGTTGCCTCTGTTGGCCGGTCTGGAAGCCATGAAAACGCATGTGCCGGCCCTGGAAGCCTTTTTCCTTAAGCCCGCGCGCAAGGGGGCCCAGGACCGGCGCGAGCTTTTGGCCGAAGCCGTCGTGAGCGGCGACGCCGGCGTTTTTGAGCGCCTGGGCGGACAGGGCGGCCTGGAGCCGGCCCTGCTGGAATTTGTGACCGGGCTTGTGCTGGCCCCCGTGTTGCGGGCCATGACCGCGCGGATTCCGGCGGTGGAAGGAGAAGCCCCGTGGGATGCCGGCAATGTCTGGCGGCAGGGGTACTGCCCGGTATGCGGTTCCCTTCCGTCTATGGGCTGGTTCGACAAACCGGCGCTTGAGGAGAAAAACGCCTTTCTTGTGAGCGGCGGCGGCAAAAAGCATCTGCACTGCGGGCTGTGCGGCGCCGACTGGAAATTTCGGCGCGGGGCCTGCCCGGCCTGCGGCAAGGAGGGCGGCGTCATGGAATTGTTGCGTGAAAGCGGCCCCGCCCAAGGCGAACGGCTGGACTGGTGCACTTCCTGCAAAGCCTATTGCCCCACCGTGGATTTGCGTGAACGCGAATCCAGGCCCAACCTGGACGCTCTGGCTCTGGGGATGATGCATCTGGACATGGTGGCGGCCGACAAGAAACTCCATCCGCTCAAACCGTCCTTCTGGAACAGATTCTAGCGTGTTTTTCCGGGCATATGGCAAAATGGCCCGTTGTTGAGGCGCAAACGGACCGCGGTCGGGAAAAGGGCATCGCGCCCTGCATCGTCTCGGCCAGCAGGGCGACGGACATTCCGGCCTTTCACGGGGAATGGTTCATGCGCCGTCTGGGCGACGGCTACACGCGCTGGAAAAACCCCTTCAACAACGCCACGACGCTGGTATCCTTCCAAAACTGCAAGCTGATCGTTTTCTGGACCAAGAATCCCGCGCCCTTTCTGCGACATATTGATGCCCTCGAAAAGGCGGGGCAGGCCTTTTATTTTCAGTTCACGCTCAATAACTATGAACGGGAAATGCTGGAGCCGGGCTTGCCCGGGCTGGAGGAACGCCTGCAAACATTTGAGCGGCTTTCGGATATGCTGGGCCGGGAGCGTGTGATATGGCGCTATGATCCCATTATCCTGGGCAAAAGCCTGCCGGTCGAGGCTGTTGTGGAAAGAATGGAGGCCATTGGAGACAGGCTGAAAAACCACACGGAAAAACTTGTCTTCAGTTTTGTGGACATGTACAGAAAAACGGCGGTCAGGCTCAGGAAACTCGACTCCTCTCTGCACGCCCCCGGGCCGGACGAAACGCTCGCCATCGCCGAAGGCGTTTCGAAGCTGGCAAAGGGGTGGGGAAACCGGCTTGTTCCGGCGACGTGCGCGGAAGAAGCGGACTTGTCGTCATTCGGGATTGCAAGAAACAGCTGTATTGACGGCGAGTTCATTCTGCGTCTGCGCGGGAGCGATCCGGAGATCAGAAAAATCTGCCGCTGCGTCGGCGAGGAGCCTTTGGACGCCGGCATCTGCCGACAGGGCGTCGCCGCCAGGGACAGGGGACAGCGCAAGGCCTGCCGTTGCGCGCCGGCCAAGGATATCGGCGCGTACAACACGTGCCGGCATTTTTGCGAATACTGTTACGCCAATGGTTCCCGCGCGGCGTCTTTGACTTGTTCCGCTCAACATGCTATGGAAAAACCATGAACATCGGCCAGTATTCTTTTGAGGAATTCAAGGCAAAGGCGGCCGCCTTTCACGGCTACCCGGCGCCGGGACTTCTGCTCGGCGGCTATATGGTGGAAAAGGCCAGAGCGGCCCTCCCCCCCGGAACGCTTTTTGAGGTTGTCGTGGAGAGCAAAAAATGTCTGCCCGACGCGGTGCAACTGCTCACGCCGTGCAGCGCGGGCAACAACTGGATGAAGGTGCTCAACCTGGGCAGGTACGCGCTCTCCATGTTCGACAAATACACGGGCGAGGGCGCGCGCGTGTATGTGGATGTGCCCAGACTGGCCGCGTGGCCGGAACTGCGGGCCTGGTTTCTGAAAGAGAAGGCCAAGGCGGACCAGGACGCCGAAAAGTTGTTGCGGGAAATAGAAGAAGCCGGAGACAGCGTGTGCGGCCTGGAGCGCATCCACATCCGCGACCGCTTCAGGGGCCACGCGCGTGTGGGCGCCATATCCGTGTGTCCTTCCTGCGGCGAGGCTTTCCCGGCCAAGGACGGAGTGATTTGCCGCGGTTGTCAGGGGGAGGCGCCCTACACCCTGGCCGAACACGACAAGACCTCTTCCCCGCGTGTTTCCGTGCTTCCGGCTGAACAGGCTGTGGGCAGGACGGCTCTGCACGATATGACCCGCGTGCTGCCCGGCGAGAGCAAGGGGGCCGAATTTCTGGCCGGGCAGGTGATAAGCGCGGACGACGTGCGCCGCCTGCAGCACATGGGCCGTTTTTCCCTGGCGGTGAGCGAGGGCAGCGACGCCGGGGACGCGGTGCATGAAAATGATGCCGCACTGGCCTTTGCGCGCCGTATGCCCGGCGCGAACATTCTTGCCGACGACGAGCCGCGCGAGGGCAAAATAGGATTCAGGGCCGGCGCGGACGGGCTTTTTTCCCTGGACGCGGCCCGCCTTCTCGCTTTCAACCTGCCCGGCGACATCATGTGCGCCGCCAGACAGGACGCCGTGCTGGTGGAAGCCGGGGGCAGCCTGGCCGCCACGCGCATTATCCCCCTGTACATCGGCAAATCCCGCTTTGCCGAGGCGCTGGAACTGCTCCACAAGCCGCTTTTTTCCGTTTTGCCCCTGCGGCGGGCAAAGGTCGGCATACTGGTGACCGGCACGGAAGTTTTCAACGGACTCATTGAGGACAAATTCATTCCCACGATCACGGCCAAGGTGGAAGCCTTCTCCTGCAGCGTGGTTCTGTCCGTGATAACGCCGGACGACAAAACGCGCATAGGCGAGGCGGTGGAGCGCATACGCGCGGCCGGGGCCGATCTGCTGGTGACGACCGGCGGTCTGTCCGTTGACCCCGAAGACGTGACGCGCGCCGCCCTTATTGACGCCGGCCTGGTGGACGCGCTGCACGGCGCGCCTGTGCTGCCCGGCGCCATGATGCTTGTGGGACGCATGGCCGCGCCCGGGCGGACGGCGGACACGGTGGATATCCACGCGCGCCCGGACTTTGACAGGGTGGAACAGCCCGGTCCGGGTGAAATGCAGGTCATCGGCGCGCCCGCTTGCGTCCTCTTTCACAAGACGACCCTGTTTGACGCGCTTTTGCCCAGACTTCTGGCCGGCCGTTGCATAACTCGGCCGGAACTGGCGGGCATGGGCGAAGGCGGTCTGTGCCTG
Organism: Desulfovibrio sp.; assembly: GCA_031272405.1. GTDB lineage: Bacteria > Desulfobacterota > Desulfovibrionia > Desulfovibrionales > Desulfovibrionaceae > Desulfovibrio. Next base: position 25,046 of record JAISTW010000020.1, on the reverse strand, counting down.
CATTGCAAAATATGCGCCTGGCCCAAGTGTTTCTTTATGAAATGACCTGTCCAAACTGAAAATTATAGCGCTGTGCGGCATGAAAGGGTTTCTGTATAAGCCGAAGTACACGCTCACAGACGAAATCGTCACGCTTGTCGCGGACATCGCCGCCAAAGCGGAGGCGCTGACGATTCACGGCGGTATGGAGCAAAACCCCAAACTGCGCCGCATCAACCGCATCAAGTCAATTCAGTCGTCGCTGGCGATAGAAAACAACACGCTGACGGTGGAACAGGTCACGGCATTGCTCGACGGCAAGCGCGTGCTTGCGCCGCCGCAGGATATACTTGAGGCGCGGAACGCCATCCGGGCGTACAACAACCTGTTGGACTTCAACCCGTATGACATCGGCGACCTGCTCTCCGCGCACGGAATTTTGATGAAAGGTCTGGTGGAGGAAGCGGGGCGGTTTCGGAGCGGTTTTGTCGGCATCGCCCGCGGCGGGAAGATAATCCATATCGCGCCGCCCGCCGACGATGTGCCCAGGCTGGTGGCGGACTTGATTTTGTGGGTCAAGGACGCCGCAGTCCACCCGCTGATCAGAAGTTGTGTGTTCCATTATGAATTTGAGTTCGTCCACCCGTTCCAGGACGGCAACGGGCGTATGGGCAGAATGTGGCAAACGCTCTTGCTTTCGCGATGGAAGCGGATTTTTGCCTGGTTGCCTGTTGAAGGCATTGTGCGCGCCCGTCAGCAGGAGTATTACGCCGCTTTGGCCCATTCAAACGAGGCCAGGGACTCCACGGAGTTCGTCACGCTTATGCTCAACGCGATCAGCGCGGCCATCGGCGGTTGCACCGACCAAGACAACGACCAAGTTACCGACCAAGTCAGACGACTGCTTGAGGTTCTCGGCGCGAACACGCTGTCGGCGGCGGAGCTGATGAACCTGCTGGACTTGAAGCATCGTCCGACATTCAGGCAAAACTATCTGCGCCCCGCGCTGGAGCGGGGACGTATTGAAATGACGTTGCCGGACGCTCCGAATTCGCGCAATCAGCGTTATCGGCGCAAAGGCGGCTAATCACAGAAGGCGGGGTCAAAACCGATGACGATCAATTGTTGCAACAGGATTTTTCAGATCATGAAATAATAGACGAAGGGCGCAATCAGGAGCCGGTATACGGCAAAGGGAATCAGACTTGTTCTGCCCAGCAGGGCCACAAAGATTTTGACGGCCAGCAGGGCCGAGACAAAGGCTCCGGCCAGCCCGGTCAGAAAAAAGGGAATGTCCGCCGCGCTGAACAGGGACAGGCTCTTGAGCATGTCGTAGCCTGTCGCGGCAATCATGATGGGCACGGCGGCGATGAAGGAATATTCGGCCGCGAGGGCGCGTCCCGTCCCCAGCATCATGCCGCCCATAATGGTCGCGGCGGAACGGGAAAAGCCGGGCCAGAGGGCCAGGCACTGAAAACAGCCTATGCCCAGGGCCAGGCGCGGCGTTATTCCGTCCAGATTGTCGCAAACAACGTCGTATTTGCGCCGTTCCACAATAATCATGCACACGGCGCCGATCACCAGGGCTATCAGCACCGTGAGCGGCCGGAAGAGATAGTGTTTGATGGAAGAATGCAGGGCAAGGCCCAGCATGCAGGCGGGCAGGCTTGTCAGGACGAGAAGCCCGATGCCGCGCAGTCCGGCGAAGCGCGCGCCGGCTTCCCGCTTCCCCGGGAGCGCAAGCCAGAGAAAGCGTTTTCGGTACAGGACCACCACGGCGAGTATGGCCCCGAGCTGGATGACGACGTCAAAGGTGGCCGCGCGTTCTCCGGTAAAGTTGAGGATGTTTCCGGCCAGTATGAGATGCCCTGAGGAGGAAACGGGCAAAAATTCCGTCACCCCTTCCACAATGCTCAAAACCAGAGCTGTGAACAGATTGTCCATGCGCTAGTTTTCGCCCGGGGCGTCCTGCAGAAGGCGTTCCAGGGCGGCCGCGTCCAGCGGCGTCAGGTTGAAGCGCATGCCCGCTTCATCAAGTATGCCGGATATTGATTTGTCGGGATTGAGGGCGCGCTGTTCCATGATGTAGGCCAGAGCTTTGCGCACCAGCTCGCTTTGGGGGATGATTGTGCTCACGGACGGCTCCTTTGCTTTTTGACGTTTCCGGCATTTTCCTTTTTGACCTCAAGGCGGGGGAATATGTTGGACGAAGCGGCCACGACCGTGCCGGGCGCAAGCCCGTCAAAGGCCTCGCCTTCACGCGGCAGGGTTGTTGTTGGGGGCGCGCCGGGCGGGCAGCCGAGCTGTTCCAGCATTCTGTTTGAGGCTTCGGGCATGACGGGCCACAGGCACAGGGCGGCCTTGCGCATGGCCGTCAGCAACACGTGCATCACCGTGCCCAGTCTGGCCGTGTCCCCCTGTTTGTGCAGGGCCCAGGGGGCCTGACTGTCCACGTACTTGTTCATGGCGCGTATGTTTTCCCACAGCGATTCCAGCGCGACGTCGAAGCGCGTGTTGCCGAACAGCTGCACAAAGTTGCGCAGGGCGCGCAGACTGCCTTCGGCGATGTCCTCATCCGCGTCTGTCAGGGCGGCCGCTTCCGGGACGCGGCAATCGAAATACTTGGCTGTCATGGCGAGCACGCGGCTGAAAAGATTGCCGAGGTCATTGGCCAGATCCGCGTTGATTCTGAGGGTCAGGGCCTCTTCGCTGAATCCCGCGTCCTCGCCGAAGCGCATTTCCCGCAGCAGGAAGTAGCGGAAGGCATCCAACCCGAAACGCCGGCTCATGTCCAGCGGATCAACGACATTTCCCAGTGTTTTTGACATCTTGGTGTCGCGTACAAGCCAGTAGCCATGCACGTTCAGGTGTTTGTAGACGGGCAGGCCGGCGGCCTTGAGCATGGGAGGCCAGAACACGGCGTGAGGTTTGAGGATATCCTTGGCGACCAGGTGTTCGCCGGGCCAGTAGCGGGCGTAATTTTCGCCGTCCGGCCAACCCAGCGCGCTGATGTAGTTGATGAGGGCGTCAAACCAGACGTAGCAGACGTAGTCGCTGTCAAAGGGCAATTCGATGCCCCAGGACAAGCGCGTCTTGGGGCGCGAGATGCACAAATCCTCCAGAACGCCGGATTCGAGCATGGCCAGGGCCTCGGCCCTGTAGCGCCGGGGGCGGATAAAATTCTCGTTGCTTTCGATATGTTCCCTGAGCCAGGGCAGATATTTGGACATTTTGAAGAAATAATTCTTTTCGCTGATGAATTCCGGGCGCGTTTTGTGCTGGGGGCAGAGCCCGTTTTCCAGTTCCTTTTCCGTGTAGAACCGTTCGCACCCGTAGCAGTAATGCCCGCCGAATTCGCCGAAATAAATGTCCCCGGCGTCGTAAACGCGTTGCAGAAAGGTTTGCACGGCCTGTTTGTGGGCAGGGTCCGTGGTGCGCACGAAGCTGTCGTTGGCGATGCCCAACTGTGGCCACAGGGCCTGGAAGCGGGCGCTGATTTCGTCCGCGAAGCGTTGAGGGGATATCCCCTGTTTTTCGGCGGCCTGCGCGATTTTATCGCCGTGCTCATCCGTGCCGGTCAGGAAGAACGTGTCGTCGCCGAGCATTTTATGAAAGCGGACAAGGGCATCGGAGACGATGGTCGAGTAGGCGTGCCCCAGATGGGGATTGGCGTTGACATAGTAAATCGGCGTGGTGAGAAAAAATGTGTTCATGGGCGACTCCTGGGGGCCATTTGTGCCCCGTTGCGCGCTGTTTGTCAACGCCGCCCGCAAAGGCAGAAGCCGCCTCCGTTGGGGGGCGTGGTCGCTCATTTGTGAGCCGCTTCAGCCGGACTACGGTTTTGCGTAGTAGCTCGCCCCATCTTCGTTAAAGGCGATGCTCAGTTTGTAATGTTTCGCCAGGGCGTCGTTGGCGGGCATGAGCAGGTCGGCGGGGCGAAAGGTGAAGTCCTGTATATAGTAAAGTCCGTTGATGCGCACGGCCAGCAGCACGTCCCAGCGTTCCGCGTTTCCGCCCCCGGGCAGTTCGACAATCAGAAGCCGGAGGTCATCGGCGGCGAAACCCAGGGAACGCAGGGCAAAATATTTAAGAAAGGCGAAGTCTTCGCTGTCGCCTCCGCCCTTGGCGACCATTTCCGCCGGCGAAGCCCATTTCTCGGGGACGCCGTACAGATTTTTGTCCGTGTTGGCCGCGAACTGGGTATTGAGGAAACCGCAGACCTCGCGCGCCTTGCGCAGGTTATCCTTGGGCAGGGCCGCCGTCAGCTTGTCCCACAGCGTCTGGCAGCGCTGGGGAAATTTCGCTTTGCCGCCGGGCGCGAAAATGGGATCGTTTTTTTCTCCTTCCAGCACTTTTTTCCAGCGCGATTCAAGATTGCGCCAGAGCCGTTTTTGATGGGTGTCGGGTTCGGCGGCGAGTTGCGCGCCCATAAAATGGTCCCAGGCCGGCACCTCGCGCGGCGCGGCGCACAGCAGGAGGGCGAGGAGGCAGAGCCCGGCGGCGAGGCGTGGCGCGACATGCTGTCGCGTAAGAAGATCATCCCTGTTCATAACAATTCCGTGCGGTTGTTCATGTCTGAGGCACATGCGTGCAATGCCGCAACAAAGGGGACACATCCCGACTGACTTCTTTTTTCACAAGTTCTTCAGTTCTGTCAAGGAAAAACATGGCGTCCGGGGAATCCGGCGCGCTGTCCGGGCCGTCGGGCGTTGCCCCAAACCGGCGTCCCGCAGTCTCCCTATCCTTCGGAAGGGCTGACCGGGCGCTCCGGAGCCGTGTCCTCAAAGGATGTGTAGGGGGCTATGTACATCAAGTCCACGGTGCCCACCGGCCCGTTGCGTTGCTTGCCGACAATGATTTCCGCCGGTCCGTGCGGGGGCCGCTCCGAAGCTTTGGGATGCTTGTAAACGTCGTCGCGGTAAATGAACATGATGACGTCCGCGTCCTGTTCGATGGCGCCGGATTCCCGCAAGTCGGAGAGAATGGGGCGCTTGTCGCCGCGTTCCTCGACCTTGCGGTTCAACTGGGAAAGGGCCACCACGGGAATATCCAGTTCTTTGGCCAGGGCCTTGAGAGAACGGGAAATCTCCGATATTTCCAGTTCCCGCGAATCCTTGTAGCTCCGGCTTGCGTGCATGAGCTGCAAATAGTCCACAACGACAAGGCCAAGCCCCTTTTCCGCCTTCAGACGGCGGGAACGGGCGCGCAACTCCAGAGTGGAGATGGCCGGCGTGTCGTCAATATACAAAGGCGCCCTGAGCAGGACATCCGCCGCGTTCTGCACGCTGGCCCAGTCTTCCCCGGTCAGCAGCCTGGGTTGGCGCAGACGGCTCATGTCCACCTTGCCGTAGGCGGCGAGCATACGCAGCATAAGCTGCTCTTTGCTCATTTCCAGGGAGAAAATGACGGCCGGCGTGTCTTTGGTCACCGCGGCCAGGGTCATGTTGAGGGCAAATGCCGTTTTGCCCATGCTGGGACGCGCCGCGACCACAATGAGGTCGGAAGGCTGGAGTCCGGTGGTCAGCTTGTCCAGACGCGCATACCCTGTCGGCACTCCGGTGACGACCTCCCTGGATTCGGACAGAAGGGTCAATTTTTCGATAACAGGGCCGATCAGATCGCGGGTTGTGGAAAAGTCCCGTACCGCCGTGCGCTGGGCAACCGAAAAAACGGCCTGCTCGGAGGCGTCCAGCAGGCTGGGAACGTCTTCCACGGCATCAAAGCAATTGCCGATAATGTTGGTGCAGACTTCGATCATGGCGCGTTGCATGGCCTTGTCGCGCACGATGGTCGCGTAATATTCCGCGTTGGCGCCGGAAACGACTGCCTGAGCCAGTTCCGCGAGGTAGACGGCGCCGCCGGCGTCTTCCAGTTCCTTGCGGTCCTTGAGCTTCTGGGCCACGCTGACAAGATCGATGGGATCGTTTTTGTTGTACAGGTCAAGACAAACGCGAAAGATGACCAGATGTGACGGCAGGTAAAAATCCTCGGGCTTGAGGACATCCACAAGGCTTTGCATGAGGTCCTTGCGGCAAAAAAGACCGCCCAGCACAGCCTGCTCGGCCTCAACGCTGTGGGGCGGCACGCGACGCAAAATATCAAGAGCGCCGCTCCCCGCCTTGCGGCCTGAAGCGGCGCTGCTGTTCTGTCTGGGCATGGACGGCTAACCCGCCGTCGCGTCGGCGGAATTTTCCGGGGAACTTTCGTCGTCGCCGTCAGCGCCGTCTCCGGCGGCCGCTCTGTGGCTGTCGGACACAACCTTCACGGGCACAACGGCGATGACGCTGGGGTGCAGGCGCACCCGCACAGGGTATTCGCCAAGCTGGCGTATGGGGGCGTCCAGCAAAATGCGGCGGCGGTCCACTTCGGCGCCCAGGGCGTGGAGCGCATCCCCGATGATGGTTGTGGTGACGGAACCGTAGAGTTTCTCGTTTTCACCCACATGCACGGGGATGACCACATCAAGGGCTTCAAGTCTGGCCTGCATGGCTTTGGCTTCGGCGCGAAGGGCATCCATGCGCGCCTCCAGCTTTCTGCGTTCCCGCTCAAAAACTTTGAGGTTGGCCGGACTTGCCGTCATGCCGAGGCCCTGGGGCAGCAGCCAGTTTCTGGCGTACCCGGCCTTCACGTTGACGACATCGCCTAGATTGCCGAGATTTTCCACATCGGCGCGTAATATCAGTTTCATTTCAGGCCCCCTAAATCATGCTCTTTTTCTTGACGCCGCTGTCGTGCGTGGCGGTGTATATAAGCAGGGCCATCTGCCGGGCGCGTTTTATTTCCTGGGTCAGCATACGCTGATGGTATGCGCACACGCCCGTGATGCGCCGGGCAAGAATCTGACCGCGCTCGGTAATGAAATCGCGCAGGATGTCAGGACGCTTGTAATTGAGGGGAGCGTCCTTGTCGGCGCAAAAGCGGCAGAATTTGCGGCGCGGAGCGAATTTTTTTTTGAAGGCCATCAGGCTTCCTCCCCGGCCACGGTATCGGCCAGCTTTACGGTAATGAACTTGAAGACGCCGTCACTGATGCGAATATTGCGTTCCAGCTCCACAATGAGAGCGGGCGGCGCCTGATATTCCAGACGGACGTAAAAACCGCGCATCTGTTTGCGCACAGGATAGGCCAGGTCGCGCATGCCCCAGTTGTCCACTTCCGCCAGAACGCCGCCTTCGCGCTCAATCACGCCGGTCAGGGCGGCGACGAGTGTTTCGCGTGTTTCGGCGGAAAGTTCCGGCGAAAGGAGCAGCAATGTTTCAAACTTCCGCATAGATTCTCCTTGTGGATTGAACAGCCCACAGGGCTTCTACGCCCTTGTGAGCAAGGAAACAAAAATCATACGCCTGTCGGCGGCGGATGTCAAGACAGAATCGGGACAGACGCGTCTCGATTCCGAAAGCGGCGACAGCCGTTCGTCGTCAGCGCAGACCACGAATGCGCTGGGCGGCTGCTCCGCGATCATGCCTGAAACAGGCTTTACATTTTGCGGCATCAAGTCTATTGTGGACGACTGACTCTGAAAAAGGCCCGGCAGCCTCCCTGGGGGCTGTTTTTGCGCGCCGTATATTGTGATAAACCGGGATGGACGAGGTCGTCATGTGGAAGGATCTGCGCTTTACCAAAATGCAGGGCACGGGCAATGATTATGTCTACATAAATTGCTTTGAGGAGCAGGTGGACAATCCGGAGGCGCTGGCGCCGGCCATCAGCGACAGGCACTTCGGCGTGGGGGCGGACGGGTTGGTGCTGATTATGCCTTCAGGCACGGCCGATGCGCGTATGCGCATGTTCAACGCCGACGGCTCCGAAGCGCAGATGTGCGGCAACGCCATCCGTTGTGTGGGAAAATACGCGCGTGACAGGGGCATCGTCTCCAATGACGTTGTGCGCATTGAAACAGCCGTCGGCATAAAAATAGTGCGGCTGCGCAGGGAAGGGGGCGAGGTTGCGGGCGCGACCGTGGACATGGGCGAACCCGAACTGAGACCGGACAGCATACCTGTCGCCGTGCCGAAACAGATGCTTGCGGAAAATTCCATGCCGGAAAAGCGCGTTGTCGGCCTGCCGTTGGAAGTGGAGGGGCGTTCCTACGCGTTCACCGCCGTCTCGATGGGCAATCCGCACGCGGTGGTGTTTGTGCAGGACATTCAAGACCTTGATTTGCAGCATCTGGGGCCGCTTTTTGAGCATCACCCCTATTTTCCCCAACGCGTCAACGCCGAATTTGTGGAAATCCTTTCTTCCGCCGGCATACGCATGCGCGTTTGGGAGCGGGGAACGGGGGAAACCCTCGCCTGCGGCACAGGGGCCTGCGCGGCCGTTGTGGCGGCCGTTCTCAACAAGCGCACCTGCCGGGATGTGGATGTGAATCTGGCCGGCGGCGTTCTGCACGTCAACTGGAATGAAAGCGACGGGCATGTTTACATGACCGGCGCCGCCGCCAATGTTTTTGAAGGCGTGTACCATTACAGATTATCCGTTGCGAGGACGGTATGACGAAAGTTAACGAAAGTTTTCTGGCCTTGCGCAGCAATTACCTGTTCGCGGAAATTGCCCGCAAGGTGGCTGTCTTCAAAGAGGCCAACCCCGAAAAAAAGGTGATCAGTCTCGGCATCGGCGATGTGACGCAGCCGCTTGCGCCGGCCGTTGTTTCCGCTTTGCACATGGCTGTGGATGAAATGGGAGACGCGGCCCATTTTCGTGGTTACGGGCCGGAGCAGGGGTACGCCTTCCTGCGCGAGGCCGTCGTAAAAAACGATTACCAGGCGCGGGGGATAGACATGGCCCCGGAGGAAATTTTCGTCAGCGACGGCGCCAAATGCGATGTGGGCAATTTTCAGGAGCTCTTTGCCGCGGACAGCGTTGTGGCGGTGACGGATCCCGTATACCCCGTGTATGTGGATTCCAATGTCATGGCCGGCCGCGCGGGCGCTTACGCCGACGGACGCTGGCAGCGCATCGTCTATCTGCCTTGCGTCAGGGACAATGATTTTGTGCCGGACTTTCCCAAAACGCGGCCGGACATGATTTATCTGTGCTATCCGAACAATCCCACAGGCACGGTGTTGTCCAGAGCCGCCCTGCAGGGCTGGGTGGACTACGCCCGGCGCGAGGGCTGCGTGATTTTATACGATTCGGCCTACGAAGCCTACATTCAGGAAGACGATATTCCACACAGCATCTTCGAGCTGGACGGCGCCCGGGAGGTGGCGGTGGAATTTCGCAGTTTCTCTAAAACCGCCGGTTTTACCGGGTTGCGTTGCGCCTATGCCGCCGTGCCCAAAGACCTGAAGGTCCGCGCCGGCGACGGCGGGGAAATTGCCCTGCACGGCCTGTGGAACAGGCGGCAGTGCACCAAGTACAACGGTTGTCCCTACATTGTGCAGAGAGCCGCCGAAGCCGTGTACAGCCCGGAAGGGAAAAGGCAGATACAGGATGTCATCCGCGGATATCAGCGTAACGCGGCCCAGCTTGGCGCGGCCGTGAAAGATATGGGACTGGATTTTTATGGCGGCCGCAATGCCCCGTACATATGGGTGAGCGTGCCCAGCGGGACGGATTCCTGGGCTTTCTTCGACAGGCTTTTGAGCTCCGCCGCGCTGGTGTGCACGCCCGGCGTCGGTTTTGGAGCAAGCGGAGAAGGGTACGTGCGTCTGACGGCCTTCGGAACGTCGCAGGACACCCAGGAAGCGATTTCCAGGCTTCGTGAGCAGTGTTGAGAGCTTGTCTCATGGTCGAACTCTTTTTTCCGGGCTGATTAACATGTAGATTCAACGGGGCTCTGAAGTTCGCTGCCCCGCCGCAATTCTGGAGACACAACGATATGTGCAGAATTGGTTCCATCAAGAGCAGAACCCCCATACCTCCGTCCATGGCCCTCAAACTCATGCTGCCCCAGCAGGAGGGACATGACAATTCCGGTTTCGCGATGGTGATGCAGGATCTGGCCGGCGTATTCTCCCCTTACAAGGAAAAGCCCCTGCTTTCGCTTGCCTGTAACGACAAGGGCAAGCAGATCGTCAGCGATTATATGGACAAAAAGGGTTTCGTGCAGGTTTTTCAGTGGATACCGGAACTGCATCTGCGGCCTGGCCTCAAGATTGAGGCGATGCCGGCCTATGTATTCCGCAATTATGACTATCCCGAAAGCATGCGCAATGCCGACAGGCGGGAACGCGAGGACCTGCTGCTTGACACGCGTCTTGCCCTGCGCAATCTGCTGCAGAAGGACGGCAACGGTTTTGTCTATTCCTTCTGGCCGGATGTACTGACCCTCAAAGAAATAGGGGACCCGGCGGACATTGCCGACTGTTTCGGCCTCTGGGACGACACGGAACGCCTTTTGTCCAAAAACATCGTCTCCCAGTGCCGGCAGAACACGAATTACGCCATCGTGCGCTATGCGGCGCATCCGTTTTTTCTGCAGGGATACACCCTTTGCGCCAACGGGGAAAACACCTTTTACACCAAGAACATGGAATTTCAAAAATCCCTGCACAGGGGCTATATAGGATTTGAGTCCGATTCGCAAAATTTTCTCTACACGTTGCACTATGTGCTGCGTGAGCTGAAATGGCCCATAAAGTACTATAAACACGTCATCACCCCCTTGCCCTTTGTGGAACTGGAAAAGCGCCGGGACAAAAAGGAGCTTTCGCTCATCCGGGAATCCCTGGCCCATCTGGAGATCAACGGTCCCAACACGGTTATCGGACTGCTGCCGGAAGGACAGATGATAACCTGCTGCGATTCGAAAAAATTGCGTCCTGTTGTTGTGGGCGGCAATGATCAGATGGTCGCCGTTACCTCGGAAGTTTGCGGTCTGAACACCATTATGCCCGACCGCGACGCCTCCAAGGACATTTACCCGCACGAGAGGGAAATGGTGGTCATTGACAACGATTTGGCGGTACAGCGATGGAATCAGTAAGAACCCAGGATGTCAGCTCCAACGATCTTCCCTGGAAGATAGTCTATTTTCCGGAGCGCTGCACCATGTGCGGCTCATGCGTGGCGGCCTGTACATTCAACGCCATAGAAGCGGTTATGGCGCGCCGCAGCCTGACCGTCTCCCGAAAGGCTTTCCCTGAACCGGTGCGGGAACACATGGCCCGGCCCGTGATACAGCGCAAGGCCGGCTTGCGGAACGTCTGCGTGGGCTGCGGCATGTGCGAAAAAATATGTCCCAACGCGGCCATTGCGCCTGTTCGCAACGTGGACAGCCGTTTCCCCCTGCTTGCCCGCAACGAGGGGCCGATCAAACGCGGCGGGCGCACCAATCTCAACGCCCAGCGCACCCTGGATTCCATCATTGTGGGCAGAATAAGCCAAATGACGGACCCCTCGCTGGACTCGGAACGGCATACCTTTGATATCCGTTCTCCCTTCGGTCGGGTTTTGCGCTCAAGGGAACTGCCCTTCCGCGTGGAAGGGGACAATCTGGTTCTGACCGAAAAAACGCCCCCGGTGCACTGGATTTATCCGGCCATTTTCAGCGACATGAGCGTGGGGGCGCTCTCGACCAGAGCCTGGGAGGCGGTGGCTCTGGCAACGGCCTACCTCAACGAGAAGCACAACATGCCCGTGCGCATGTGTACCGGCGAGGGGGGCGTGCCCATAAAGCTGCTGGAATCGGAGCGGCTCAAGTATGTCATTTTGCAGATAGCTTCCGGGCATTTCGGGTGGAACCGCATTATCAAGACCTTGCCCCGGATGAGAACAGACCCCGCGGGAATATTGATCAAAATCGGCCAGGGCGCGAAGCCCGGCGACGGCGGGCTTCTTCCCGCCGCCAAGGTAGCGCCGCACATCCAGTCCATCCGCGGCGTGCCCAGGGCGGATCTCCTTTCTCCGCCGAACCATCAGGGCCTGTACTCCATTGAGGAGTCGGTGCAGAAGATGCACCTTTCGCTCAATGCGGCTTTCGGCTTCAGGGTGCCTGTGGCCATCAAGTGCGCCGCTTCGGCCACGTCCGTTTCCGTGTACAACAATCTTCTGCGGGATCCGTACAAAATCTGCGGCGGATTTTTCATGGACGGGATTCAGGGAGGCACCGGGGCCGCCAATGAGGTTTCCCTTGACCACACCGGCCATCCCATTGTTTCCAAATTGCGGGATTGCTATCTCGCCGCCGTCGCTCAAGGGCTGCAGGGAGAAATTCCTCTTTGGGCCGGCGGCGGCATAGGCATGACGGGCAACGCCGCGGCCGACGCCTTCAAGATGCTCTGTCTGGGCGCGAACGGCGTGATTATGGCCAAGATCGTCATACAACTGCTGGGCTGCGTGGGCAATGAGCGTGGACGGTGCAATTCCTGTTCGACAGACAAATGTCCCACCGGCATCTGCACCCAGGACCCGCGTCTGGTAAGGCGTCTTGACATAGACCGGGGCGCCGAAAACATTGTGAAGTACATGCTGGCCTTCGACAGCGAATTGCGCAAGCTGCTTGCCCCGGTGGGCAACAGTTCCCTGCCGGTCGGCCGCTCGGACGCGCTGGTTTCCACTGACAGGGCGGTGGCCGACAAATTGGGCATTCAATATGCCTGTTAGCCGGGAACGTATTCCCGAACAATATAAGCCCGCCCGCGTCTGGAACAACTTGGCGACGTGAAAATCCGCTCCATTTTTGAACAGGACTGGGCCGGTGCATTTGTCCGCGCCGTTGTCGGCATTCCCCGCTCTGTCCGGCTGGCCTTCACTGTCGCTTTGGCCGTCACCGTTGTCTGCTGGTTTTACGATCTCGCCCAATTTCCCCTGGGTGATCATGACGTGGGCTATCAGGGCGGCATTCCCTGGCTCAGCGGCGGACGCTCCGGGCGCTGGTTCGCCCCCTTTCTGCATCTGTTGAGCGCCAATGTGCAGATCCCCGTATGGACGCCGCTGCTCGCCCACAGTGCCCAGATTGCGGCGGGCATGTGCGCGGTCCGGCTCTGGCTGCGCACTGCGGATTTTCTGCCCCTGCTGGCGGGCGGCCTGCTGCTCGCCTGCATGCCGACCGCCGCCGATTTTTACTATTACCACTGGCAGGCGCCGACCTTCACCTTCCCTCAAACGCTCATGGCGCTGTCGCTGCTGCTGTCCTGCCCGCCGGACGAAGGCAGAGTTCCTCTCCGGCGTCTGGCCGCGTCCGCAGTCTGCGCTGTCTGCGCCTTCGCCCTGTACCAGTCCAGCGTCATGACCTGGTGCGTCCTTTTTGCCGGGGCCGTTCTCATGTATGCGCTGCGCGCGGAACGGGTGGACGTCAAAACCCTGTCGGCGCGCTTCGGCCCGGCGCTGGCCGCCTTTGTGGCGGCCTGCCTGCTGTATGTGCTCAGCCTGCGCTGCTATCCTCTTGTGGGCCTGTCTCTGGAAACGGAATATCAGTTCAGGACGCTCACACTTGTCGAGATGCTGCAACGCGTCCCCGCTGTCGTCAGGGCGGCCTACGCGCATTTTTTCGTCATCCAGCCCTTTATGGGGATATGGCTGAAAGGTCTGTTGCTGCTGACCGTCGGGGCCGGATTCGCGGCCCTGTTGTATGCGTCCCGCGGCCTGCCCCCCCCGCGGCGCGCACTGCTGCTCCTCGGGGTGGCGTTTCTGCCGGTGGCCGCCAAGGCGCAATTTTTCGTCAGCGCCGGAGAAGGATACTACCTTTTCCGTTTCACATCCCTGGGCCTGAACTACGTCTACCTGTTTTTTCTGCTCGCCCTGCTGACATCCTCCTCAGTGAAGGCCAGAAACGCGGGGCTTGCCCTGGGGGTTTTGCTGCTGTCGGCCATGATCGTCAACTGCCTGCACCAGCAGATACTGCATGTGCGCTCCAATACCCACGACATAGCCACCCTCAACCGCGTAGTCATGAAAATTGAGGAACTGCCGGGCTTTTCCCTGCAAAAAACCTGGAATCTTGTCCAGTTCGGACGCACCACATCCTACATGGACAGAACATATTCCTCCTGGTACAATGACGCGAGCCTCTCCGGCTTCAAGGGGACCATTTCACAGGTATGGCGACCCGGCTTCGCGCTCCTGCTCGTCGAGGCGGATTTGAAACTGGGCGCGCGCATGAACGAGATGGGCATCCACGCGCCGGAAATCCTGCGCAAGGCCGTCGCCTTCGCCCAGGGCAAACAGGCTTTTCCGGCGCCAGGCTCCGTGGGCATTGTGGACGACATCATTGTGCTGGTCTTTGACGAAAAAGCCGTGCGCGTCGCCGAACAGACGCTGCAAAAACAGGAGGCCGGAGCCGGTTTTTGAGAATCCTTCTTCTCGGCCACCCTGTCCTTGCCCCCGCCCTCCGCGGTTTGGGACACGATGTGTTCACGGTCGGAACCATGGGGGCGCATGACATCCTTTTGCGGAGTCCCGTCAACGGCCGCGGGCTCCATGAGCGTCTGGCCTCCCGCGGTTTTGCGCCCGATATCGTGGTTTACATGGATGACGGCAACCTGCCCTTTGTGGACGGCATCGAGGAAGCGGGCGTCCCCCTGCTTTTTTACAGCGTCGACACCTTCTGCAACCCCTGGCATGTCTCTTTCGCCCATGCCTTTGACGTCGTTTGCGTCGCCCAGAAGGATTACATTCCGATTTTTGCGGATTCGGGCCATGCCCCGTTGTGGCTGCCGCTTTTTTGCCGGGTGGCGACAGAGCCCGTGACGGTTGACGAATGGCTTGAAGCCCGGGATATTCCCGTTTCCTTTGTCGGAACGCTCAAACCGAGGAATATTCCCGACCGGCTCCCGTTTTTGAAGGCCTTCGCCAGGCAATGCCCGCTGTTCTGCCGTCAGGGGGACTTTGTGCCGGTGTTCCGCCGCTCCCGCATAGTGCTCAACCAGACGGCGGCTCTGGAAATAAATTTTCGCTGTTTTGAATCCATGGGCTGCGGGGCCGCTCTTTTGACCGACGGCGCGGGACACGGTCTGCGGGAATTGTTCACGCCGGGGCGGGATATCCTGCCTCCGTACAGACGCGGCGATGTCGCCTCGGCGGTGGCCGGGGCCGAACGCTGGCTTTCCAGGCCGCGTGAACTGGCTGAAATCGCCCTGGCCGGGTTGGGGAAAGTGACGGCGGCGCACACGGATGTGGCCAGGGCGCGGGAAATTGTCGCCCTGTGCCGGGGAATACGGCCTGACGCCCTGGAGCGGCGCAGGGAAACGCTGCCCGTTCGCCGGAAGCACATCAGGGCCGCCTACGGGGCCATTGTCGCCGAACTGCCCCCGGAATGCGAACAGCACCGGGCCTTTTACCTGCATCTGGCCGCGAAGTATGGTGAGGTCATCCGGCGTTGAGGTCATCCGCTGTTGACGCGCGCCGGCGCTTCTTGTCAGGCGGGGCGATTTCGAAGTATAAGCGGGCAGGATGAACAACACGAAAATCTGGGCCAGTTTGCACCCGTTTTTTGAGCAGGGCCCCGCCCTGGGGCGCACGGAGGCCAACAGGCGTTTTCTGCATGCCCTTGTCGAAGCCGATCCCTTTGACGCCTACAGCTTTTTTTTGCCGCACCCCGACGATTGCGAACGGCTGAAGGGGGAACTCGCCGCCCGTTGGCCGGACATGGTCAAAGACGGGCGCTTCGCCGTGCGGCTGCACAGGGAATTTCCCGTTGCCCTGCGGGAGTGCGACTACTACTGCCTGCATCTCTCCGATCCCTTTGTGCGCTACACGGACGGCATTTGCCTGCGCAACGCCTTCAGCCGCCGGATATTCCCCGTTACCGCGCCCACGCATTCCCTCAGCTACGCCGAATACGGCCCGCTGTTTCTCCACCACATGTGGCCCGGCGTGACGAGCAGGGATGTTCTCGCGGCGACCTCCACCTGCGGGGCGCGCGCTGTGGCCGCGTACTACAGCTCCCTGCGCGGGGCCTACCGTTTGTCCGCCGAGGAGTTCCCATCCCCCGCCGTGAGGATCGTTCCCCTGGGGGTGGAACCCGCCCTGATGCCCTCCCCGGAAGAAAAGGACGCCCTCGGCCGTCAATGCCGTCAGCAATACGGCCTGGGCGACAGGGTGGTGTTTCTGGTGTTCGCCCGGCTTTCCTACCAGTCCAAGATGGATCTGCTGCCCCTTTTGCGCGCCTGCAAGCGCGCGGAAGAAAACGGTTTGCGCCCGGAGGACTACTGCCTGACCCTGGCCGGCTGGCTGGACAAGGACGACGCCTTTGACAAGGATATACAGCGTTTGGCCGCCAATCTGGGAATATGCCTCCGCGTGGTCCCCCGGCCCGATGACGCCGCCCGCAAGGGCCTGTACGCGGCGGCGGACGTTTTTCTCTCCCCTTCGGACAACGTGCAGGAAACCTTTGGGCTGACCGTTCTGGAGGCCGCTCTTTCCGGCCTGCCGGTCGTCGCCTCGGATTTTGACGGCTACAGGGACCTGGTGGACGACGGCGAAAGCGGGTTTTTGATTCCCAGCCTCGGCCCGGCCGCGACGCCGGGCACGGATTGTCTGGCCCGGATTGTTCCCGCGGCCGAGCATCATCTTTTGCTGGCCCAGCAGACGGCGGTGGACACGCGGGCTTTGGGGCAGGCCATGCGCCGTCTGGCCGCGGACAAAACGCTGCGTCTGCGCATGGGGCGGGCGGGCAGGCGGCGCGTTCTGGCGGCCTATACCTGGCGGCATATCATCAAACGCTACACGGCATTGTGGGCCGAGCTGAACGACGGCCCCTGCGAATTGCCGGACAATGCCGCCGCGCGTCCCCCGAAGGCCGTCTTTCATCCGGCCTGTCCGCCCAGCCGGGAATTGTTCGGCCACTATTTCGCTTCGCGCGTGGACGCCCCCGCCGTCCGGGACAAAATGCTTGTCTGGAGCAAGGCGGGCAGGGCCGTGTATCACGGTCAGGATTTTCCCGTCATCTACCGCCTTGTGGAACGGTATATCACTCCGGACAATCTGAAAAAGCTGCTCTTCCGGGCCAGACGGCCGATTTCCGTGGCCTCCTTGCGTTCGCTGTGCCGCGAATTTTTGCCGGACGGCGTTCCCGGGGACGAGGACTTTGTCCTGCTGTGGGCGCTGAAGCACGATTTTCTGGAATTTTGCCCGCAACCGGATCCCGCAAACGACCAGGCCCGCCGGAACAACCCGACGGGCCTGGTTTTGGGGAGGGAATATCCTGCTATGCCTAGCGCTTCATGCCGATGACCGTCTCCAGCATGGTGTCCACCGTGGTCACGGCTTTGGAGTTGGCCTGGAAGCCGCGCTGGGTGGTGATCATCTGCACGAATTCACGGGACAGGTCCACGTTGGACTGCTCTATGTTGTAGGCCTGGGTCGCGCCGAAGTTGGCGCTGCCGGGAACGCCCACCAGGGGGTTGCCCGAGTCCATGGTCTGGGAGTACAGATTGCCGCCTTCGCGCCGCAGGCCCTGCAGGTTGCGGAAGTCGTACAGGCTCATCTGCCAGAGCGGGATGGTGACGTTGTTGGAATAGCGGCCGTAGATCACGCCGTTGGTGTCTATGTTGTAGCCGCTGAGCACGCCGGAGCCGTAGCCGTCCTGCTGCACGTCCGAGATGAACTGCGAGCCGTTGTTGGCCGTGGCGTATTCCTGCCGCTCCTTGTCCGCCATGGTCGCGGCATTGGTGGAATAGGCGACCGCTCCATTTGAGGTAGTTGTTGTTGGAGTCGCATTGATATCTGTATTAATTGTGCCTGGAGGTGTAGCTGTAGCTGTAGCGCCTGTGTAGGTGACCAGCTTGGAAGAACCGGGGACAACACCGAGAGTATCCGGAGTCTTCGAACCAAGTTCATTTATTGCGGTGCCAAGCGCCGGTGAGCCTGCTGCGGCAGTGGCGGTACCGCCGGGGATGATTATTAATGTGGAAGAGCCGGCATCCACAGCGCCTGCCGTAGTAACTGTCCATGCTCTTATTTCGACGTCGGAGCCATTCTGTGTGACAGAATACCAATTGCCAGTCGCCGAGGAATCAAGCGTAGATTCATTTGGATCAGGAATAATAGGGGTATTGGATGGATTGGGGCCGGTAATAGTATAACCAGTTGTGGCGCCCGCAATTGTTGACGTGTATGCAGCCAGCCAAGTTCTGACTTCAACATCTGATCCATTCTGCGTTATTGAATACCAATTGCCGGCCGCAGTGGCTGTAAGGCTTGATTCATTCGGATCAGGGCTTTTGGTGGTGGAAGCCCCGGCGTTGGTTATGGTGGTAGTGTTTGTGCCGTCAGCAACAGTCAATGTGCGCACATTGACAAGGTCCGCCAGACTCGTGCCGGTCGCGGGATTGACCCACTTGCCGCTGGCGTCCACCAGACCGAAATCTATCTCGATGATATTCTGTGTGGACTGGTAATAGGGCGGGGGGCCGCCGGCGTTCTGGGCCATTTCGCCCACGCTGTTGGCCAGGGGCAGACCGGTGAAGTTGGCCGCCACCACGGGCAGGCCGTTGTTGGAGAACTTGGTCGGCTGCCAAGAGGTCAGAGCATCCGGATCAAGGTCGCATTGTTTGTTTACATTGGCGCTTCCATCATAGCTCGCGCCGTAGGTATAGGCCGTCATGTCCACAAGCTGTCCGGAACCGTTGAAGACCAGCACGCCGGACATGAGCACCCCGGCTTCTTTTTTGGTGCCGGTACCCGACGGGTCATAAAAGTTGGTTTCGCCGCTTAAAATATTGGTGACCGGATTGTACGTGCCGCCGTAGCTGCGCAAATCCTCGGACGGGGGAATGGTAACCAGATATTCATATACCTGGTAACCTGCCGGCAAGCCCTCAAGTTTGTAGACCTGGTTCGGCGGATTGGCGTTGTCGTACACCGGCGTGTTGACCTTGTCGAAATAGATGGTGAGGTCGTGTTCCGAGCCGCCTTCGTCGTAGACCTTGAGGGTGGACTGGGTGGCGTAGGCGTTTTCCGACAGGGCGGACTGCGGCGGAACCTCCTGCGTTTTTCTGGCGTCCCATGTTCTGAAAAGGGCGCTCATGGGATAGTCGTAGTCAACGACCTTGTCGTATTCGGTGTCGTTGATGAGCAGGTTGTTCACGGTCACGTTGGTGGTGCGCTGGGGGATACAGTTCCAGGAATCCAGCACGATGTCCGTGGGCGAACCGGAGCCCACATAGGCCCCTTCTATCTTGCTGTTGTGTATGCCGCCGGAGCCGGAGTGGAAGGCGATCTCCTTGGTGTTGTCCACGCGCAGGCCCTGCACCTTCATGTCTTCGGGGTTGACCAGCACGCGGTCTTGGTTGAAATAGAAATCGCCGGCTCTGGTGTAGTAGATTGTATTGGAATTGGTCGCGCGGACGCCGAAAAAGCCGTTGCCGTCAATGGCCACGTCCGTTCCCGAGTTGGTGGACTCGAAGGCCCCCTGGGAGAAGTCGCCCAGCACGGCGTAAATGCTCACGCCCTCGCCTATTTGCGTCGGGCCCGAGGTGGAGCCCCGGTCAATGTACAGATAGTCGTTGAAGTCCATCCGCTGGCTTTTGAACCCTATTGTGCTCACGTTGGCAATGTTGTTGCCGACCACATTCATCTTGTCCCCATGAGCCAGCAAACCGGAAACGCTTGTCCACATACTAGCTGAAAGAGTCATTTTGATTCCCTCCATTATTCCGTTTATTGTCTTGAAGACATATATCGCCTGCTTCGCCTTGCATTCACAATCGGGCGGCAGTTCTTGCCGCATGCCGATGCATGCGTTCTGTATAAAGCACAGGCTGTGCCAGGACGGAGGCGAAATAAATAAGCAAACAAATCCGCCATGTTAAAAAAAGCGGAGTCATTCCGGGGGGCCGGAAGGCGGGCAGCTTTTTCCCCTTGCGCCGCGCGGGCGACCGTTTTTTGCCGGGGAAAACGGGGGGCTTGCGCCGTCAAGGGCGTTGCAATGCGCCGGGGTGAATGCGGGAGCGTTTTGCCAACTTGCTCCATAACCAAAACAAAGCCCGCCGTGTTCCGGCGGGCCTTCGGTTTTGCGTGTTCGGGCGCGGGTCAGGCGGCGGCGTCCGCGCTGTCCTGCGCCTGCTCGGTGATGCCGTTGAGGGCGTCCGTGATGGCCTGAAGAGGGTCTGTGGTCGAGCTGTCGGTGGAGTCGCCGCTGGAGTCGCCGCTGGAGGCCACCGTGTTGGGCAGCATCACCTGACGCACGTCGGAGAGCGGCATCAACTGTCCGCCTTCCAGGCCCAGGTACACGACGCCGTTGCTGGTCACCACGCCGGTCACGTTCGCGTCCACCACCTGGTCGGAGAGCACGGCCTCGCCGTTGGCGTTGTACAGGGCAAGGGTGACCGTGTAGACCCCGTCGGCGGCGACGGCGCCGTTGAGATTCTTGCCGTCCCACTTGAATTCGTAGGTGGTGCCCGCGCTTTTGGAGGTCACGGCCTCCTCGTAGACAACGGCGTTGGTGGACGGATCCAGCACCCGGATCATGCCGCTGACCACGTTGTCCTGCGGCGCGTAGCGGAAGCGGGTGATCGTGGCCGTGCCGGTGGTCGCGTCCGTCACCTTGCCTATGGAACTGCCGGACACGGTGACCTGCTTGCCTATATAGGATGTGGCGTTGATCATCTGCTGGTTGTTGGAGGCCGCCGTCAGACTTTCCATGCTGGTGTTCAGGTTCATGAGCTGCTCAAGGCTGGAGAACTGCGACATCTGGGCTACAAACTCCGTGTCGTCCATGGGATTCAGCGGGTCCTGGTATTTGAACTGGGTGACCAGCAGCAACAGGAAAGAATCCTTGTCCAGCACGCTGCCCTTCTGCTGGGCAATGGCCGCGTTGAATTCATTGTTGGCTTGCAGAACAGCCGCGCTCGCGCTTGACATCATGTGCTCCTTGCGGCGTTTTTATGCCACCAGGTGAAGGGCCTGGTCGGCATATCTTGCCGTCAGTCCACTGTAATGCACAGGCTGTTCCAAAATTTCAGGCTCTGAATTTGTGAAGGAATTTCGTATTGTTGCCAGAGTACGTTGGCGGAACAGGGTTTCCCGGCGGGAATCTTTTTCCTGCCAGGCGCTGTTCTGATCCGGATTTTGCCGCCCGATGTCGTCCCGCGCCTGCTCCTCGGAACGGTTGTGGAGCTGAACTTCTATCTTCTCCACCCTCACGCCCTGGGCTTCCAGTCCGGCGCGCACCTGTTCGGTCTGCCGGGCCAGCATTTCGGCCGTTTCATCCCTGTCGGCGCGGATGCGGGCCGTCACTTCGCCGTTGCGGGAAATCAGGGCGATGGAAATGGCCCCCAGCTCCTGCGGGTGGAGCTGCACGTCCAGACGGGTTGTTTCATGCCCGTCGCGGACCTCGCGCAGGGCCGCGCGAATGTTCTCCTGCACCTGGCGCGCCGCCTGTCCGGGGAGGGATGTTTCGCCGCTTTCCGGCTGCGCCGTCCGCGCGGCCCACGTTTGATCGTGCGGGGCGGACGCGGCGGGGGGCTGGGCGGGGATCGTGTTCCCGCGTTTCACGTCGCTCTCCGGGGCGGGCTTCTCTCCGGATTGCGGAGTTTTGGCGAGGCGCGGGCTTTCCGCCGGACTTTCCGGGGTCATTTCGCGCGCCGCGGCGGGCGCCTGGCGTCCGTTTTCCACAGGGGCGACAGGCGCGGCAGGCGCATCAGACGCAGCGGATCGGGTGAAGGCCGTTTTTTTGTCGGAGGAAGCCGTCCGCGTCCCCATCTGTTGCCGCGCGTCCGCCGGGCTGTCCTGGGACTCGCCGGAAATGTCGCTGTTGGCCGTGTTGTCGCCGCCTTCCACAAAAATTGTCGAGCTTGCGGTCTTGTCCGGCATTGCGTTGGATTCCCGCGCCGAGGGTTCTTTTTCTCCCGCCGCGGGCTGGGGGGCGGCGGCGCGGGCCGCGCCGGGCTGCCGGGCAGCCGCTTCGCTCGAGGCGGCGTCCGCCCTGAGGTCGGCCGCGACCATTGGCCGCGCTCCGGCCAGGCTGTCGTCAACGGGAATTTCCGTCACAGAAACTTCGGCCGCGGGAGTTTCCGGAACGGGCGTTTTCGAAACAGGGGCTTCCACGACGGGCGCCTGAAGCTCCGCCGCGGCGCGGGCCGCGAAGGGCGTGTTCAGGTGCGTATTCGGGGGCGTTGCGGCGACTGTCGCGGCCGCGGCAGTATCTGCCGTGCTCGCGCTTGCGAACTGGGCCGCTCTCGACGTCGGCGCGCTTGCCGTCGCGGCAGTATCTGCCGTGCTTGCGCTTGCGAACCGGGCCGCTCTCGCCGCCGGCGCGGCTGCCGTCGCGGCAGCATCTGCCGTGCTCGCGGGGGCCGTCTTGTCCACACGGATGGCGTCGCGGACAATCCGGCCCTGCCGGGAAGCGGCGGCTTGCGCCCTGAGGACGTTGCGTTCCGCGCGTTGCGGCGTGCCGCCGGCCGGGCGGGCGATGGTCAATTCCGGCGGCGTGGCGTCGCTCACGGCGGGCCGCAGACTCTGGGTCGAGATGCGTTCAGCCAGCCAAACCTGTGTGGACCTGGTCTGTTCGGCCGTCCGTGGGGTCGGCCGGCTTTCACGGCTCAGACGCGCGGAGGCGACGCCCGCGTTGGCCAGAGCGGAAAGCTGGTTCGGGGCCGTTTTTTCAAGGCCGACAAACTCCGTTTCAGCCGGATTTGTGGTCGGGGCCGCGTCGTTCCGCGCCGCTTTGAGCGGCAAGCCCACGCGTTCCGGAGCGGGGGCGGCGGCGGCCGACTTGTTGCGGTTGCTCGAAGGCCCTTCGGTATTTCCGCTTATCGCGTCGCTCTTGTTGACGGCTTCAGGCGAATTTCCGCGCGAGGCGGCGGCTTTGCCGTGAACGGCGGCGTCGCTGTGGACGGCGGTCGTGCTTTGCGCCTGCGCCTCAAGGCCGCTTTGACCTTCCTGAAGGGTTCTTTCCAGGGTATTGCGGCTTTTTTGCAGCACGGTCTTTTTGATATGCGTTTTGGACTGTTCCACTGTGCGCAGCTGGAGCGCCGTGGCGGCCTTTTCTTTCTCCATGCGGGCGCGGGCCTTGGCGACGATAGGCTTCAGGGCGCTTTCCAGGGCGGCGTTCACCTTGCCCTGACGCGCGTCTTCTTCAGCAAACTGCGTCCTGGCCGGGGCCATGAGATTGTGGAATTGGGCGGAGCTGAACAGGCCGGCGTCGTAATCGCCCATGACGCCGACAATCTCCTGCTGAACATTCTTGTCCAGACCGAGGCCCTTGCACAGGGAAAGCAACTGCTCCTTGCGCACTTCCAGGCCGCCGCTTGTCTCCAGAGCCGACAGGGTTTGGGAAATGAGGGTCAGCGCCTCCTGCCCATGCCCTTCTTCCATCAGGCTGAGGGCTTCCTGGGACAGATCGCCTGTGGGGTCGATCTTGCCGAGCAGGGCGGTGATGTTTTGCTTGTCTTCCGCGCTCAATTGCCGTGGAATGCCCACCTGCTGCAGGCTGGCCATAACCTGGGCCAGCACGGCGCCGTCGGGCTGTCCGGCCAGGTCGTCAAAGCGCGTGAGCGCTTCCTGCGGAGCGCCCGCCTTGATCAGTTCCCGGCGCAATTCCTGCAATTCTTTCTTGGTGAAGCAGACTTCGTCCAGAGAATAGGTGACGCCGTCTGTGGTGTGCCGGCTGTAGGGGCCCTGCACCAGAGGGGCGCTGTCCTTCAGGGCCGCGGTGACGGAAATTTCCTCCCCGCCGTCCACCGCGTCAATGGCTTCATGGACAAGGCGGAGAAATTCGTCGGATATGCTTTCCTGCCCGTCGCCCGCGGCCCCCAAAACCTGCCGCGCGTCGGCCCCGGCGGTTTTCGCCGTCTTCGACAGGGCGTCGCGTCCGGCGGACACATTGCCGGAAACTTTGGCGGACGCCTTGTCGGCCAGGCTGAAAAAGGAAGATATATCGGTAGGCAGAAATTGCATTGTGCGATCCTCGCCCCGAATATATTCAAAGATTGTTCCAAAATGGAAAACGAGCGATCCCGGGAAGATGCGGAAAGCCCCGGCAGGCTCCGGCGGCAAAAGCTGCCGGTGCGATCTCCGTCACCGGCTCGAAAGGATGACCATCAATGCGGGCCAATGCCTATTGGCTGCAATATATGCTGTTTTCAGTCAACCATTCCAACGGAATTTGCGAAATTTTTTCTCTACCTGTCGGTTCATACACAGGTTTGCCCAAGGGGCGGGTTCTGAGCGAACCGTCAATAAACGCTTTCATTCTCTGCTTGGCGATATCAACATATTCCTGACGCCGCTCGACCCCGACGGCCTTTCGACCATGTTTGACAGCGGCGACCACGGTTGACGCCACGCCCGCATAGGGGTCCAGCACCGTGTCGCCTTCGTTGGTAAACGCCAAAACGCAACGTTCAGCCAATTCAACCGGAAACTGACACGGGTGGATTGTTTTTTCAGGATGATTTGATTTTACGTTGGGGATGTCCCAGATGCCCGCTTCCCATTCCTGTTGCAGAAATTCCCAGAAATCGGAGGGGTTCTTTCCGAGGGGATTGCCCGACAGCCTGCCTTTTTTATCGCCTTTAAAGTGTCTTTTGTTCGGATACTTGGAAGGTATTCTGACGTTGTCCAGGTTGAAAACATAGTCATCTGTTTTTGTAAGCCAGAGTATTGTTTCATATCTTCCTGAAAAACGTCTGGTTGCGTGAAGTCCGTGACCGAAATGCCAAATAATGCGGTTTCTCAACTGCAGCTCAAACTCTTTGAAAATGTTATAATAATAGATATCCAGGGGATATACTTCGCCGTCGTTCACATAGTTCCCCACCTGCCAACAAATGCTGCCGCGCGGATCAAGCACTCGAACAAGTTCCGCAATGACGGTTTTTTGCGTTTCCAGATAATCCTGTATGGATACTCTGCTTTCGTATGACTTCCCAATATTGTACGGCGGCGAAGTGACGACAAGCTGGATGGAACAATCAGCGACGGTCTTCAGGAAATGCAGCGTGTCGTCGCATTCCAGAAGATAATCGGCTTGCTCGTAAGCGTTGGTGAACAGACTCAGTTGAACCATGATAGTTCCTTGCTGATTTAGAGCAATTTAACTTTCATTTTATATAGAAAAAGTCTATACTCAGGCGCATGAAAACCGCATCTCCTGAAATACGGACTCTTGTTGTAAAGGCATATGCATCGGGAACTGCCACGAGGAAACAACTTGCCGAAATATTTGGCTATCATGTTCA
>JAISTW010000071.1 GCA_031272405.1 Desulfovibrio sp. | reverse complement strand
GCTCGAAAGAAGAGCTTCCAAAATTGCCCACTGTTCATCTGTTAATCTTTGGTATTTACTCATGAAAGTTCATTACTCGATTTTCATGACTTTTTCTAGATTTATGAAATGACTTCTAGGGATTTATGAAATGACTTCGAGATGGTTCATATGACCTTGGGCTTGTTTGTCAGATTTCGGGTCAACGGGAGCATCAACGAACTTTTATCATTGCTAACGTAAAACTCTCAATGCAACTAGAGCCTTGCGTTTTGAGCCGGTTTTTGCTATTGTCGCTCTCTCGTTTGGTCGCACTGTGCAGCGACGCCATAATGAAACAGGTCATCGAAAACGGATATCATTCCCCGAATGGAAAAAACAACAACCTGTCCCCATTGCGGATGGGGATTCACGCAATACGCCAATCCTGTCCCGACGGCGGATGTGGTGATCTACACGCCGAAACTCGGCGTCGTCATTATAGAACGACGCAATATCCCACACGGCTTTGCTTTGCCCGGCGGCTTCATTGACGAAGGCGAACAGGCGGAAAATGCCGCCATACGGGAAATGTGGGAGGAAACCGGCCTTGATGTGGAATTGACGGGGCTGTTGGGGGTGTATTCCAGACCCGGCCGCGACCCCAGGCAGCACACCTTGAGCGTGGTTTTCACAGGCCGTCCCCATAACCCGGAACAACTGCGCGCTGGAGACGACGCCAAATCGGCGGCCTTTTATCCCTTGGACGCCCTGCCCCGCCCTCTGGCCTTTGACCACGAGGATATCCTGCGCGATTTTTGCGACGTGCTGACCGGCAAACGAAGCACAGTTCCCCTTGCCCCACACGCTTCCAGGAGGCCCCACAATCCGGTGGAGCACCGCTGATGGGCTATGTTTGTCTTGCTGAATGCCTGGACGATCTGGCCGCTCACGGGCATCTCAGGCGAGTAGACGCCGCCGTTGATCCGCACATGGAACTGGCGGCCGTGCAGAGGCGTCTGTTCCGGGCCAGGGCCCCTGCCGTGCTGTTCACCAATGTCGCCGGCTGCCGTTTCCCAATGCTGGCCAACCTGTTCGGCACGCAGGAGAGGATGTGTTTCCTTTTCCGCGACTCCCTCGACGCGGTGGAACAGTTGCTCAAAACAGCCGCCTGTCCTGGGGCGGCGCTCAGGCATCCCTTGCGTGCGGCAAGGCTTTTGCCCAGTCTGACTCATCTGTTGCCGCGCCGCGTCGAACGCGCACCGGTGCTCGAATGCGTCTGTTCCCTCGCCGATCTGCCGCGCCTGACCTGTTGGCCCGGCGACGGCGGGGCATTTGTCACCCTGCCTCTGGTGTACACGGAAAATCCGGAAAATCCGGGACCGTTCAAAGCCAATCTGGGCATGTACAGAGTACAGCTCACCGGCAACAGTTACAACTCGGACGAAGTAGGGCTGCACTACCAGATACACCGCGGCATTGGCCCTCATCACGCCGCCGCGCTGAAGCTTGGCCTCGCGCTGCCGGTGCGCATTTATGTGGGCGGACCGCCGGCGCTGTGCGTAGCCGCCGTGATGCCCTTGCCCGAAGGCATTCCGGAGCTGTGTTTCGCCGGTTTGCTGGGCGGCGGGCGCACACGC
Organism: Desulfovibrio sp.; assembly: GCA_031272405.1. GTDB lineage: Bacteria > Desulfobacterota > Desulfovibrionia > Desulfovibrionales > Desulfovibrionaceae > Desulfovibrio. The sequence goes on along the minus strand of JAISTW010000071.1, from coordinate 11,539 downwards.
CTGGCAAAAACGTCCTCGCAGCTCCCCGTGCTGGCCGAAGCCGACTTTTGCCTGAGTGGGCATATCCTGCCCGACCTCAAACCGGAAGGCCCCTTCGGCGACCATATGGGATATTACAGCCTGCAACATGAGTTCCCCGTTGTCAGGATAACGGAAGTGCGCCATCGCGTCGGGGCCATTTGGCCCTTCACCGTTGTGGGACGGCCTCCCCAGGAAGACACGGTGTTCGGCGATTTTATCCACGAATTGACGGCGCCTCTTGTGCCGCGGGTTTTCCACGGCATTCGGGAAGTCCACGCCGTGGACGCTGCCGGCGTTCATCCCCTGCTGCTCGCCGTCGGCTCGGAACGCTATACCCCCTACGAGGCCCGACGTCGCCCCCGTGAGTTGCTCACTGCCGCCCTGAGCCTGCTCGGTGCCACCCAGACGGCCCTGGCCAAATATGTGTTGCTGGCAGCCTTTGAAGACGCGCCCGATCTGCGCGCGCGTGATGTGAGAGCTTTTCTGATCCACATGCTCGAACGCGCCGACTACAGCCGAGACCTGCACTTTTTGACGCGCGGCACGGCGGATACGCTGGATTACACCGGCAGCGCCCTCCACGAGGGTTCAAAGCTCATTTGGGCCTCGGCCGGAGAAAAAATCCGCAAACTCGGCGTGGAAATCGGGGAGACGCCGCTTCTGCCCACCGGGTTCACGCATATGCTCCCTGTAATGCCAGGGATAGCCGTTTTGCGTGGCCCGCGGCACAACCTGCCGCGCGGCGTCCAGGACCCCGGAATGGAAGCGTTGACGGAAGCCCTCGCATGCTGGAGCGGGCGAGAACATTTTCCCCTGCTGGTTGTGGTGGACGAGCCGGACTTCTGCGCCAGGGAGCTCGACAACTTTTTGTGGGTCACGTTTACCCGCTCGGACCCGGCTACGGACAGTTATGGGGTTCAGGCGGAAATCTCGGCCAAGCATTGGATCTGCCGGCCTCCTCTTGTTCTGGACGCACGACGCAAACCTTTTCATGCCCCGCCCTTGGAAGAAGACCCGGCTGTCGCTGCCGCCGTGGAAAAACTGGCGGCCCTCGGCGGGCCGTTGCACGGGCTGTACTGATATTTTATTTCTTGAAGCCTGTCGCGGTGTGAGGTAACATGGCGATGCAAGCATTTTCCCGTAAGCTCATTTTTATCACTGCAGTATGGAGTTGATCATGCCCGAAGCACCGGAAAGAAATCTGGCTCTGGATATTGTCCGCATCACGGAGGCGGCCGCCTTGGCCTCCGCCCGCTGGCTCGGGCGCGGGGACAAGGCAGCGGGCGACAATGCCGCTGTTCAGGCCATGCGCATCTGTTTTGCCACGCTGAATATTGACGGCACCGTCATCATCGGCGAGGGCGAAAAAGACAAGGCCCCGATGTTGGCCAACGGAGAAAAAGTGGGCACAGGCAGTGGACTGGCCTTGGACGTGGCCCTGGACCCCGTTGAGGGAACCAGCCTGTTGGCCTACGGACGTCCCAACGCTATTTCCGTCATAGGGGTATCACCCCAGGGAAGCATGTTCAATCCAGGTCCGAGTTTTTACATGCAAAAACTTGTCGTCGGTCAGGAAGCGCGCGATGCTGTGGACATTGACGCGCCCATTGAGGCGAATCTGAAGAACATCGCCAAAGCTCTCGGCAAAAGCGTTCAGGATCTGGTCGTCTTTGTGCTGGACAAACCGCGCCATCAGCCTCTGATTGAGGATATCCGCAAGGCGGGGGCGCGTATACAACTTCAGACGGACGGAGATGTTATCGGCGCTCTCATGGCTGTGGATGCCCACTCCGAGGTGGATGTCATGCTGGGTACCGGCGGCACCCCGGAAGGAGTGCTCTCGGCCTGCGCCATCAAAGGTCTCGGCGGGCAGATGCTGGCACGGCTCGACCCGCAGTCCTATGTGGAAAAGGAAGCTATTAATGAGGCCGGCATCGACCTGCGCGAGGTGCTTACCGTAAACGACCTCGTGCGCAGTGAAGACTGTTTTTTTGCGGCCACCGGCATCTCCGGAGGCGATTTCCTGCACGGCGTGCGCTACAGCAAGCTGCACGCGGTGACGCACTCCCTTGTTTTGCGCGGGAAAACAGGAACTCTTCGCTATGTGGAATCGTATCATAATATGGACAGGCTTTCCAAATTCAGCGCGGTGCGGTACTGAATGAACGCCGTCGCGCCGGCGTCCTGCCGTTTCCCGTTGCGTTTTTACGCGCTCCTTGCCCTTTGCGCCCTCTTGCTGGCAACGCCGCTCTGGGCCGCGTCACAAAATGATGCCCAGAAAGCAAAAACGCCGGTAAACGTAAAAATCAAACAGGACAAGAGGGAGACGCAGAAAAAAAAGACCGCCGACAAAAGCCGGACGCAACGAAAGAAGTCCGTCTATGACAACCAACCGGCGATTACAGAAAACGAGCTGACGCGTTTTTTGGAGGCGTACCCGCAATTCCGCGACTGGCGCAGGGCGAATAACGAAATCTCGCAGCCGACGGTGCGCGACGGCAAAGCGGACTTTATTTACTCAAAGCAGGCCGGGGAATGGGTGAACGCCAGAGGCTGGCAGGCTGACCGCTTTTTCTGCGTTATGGGCCGTCTGGCAACAGCCCTTGTCATCGTTGAGGAAGGCAACGACTTGGACGAGCGCCCGCGCGACATGCCGGACGTTGCCAAAGAAGACATTGAACTCACACGGAAGCATTTGGGCGCTATCCTGAAAGCGCTTGACAAGAGCGAAAGCGCCGCGGACCCCATCGGCAAATGACAGTCCGGCGCGACGCTCCGCGCCGGACCCGTCCCGAAATCACGCTTTCCTGACCTCGGCATACAAAGACGCGGTTTCCGTAAGCAGGTCGTTCACGTGAGAGGCCAGAGCCTGCGGTTCCTTGATGAAACCGTCGAGTAAAAGACTGGCATCGAAAAGCACCTGGGTCATGAGCTCAAGCATGGCGTCCCGCGGGTCAGCTCTGAAAATCCTGAGCATGCTCCGCAACAGCGGATGCGCCTGATTGACTTCCAAAATCTTGACGGGCAGGGTATCGTCTTTATGCATGACCTTGAGCAGTTTTTCCATGGACGACGTCATGCTCCCGTCCGGAGAGACCAGTACCGACGGGCTGTCTTCCAGTCTGCCGGAGATGCGTACCTCCTTGACTCTGTCGCCCAGGATTTCCCTCATCCGCTCCAGCAGCAGCGTGAACTGCTCCCGTTCTTCCTCGGAAAGCGGCGTGCCTTGCGGCTGCTCCTGCTTGTCTCCAAAGGCGGAAAGGGCATCGTCCGGAGCGTTCTCCACGGGTTTGAAGTCCCATTCCTTGTATTTGCCCAGACCTTCCATCACAAATTCGTCCACAGGCTCGTACAGATAAAGCACTTCAATCCCCTTGACGCGGAAACGTTCAGTGTGCGGATTCAGGCGCGCGGCCTCGCGGTTGGGGGCTGAAACATACCAAAACGTTTTCTGTCCTTCCGGCGCACGGGCCATATATTCATCAAGGCCGGAAAGCGCATCTCCATCGTTCAGGGCAGAGGAGTTGAAACGCAAAAGCGCGGCCACGCGCTCGCGGTTGGGAAAATCGTGATAACCCAGTTTGAATATCTTGCCGTGCAGACGCCAGAAACGCAGATACTTCTCTTGATCGTTCCCGGCCAGCTTTTCCAGATGGTTCAACGTCTGTTTGACGATGACCTGATTGATTTTGCGCAGCAACACATTTTCCTGCAGCGTCTCGCGGGAAATATTCAGGGGCAGATCTTCGGTGTCTGTCACTCCTTTGAGAAAAGCCAAATACTCGGGAATCATATCTTTGTTCCGGCGCTGGATGAGCACACGACGGGCGTAGAGGTCAATGCCCCAAAAATCCCTGTCCATGCCGAAGAAATCCTGCGCGCTGTCGGGAATGAACAGGAGCGCGTTGAACTGCACAGGCGCATCCACAGAAAGATGCAGCACATCCAGCGGCTCTTTGGCGTCGTAGGTCAGTGTTTTGTAAAAAGCGGCGTACTGTTCTTTTTTGACGGAAAATTTGGGCTCCAGCCACAGCGCGGGTTCGGAATTCACACGGCTGCCGTCCAGTAGAATGGGAAAGGGCATAAAGGCTGAGTGATTGCGGACGGCCGATTCCACCCGGAATTTTTCCAGAAACTCGGCCGCATCGTCCCTGAGCCAGGCCCTGACCACAGTGCCGCGTTGCAACGCGCCCTCTTCGCCCGTCTCAATGGAATAGGCGCCGAGACCGTCGCTTGTCCAGACATGAACGGCGGAGTTGTCGCCAAATGCCGGACGGGACACGACTTCAACCTTTTCGGCGACCATGAACACAGAATAGAAACCGATGCCAAAGCGGCCCACGATATTGGCCGCATCGGGTTTGTCAGCCTCGGCGTCGCCGCCGTCGGCAGGCGCGGCGCTGTCCAGTTGGGCCAAAAACTCCTCTGAACCGGATTTGGCTATGGTGCCGAGATTTTCGGCCAACTCTTCGGCGCTCATGCCTATGCCCGTATCGGCGATAGTGAGCAGTTTTTTGTCCTTGTCAATATCAATGCGGATTTCCAGCGGCAGGTCGGGAGCGATAGGTTTATCTCCTCGGTTGATGCGGAAACGCAATTTGTCCAGCGCATCCGACGCGTTGGAAACTAGTTCCCGCAGAAAAATCTCTCTGTTGGTGTACAGGGAATGCGTGAGAATATTCAGCACCTTGCGCACTTCCGCACGAAATTCTTGCGTCTGCTTGCCTGACTGCGTCATAAAAAAGCCTCCTTAAAACTTCAAAAACTTCTGTTTAGGATAAGAACATCTGCTGAATCGTCAAGGGCGGGACGGCAAAGAAGCAAGCAGTTCCGAAAGTCTCGTCTTTATGGCGGTTGGGCCGAAACTCTCCGTTATGGCGGCCGCGTGGGCGGACAGACCGGGGGCATATCGCCCTTCAGCGACGCGACGCATGGTCGAGGCAAGCGCGGGCATGTCCACATCAGCCCAAACCATGCCCGGCCTGAACAGGGGAATTTTTTCGCACTGCTCTGCAGAGACCGGCCCGATGGAGCAGGGAACGGGAAAGCTGTTTTCTTCGTTCATATACTCCATGTTTCCCGAATACCCGGTCGCAATGGCGGGCTTGCCGAAACTCATGGCTTCCGAGATGCCAAGCCCCCACCCTTCGGCGTGGTGAGCGCTGACATAGGCGTCGCACAGGGCGTACAGGGCGGACATGCGCCCACAGCTGACGTTTTCGCCGATGTTGAGCACATCCGGCGCATTGTCCAGAGGCACGATCGCCCTGTATTGCTTGAGCAACAGACGTGTCGGCGCGCGACAGGAACGGCGCAGCAGTTTGAAAGCACCCAGCAGGGCAGGCAGATTTTTTCGGGGATTGACAGCGTCGACAACCGACAAAAAAACAAAGGCCCCGGCTTCGCGGCTTTTGAAGAGGACGCCTTGGGCCCAGGCAAGGTCGCCCGCGCTGACCTTCCCCCGGCGGACCAGATGCGGCAGCACCAGACATTCACGCACATGCGGGGCTATGGCGCGACGGCAGAACTCCGAACATGTCCATACGGAATCGACCATTTGCAATGGCGCCCTGTATTGCGGCGCAAGCTCCTCATTTTCCCAGACGGCATAGGCTGTGACTGTTTTTTTGCGCAGAACGGGGAGACGCTCAAAAATATCTGCATAATAAACCGGCTCCTGGTGCAGGACGACGAGATCGGCTTTGTCAAGAAAAGCCAGCTGGTCTGTCGTAAGGTCGGAAGCCGCCGCAATATCCGGTGCGTCTGGAAGGTTTGAGGCGCTTCCGGCAGCCAGATTGCAATGCACTGTGTGGCCGAGTTCGCGCAAAAGCCCGACATAGGCCTCGCCGGCCAGACGGTGGCTTATATAGTGGCTCAGATAATAGAAGATACGCATACGCCGGAAACACTTCAGCGCAGAACACGGCGATATTAATTTCCGCAGATCCAGTAGGTGTCGAAACCGTCGTCCAGACGGCCGTCAGCAATATTGTCAAAACCGGCCTGCAGAAAAAGGCGATGGTATTCCTCCCGCGTACGCCGCCAGCCCCAGAACTGCTGGCGGCGTATGCCGAGACAATGCAAAAAGCAGCGTATTATTATTTTAAGCGTGTTGACCAGACTGCCGATAAAGGAATCCTCATCAAGCAGCGAGGCGGAAAGACAGACAATTTCGCCGTCCGGCGCGAGTTGTGCGCGCAGATGATTGAGCAGAAGAGCCATTTCGTCGCTGCGGATGCCGTAGTCAACGGCGGAAAGGTATATCATGTCGTAATGCACATCCGGCGGCAAACAAGCGGGGGGAAGTCCTATATAAATCCGCTCGGTGGGTATGCAGCGGCGCAGCCACTTCATGCCCACAGTGCTCGGCTCATTGACGTGCAGTTCCAACTGCGGAATTTCGTCGAGGAGCACTTTTTCCATGTATCCCACACCGCTGCCTATGGAAAGAACCCGCAACGGTTTTTCCATTTCACCCCTGGAACGCAGGCGATCTGCGAGCCATTTCGCGTCCTTGGCCTTGTTGGCGCGCCAAACGGGAGGCAGATCGTCCCAGTCTTTATAGCGACGAAAGAGTTCCTCATAAAAGACGGCGTAAAAGCGTGGCTCCGCCAAGTGAAAAAAAGAAATATGCGAAAAACTGGTAAAGGGTATTCCCTGCCAGCTCTCCTGGTAAAAACGCCGCACAGTCCCCCTCCGCTTTGCCTCAGGCGCGATCCTGCAAGGCCGCAACAGAAGGCAGCAGCTTGCCTTCCAGAAGTTCCAGGGACGCGCCGCCCCCGGTGGAAATATACCCCATCTTGTCGGCAAGCCCATAGCCTTCGACAGCGGCCACGGAATCTCCGCCGCCGACAACCACAAAAGCGTCAGAGTCGGCCAAAGTCCGGGCCAATGCCTTGGTGCCCGCCCCAAACGGTTCCGTTTCAAATGCGCCCACAGGCCCGTTCCAGACCACCGTTGCCGCCTTGGCCAACAGCGTTTCATAGAGATTGACGGTTTTGGGGCCGATATCCAATATCATTTCATCGGCAGGCACAGACGAGACATCGCGCGTCACGGCCTTTTGACCGGGAGCAAGCTCCACCGCCGTCGTCACGTCAACCGGCAGGGGCATCTCCTTGTCGAGGGATTTCGCCTTGGCCATGATTTTTTTGGCTTCGTCAATCAGTTCAGGCTCGCAGAGAGAAGTTCCCACGTTGAAACCGGCGGCTGCCAGGAATGTGTTGGCGATGCCCCCACCCACAATCAGACAATCCACCTTTGAGAGCAGATTTTCAAGGAGCGTCAGCTTGGTGGAAACCTTGGCGCCGCCTATTATGGCGGCCAACGGGCGGGCGGGTTTGTCAAGAACTTTGGCGAAAGCCGCCAGTTCGGCCGCCATCAAGGGCCCGGCGCAGGCTACGGACGCGCGTCGAATGGCCCCTTCAGTAGAGGCGTGCGCCCTGTGGGCCGCCCCAAAGGCATCCATCACGTAAACATCGCCCATGGCGGCAAAGGCGCTGGCCAAATCCGGATCATTCTTTTTCTCTCCCTTGAGAAAGCGCACGTTCTCCAGCAGAACGCATTGCCCCGGAGCAACCTTGACCTGCTCGATTTCCTTGACCAGCGGAACATTTTGGCCGAGCAGCTCCGAAAGGCGGGCGGCAACGGGCTTGAGCGAGAATTCCTCCGCGTACTGCCCCTCTGTGGGACGGCCGAGGTGAGAGAGCACAATCACGCCGGCCCCGCGGGCCAGAGCGTCCCTGAGTGTGGGCAGCGCTGCCCGTATGCGCTTGTCGTTGGAAATGACGCCCTGTTTCATGGGCACATTGAGATCCTGACGGACAACAAGAATTTTGCCTTTGACATCAACGTCTTTCAATTCTTTAATGGCCATGTGTGCCTCCTCGGCGGCGTGTCTGAATAACGGGCCAGAACAGTCCAAATGCTGAAAGCCCGACAGTGGATGACTACTTCCGATTTTTTAACAGTTCCAAGGCCATGTCAAGCAAATGCTCAACCGTGAAGCCGAAATGTTCCCACAAACGCGCGGCCGGCGCCGATGCGCCGAATGAACTCATCCCACACACGGCTCCGTCCAGTCCGACGTATTTTCTCCAAAAATCAGGCGCCGCCGCTTCCACGGCAAGACGCGTCCGACAGGCGTCAGGCAGCACATTTTTTTTGTAGGCAGCATCCTGCTCGTCAAAAAGTTCCGTGCAGGGCATGGAAACAACGCGCGCCCGGTATCCCATTCCTTCAAGCCGTTCGGCAACATCCACAGCCAGAGACACTTCCGAACCGGTTGCGATGAGAATGATTTGCGGCACCCCGGCGCAATCGCGCAATACATATCCCCCCCGGGCGACAGACGCGATTTGGTCGTCGTTTCGCGTGTAGAAAGGCAGATTCTGACGGGAGAGAGAAAGACATACGGGTCTGCGACGGCTTTCCAGAGCGAGTTTCCAGGCGACAGCCGTCTCCGTCATATCGCAGGGCCGCCACAACAGAATATCCGGCGTGGCGCGCAAGGCGGCGAGTTGCTCCACAGGCTGATGGGTGGGCCCATCCTCTCCCACGCCTATGGAGTCGTGCGTAAACACCCAGACAAGCCGCAATCCCATGAGCGCCGTCAGGCGCACCGCGTTTTTGGCCTGGTCTGAAAAGGCCATGAACGTTCCTGCATAGGGGATGAAACCGCCGTGAAGGGCAAGACCGTTCATAATGGCCCCCATGCCGAATTCACGCACCCCGTAGGAAATATAATTGCCCTGGCCGGACGTGGGATCAAAGCGCGTCGAGGCCGCTGTGAGCGTTCCCACAGAACCGGACAGGTCGGCCGAACCGCCGACAAGTTCCGGCAGACGCGGCACGAGATATTCCAGCACTTTTTGGGATGTCGCGCGGGTAGCTGCCGCCTGGGCGCTTGTCTTGACCTCGCTGCATATGTTCCGCCATATATCATGCCAGTCGTCCGGCACATCCCCGGCCATACGCCGTTCAAACTCGACCGCCAATTCCGGACGGCTTTGACGGCAGGCAGCCAGGGCTGTCTTCCATTCCGCTTCAAGCGCCTTGCCGGCTTCTCTGGCATCCCAGGCTTTGTACAGAGCATCGGGAATCACAAAGGGCGGCTCATGCCAGTCCAGCGCCTCGCGCGCAGCGCGCGCCGCCTCCTCTCCCAAGGGAGATCCGTGGCATTTTTCCGTGTCCGCCTTGGAGGTTCCAAATCCAATATGGGTGCGGCAAACGACAAGACTCGGACGATCAGCATCACCCCTGGCCTCAAGGATGGCTCTGTCCAGCGCGTCGGAGTCGTGGCCGTCAACAGGACCGATGACCTGCCAGCCGTAAGCTGTGAAACGCGCACACACATCCTCGTTATACCACGGCGCAATGGGGCCGTCTATGGATATGCCGTTGGAGTCATACAGGACAATGAGCTTGCCGAGCTTCCAAATGCCGGCCAGAGCACAGGCTTCATGCGAGACGCCTTCCATCAGGCAGCCATCGCCGCAGAAAACCCAGGTGTGATGGTCCACCAGCTTGAAATCGCGGGTGTTGAAACGAGCGGCCAGCATACGCTCGCCAAGGGCCATGCCCACAGCCGAGGCCAACCCCTGGCCGAGGGGGCCGGTAGTCATGTTCACTCCGGGGGTCAGTCCTGTTTCGGGATGCCCCGGGGTTTTGGAACCCCATTGACGAAAATTTTCAATCTCCGACATGGGTAAATCGTAGCCCGTAAGGTGAAGCAGCGCATAGAGCAACATGGACGCATGACCATTGGAGAGGACGAAACGGTCACGGTCCGGCCAGGCAGGGTTTGCGGGATTGTGTCTGAAATGGCGTCGCCAGAGGGCTTCCGCCATATCGGCCATGCCGAGCGGCGCTCCCGGATGGCCGGATTTGGCTTTTTCAATGGCGTCAATGGCGAGAATGCGGATGGCGTTGGCGCATTGTCTGTGTGTGGGATGAGCGGGCGCAAAAGTGGCGTGTAACATAGTATCATTCCTGAACAAAATTTTCAATGTTCAAAATATACAGTCAAAATAATTTTTACCTCGGTTTTTCGAGAATTTCCTGAAAACTTGGCATGAAATATGCTCTTCAGACAGACTTATCAGGACGTTTTCAGACTACAAAAAACGTCAATGGTCGTCAACTGTGGGGCATTCAGGGCGTCAAAAATTGCCAGGAAAGAGCAATAAAAATTATGCGGCGCACTGGTTCCATCGTCACAGCCTCCAGAGATTGCACATCCCCCCTCGCCATTTGCGATTTAAGGCCCCTGAAATTCCCCGGACGAGTAAGGGTCAAGGGTCATAAAACAGAAAAACGGCCCGAAAAAGGCCGGTTCTGCGCGATGGTATAGCATAGGCTCTTTATTTGCGACGGGGCAATATATTCTGGATAAAGAAAACCCGGTGCGCCTCTATCATCACCGGGTCGAAAAGCAGTTGTCTCCTCCCTTCCTCAACGGACGACCCATAGAGGGGGCAGCCTCGTCAACATCGTTCGGGAGCCAACAGCTACATCATACGCGAACTGACGACGGGTGTCAATAAAGAACCGCTTTGGGAGAGGGCGCAGTCCAATCATTCCGTTTCCGGAACCCCTAGCGCGGTCTCGGGCCAAAGCGGTACTGGCTTGAATCTTACGCAGTTCTGGAATGCTGTCAACAGAGAAAAAACAGAGCGTTGGCAGAGTCGCACCGGGGTCCAATTCCCCGTAGGTTCCCTGACCAACGCTTCTGGGAATACTATATACACTGATTCCGATCTTGTCAAGCTTCCAGAAAAAAATCCTACCATGTACCAGCCCGCCCCGTCGGCACAAGGTTTCAGAAATAGAAATAGCCCCTTCCATTCGCCAGAATACTGGCCGGGACGTTGTGGAACAGGCTATCTCCGCCCCCCTACCATCCACGAGGCCCGACTCGTTGGCGGCTCCGGCGGGTACCGAAGGGGGAGCACTCGAATCAACGGCTACCCAAAACGCCGCCATTCGTGGGATAAGCCTAGCCATTCTCCGTGGGGATGTCAAGCCCACCGGAACAGCGTCACCGCTTCCGGGTCAAGCTCAAGGCTGTTGCACAACGCAACCTCGTCCGAATAGAAAACGCCGTCATGCAGCAAGCCGCCGTCCGTCGGTTCTGTCCAGAGATACCGGAAAGGCTTGGCTGTGGCCTGTTCCAGCTTTTCAATGCGCTTTTCGAGTCTAGCCGCGCCGAACATGTAGTAGTTTAGACTTGATCAGACAGTGGTCTCCGTTTTGGTGGTGCCAGTTGTCCGATCAGTTGAGCTGTCCGACCTTTTCCGATTCAGTAACGGCAACTTGCGTCAACACATCCCGCCACGCGACGTTAATCGCCATTGGTATTATCCCCTTTCATGTACATGTCCGAATTTTTCAGGGCGTCATACTAGGGAGTGTTAACACTATTTAAGGGCCATCACGATGAGAGCAAAAACGACAAAGCCACGGTATACGGTCGCCAACTTGTCAAATCGCGTGAAGACACGCCGAAATCCCTTGAGTT
>JAISTW010000043.1 GCA_031272405.1 Desulfovibrio sp. | reverse complement strand
TTTTCCGCAAACTCAAGGGATTTCGGCGTGTCTTCACGCGATTTGACAAGTTGGCGACCGTATACCGTGGCTTTGTCGTTTTTGCTCTCATCGTGATGGCCCTTAAATAGTGTTAACACGTCCTAAGGAAGAATTTCCCCGGCAGGGCGGGTGGCATTCGCCTTTACCGATGCCCCCGCCTGCCGGGGTATTTCTGAAAATCTTGGAAGTCAGGCCGCAGGCCGTCCGCTCATTGAGCGTGACGAACCGATGAAGGCGAGAATGCGCTGTGCTGGGATGCCAGGACGCGAAGCCGAGGGCGCGGAAGTGGGGAGCGGAGCGAGTGTAGCTGCACAAGCCCGGCGCAATTCAGGGCGCAACAACTTCAACTGGTGGCTTGATTTTGTGGGGGCACTACACACCGCTGAAAGCGGCAGGAACGCTGAAGGCTTTTTGATTGGCCCTGGGGAGTTTCCGCGCGTTTTCTGTGTTGGGAATGGTGTTGGGAAAGAAAAAGCTTACGGTTTATTTTTCCGCAAGCCCTTGATTTTACTGGCGCGACAGGCCGGAGCCGGGCATATCGGAAATGCGGTAGAGCTTATCCTTGTGTTTTGCTTGAAGTATTGCCTTGTCGGTAAGCATGAGTAACTCCTTCGTGGTAACTTGTGGGTTACTCGGATGTTACTCAGAAAATATGCTGGTTGTAAACCGATTTCCTGAGACCCTGTGAGATGAAAAACCCCTAAAAATGCTTGAGTCCGTAGGAACTTTGGATTCCTACGGACTCTGTTAAATTTTATTTTGGCGCGCCCGGCGGGATTCGAACCCACGGCCTTTGGCTCCGGAGGCCAACGCTCTATCCAACTGAGCCACGGGCGCGCAAAACAGTATTATGCGGCAATAGAATTCATCAAAGGGTCTCAGTCGTCTCGAACGTCCGTCAAGCCTGTTTCAGGCTTTGCACCAGCCGTCGCACACGCTCTGAACCTATTTTCTGGATATCCACCCATTTCAGCATCTCACGGCTCTTGCTCCAATCCAGTTCATATGAAAAGCGTAAATGAACCAGCGAGTGTTCGTCGTCAATTTTCCGCCCGCCGGTGACTGGTCTGGTCAAAAAGACGTAGGGATTGCCGCTGCGATTTTTGGGCAGAAAAAACAACACATGGAAATCACCAACAAAAAGTTTTTTTTCCAGAGCTTTTGTTTTGACGCGCAAACAGGTGCCGCCCGGGGAAATGTCCTGCATCTCTATGTCCGTGTTGGTTTGGACAGACTTGTAGTGAGCGGAAATGACCTTGCGAAATTCTTCCATCATGACCGGTCGCTCGGGCACAACAATATACCATAAAGCCTTGGTGTTTTCCTTTTCCCAGGAAATTCTGGGTTCACGCCTGGTCTTTTGGGACGTCAATTGAGGGGCCAGACGCAAAGAGAGCTGAACCGGCTTGCCGTCTTTGGATTTTTTTACTTCTCCTATGACGCCGTGTCCGGTATAGGTAAGTTTTTCAGGGGCGCCCGAGGCTGGGCTTTTTTCGTGGATAAAGGAAAAGGTGCAATTTTTTTCGTCTCCGCTGCTTTTTCCCTCCAGAGGGGTCATCTTGTTTATGGTATAGCTGACCGTATTATTCTTTACTTCAGAAAAAACTCCTTCAAGCAGAACGTCAACGCAGTCGCCGCCGTCCAGGGAAATACAACAGGTTATGCCCACAGGCAATTTTTTGCGCTGCACCTCGCTGAAAAGAAGAAGGCTGTCGTTAACCCACAGGCTCTGATTGTCGTTTACATCATTGCGCATCATTGTTCCTTTGTACAACCGCTTGTAAAATTTTTCAAGCCAGTGGAAGGGTTGTTAACCCATTTTTTTGTTTACAACAATGTGAGGACATGTGACTATGAAGCCGGAGTCGTTATGTTCAGGATTCTTGTTGGAGTCAGCGGAGCGAGCGGTATGCCGCTTGCGCGGCAAATACTGACCGGGCTTAAGGCCCTGCCGGATGTGGAAAGCCACTGCGTTGTTTCCGACGGCGCGAAGAAGGTGCTTGAGGCAGAGTGTTCGTCCGGGCCGGAAGCGCTCACGGACTTGGCCGATTGCGCATACGCGCCCGAAGATTTTGCAGCCGGACCGGCCAGCGGCTCTTGGTGGAGAGCCAGGAACACGGCGATGCTTGTTGTTCCCTGCTCTATGAGTACGCTGGGGACTCTCGCCGGCGGTTGCGCAAGGAATCTCATCCACAGGGCGGGGGATGTGGCCTTGAAGGAAGGCCTGCCCCTTGTGCTTGTAACGCGTGAAACGCCGCTTTCCCTGGTGCATCTGCGCAATATGGTCGTCCTCCGGGAAGCCGGCGCCGTGATTATGCCCTTTTCGCCCGGATTTTATACCTTGCCGCAAACTCTTGAAGACATGTTGCGTCATTTCTGCGGCAGAATTTTTGATCAACTTGGCCTGCAACACGCCTGTCCGCGCTGGGCAGGCGTAAAAAAATGAGGTGCTTCTGGTATGACTGAAATAACCTGGTATGGACATTCCGCCTTCAAGATCAGTTCTTCCGGCGACGTCACTGTGGTGGTGGATCCGTTTTTTACCTCCGGCATGTCTGCGGAGAAAATCCGGCAAGCGGATATGGTGCTGGTCACTCATGACCACGCGGACCATGTGGGCGAGGCGGTCGCTCTCTGCAAGAGAACAGGGGCCATGCTTGGGGCCATTGTCGGCACGGCGGCGAAACTCGTGCAGAACGGGCTGCCGGAAAATCAGGTGTTGAACGGCATAGGCTTCAACATGGGCGGCACAATAACGCACAAAGGGATCAAGGCGACAATGGTCCAAGCTTTTCACTCCAGTGAATCCGGCGCTCCCGCGGGATACATAGTGACTATGCCCGACGGAGCTGTTGTCTACCACGCCGGGGACACCTGTATTTTCAAGGGGATGGAACTTTGGGGACAACTTTATCCCATTGATGTGGCCCTTTTGCCCATAGGCGGCCTTTTCACAATGGACGCGCGACAAGCGGCCCTGGCTTGCAGACTCCTCCAATGCAAGTCTGTGATTCCGATGCACTGGGGTACTTTTCCCGTCCTCGCTCAAAATACGGAAGAGTTCAAAAAGGAAATCGCTGAAACTTGTCCTCAATGCCGCTGTATTGACCTGAACGTGGGAGAAAGTTTCAGTTTGTGATCTTGTCAATACACGACGCTGTAAGACATTACCTCCGGCCGGTGGAAGAAAAATTCCACCCGCCGGTTGCGGGAGCGGCTTTTTTCGTCAATGCCGGGCTGAAGCGGACGCGTATCCCCGTAGGAGACACCGCGCATGCGTGTAGGCTTGATGCCCTTGTCCGCCAGATAATGCACCATAGCGGCAGCGCGCGCGCCGGACAATTCCCAGCATGAGGAGTAGGGCGGCCGCGCCTCCTGTGAGTCGGCGTGTCCCCGAACAACTAGATACAGATTGTATTCGGACAAAATCGCGTACACGCTCTGCAGCACTTTTTCTCCTTCAGGCAAAAGATCTACAGAACCCGCCTTGAACATCACATCCGAGTTGACGTGCAATTGCACGCCCACGTCATCGGCGCTGATACCGGAGGAATTTTGCGGCACAGCGTCCGCCATGACCATTTGTTTGAGCTTTTGGGCTATGGCATAGTGGGATTTTTCCACTTCGGAAATCTTGAAGTCGCGCGTATCAATCTTGTTTGTGTTTTGAATAAAAGGGTTATTGGAAACCGGCGAGGTGGAGCTGGAATCGAAATTGCGCTCTCCGGTGAAATACGCGGCCAACCCTGCTTTGGTATCCTGCGGAACCGTGTTCAAAATCCAGAGCAGAAGAAAAAAGGCCATCATCGCCGTCACAAAGTCGGCATAGGCAACTTTCCAAGCGCTACTCATGGCGTTTTCCTTGTTTTTTCATCAGCCGTTTTTCAGCTTTTCTTCCATTTCCAGAAAATTCGGGCGGAACGGATAGGGGATGGCCCTGCGGCCGTACTCCACGGCGATGAGAGGCGTTGAACCGCGAATCGCGGCGGACACGGCTTCTTTGACAGAGTGAAAATAAAAGTGTTCTTCGGCTACATAGTTTT
Source organism: Desulfovibrio sp. (assembly GCA_031272405.1). Classification (GTDB taxonomy): domain Bacteria; phylum Desulfobacterota; class Desulfovibrionia; order Desulfovibrionales; family Desulfovibrionaceae; genus Desulfovibrio. Next base: position 8,424 of record JAISTW010000043.1, on the reverse strand, counting down.
CCAATTTTGAGCCCATGGGGCCAAACAAGCCGTAGCATGTCAAAATGCCGAAAAAAGTTCCCACAAGGGCCGCGCCTATGTGATGACCGAGCACTTCGGGAGGCTCGTTGATTTTGCCCATGGTCAACACAACGCCCAAAACGCAGGCCACAATGCCCATGCCGGGCAAGGATTCGGCCATATGATTCACAGCTTCGGCCGGCAACAAACCCTCTTCATGCATGGTTTTCATGTCCACGTCCATAAGACTGTCTATATCGGCCGGATCACCGGTGGTCAAGTATACCCGAAGGGTGTCGCCGATGAAGTTGACGAGTCTCACGTCCTTGGCCACGTTGGGGTATTTGCTGAAAATGGGGCTGGACTCCGGTTTCTCCACATCGCTTTCAATGCTGATCACGCCTTCCCTGTGCATTTTTGAAAACAGGGCGTACAAAAGGGCCAACGTCTCCAAATAATGACTTTTGCTGGAGCCGGGATCAGAAAAAAGGTGTTTGAGGCTTTTTACTATCAAGCCGAAGGTGTACTTCGTCTGGGAGCCGAAAAAGGCACCCATGGCGCAGCCAAGAATGATGAGAAATTCCGCAGGTTGAAACAACACAGCCCATTCGCCGTGCGACAAGGTGTAGCCGCCAGCCACAGACGCCACAACGATGAGAAGGCCTATTAACAAATACATAGTACGCCGCCTGAAGAAAATTCAGTTGGAAAATTCACACACCAGTATTTAACGCCAGAATGAAGAGAATCTTTAGTGTGTTCAAAACAGATAAATTTTTTGCCGAAAATCAGCATGAACAGACGCCTTCATTCATGGCTTTCTCCTCCACGCGCCAAAAACGCCACGATAACGACACCGACGAAAGCAAACAAACTCCCTGTTCCCATTTTCCCGGCTACATGCGGCCAAACCTGGCCCCTGCCTGCATACGCCGAGATATGCCGTAAAACCACGTTCCGTCCGTCTACGTCCAAATCAATAACAAGTCTAAAAAAAAAAAACAACAGCCCGGCCCACTCCAGAATTTTACCCTGGCCATGAGAAAAATTCATTTCACAAATATGCAATCGCGCAACGCAGCGGCATCATGGCGGAAATTAAAGATTGACTTGTGTTTCGATTATCAGCAAATTGTGCCGCATGAAGGAACTTTTGTTGCTGGCCGGGCATGCCGAAGCGCCGCCGGGCGGGGAAGTCGCGCGGCTGGTGGCGTATTTTGACGTCTGGGACGTGCCTGAAGGACAAATATCGCTGCCCGAGCGACTGCGGGAGGAACTTCTGGTCGTACGCGCAGAACACGCCGCCTGGGCATACGAGTTTGGACTCATGCGCGTTGCCGGCCAGGAAGTGCGCGACTGGCTGCGTTGTGGGAAAAATCTCTCCATGTGGTGGTGTTCTCTGCTTTATGAGCGTCACCCCAAGATGACGCCCGGCCTGTATGAAATATATCTGCTGCGCGTTCTGGAACGACTGCTGGAGGAACACGGCGTGCGTCAGGTCTGCCTTCGCGGCGGGGGAAAGGCTCTGGCGGCCGATGTCGCCGCGCTGTGCGCGGCGACAGGGCGAGCCTTCCGGCGTGAGGGGGAAGACGAGCCCGTCCTGAATGAAGACGGCCCCCTGAGACGATTGTACCGGCTCTGTCCCGCGCCACTGCGGGCGATGGTCAGACTGGCCCACTGGCTTGTCGCCGTCAAACGCAAGTTGCCTTTCTCGCCAAAGTTGCCGCCCACACGCGGCGAGCCCCGCTCCATTGCGACCTATTTCCCCAATATTGATATGCAGGCGGCAGAAAAGGGACGTTTCCGTTCCCGTTACTTTGAAAGCCTGCATGACCTGCTGGAACAGGACGGACAGGTCGAGAACCTGCGCTGGCTTTTCATCCGTTTTCCCGCTCCCGGTCTCAGCCTGGACGAATGTATCCGCCTGCGGGACGCATTTCGTCAGCAGGGCAGGGACGGCGCGTCCTTTCATTATCTGGAAGAATTTCTTTCTCTCGCGGATATGGCGGCGGCGCTGTGGAGATTCGTGCGCCTCGCTTTCGTTTCCTTAAGGCTGGAGCGGTATGCGCGGGCGGCCTTCCGTTTCCCGGCTTCCCGTTTCAATTTTTGGAAGCGGCTCTCGCCTTCTTGGGCGGAGTCCTTTCGGGGCTGGCGTTGTCTGGAGCGCTGTTTACAACAACAGGCTTTCCAACGCTGGGTACGTCTTGCCGGCGCCATGCGCTGGACGCTTTTTCCCCTGGAAAACTGCCCCTGGGAGCGCATGCTGACACAGTCCGTTCACGAGGCTGGGGCAGGGCCGGTCTTCGGCGCTCAGCATTCGGTGATACGGCCGGCCGATTTTCGCTATTTTGATGACCCGCGCACTTTCGAAGACCCTGACTGCGTGATGTTTCAGCCAGACGCCGTGCGCTGCAACGGGAACAGCGCCTATGGCCAGTGGCTGGAAGCAGGCCTGCCCCCGAAACATTTGGGCAGGGTGGAGGCGCTTCGCTATCTCTATCTTGCCGGAGCAAAACTCAGAGCTCCGCTCCGCTCATGCCGGATACTTGTGGTCACAAGTTTTTTCAGGGATGAAACCCTGGCTCACGTCAGCCTGCTGGCCGAGGCCTTCAGAGCCGGTTTGCTGGACGGGTATGAGGTGGCCGTCAAAGCGCACCCTTGCCTGTCCGTGAGCCGCTGCCTTCAAGACATGCTGGGGGATGAGACGGGCCGCCTCCCGGAGCGCGTTCGGGAAGTGGGCGGTGCCATGATCGAACACCTGCGGCCGGGCGTGCTGGTATGGGCCTCCAATTCAACTACAGCGGCTTTGGACGCGGCGGTTATGGGGCTGCCGCTTATGGTGATGCCGCCTGCGGGTGATTTTGACCTCTGCCCTCTGCAGGATGTGCCGGGCCTGTGGCGCACCACAAACCTTGAGGAAACCCGGCGCGCCTTGGCTGGGGTGAAACCCCTTGATTTGCCCTCGGACTACTTGGAACTGAACCCAAACCTGCCCCTGTGGCGGGAACTTTTGGATTGCCGGAAGCATCGGCAGCACTTTATGGCATAAATTTTGCTGTTCGCTGGTCATGATCGTCTATATCCACGTTCCCTTCTGCCGTACCCGTTGCCGCTATTGCGCCTTCCATTCCACCGCTCTCGGGCGTGGGGTCAATCCGGTTTCTTCACCGCTGGTGCGCGATTATGTGGACACGCTTCTTCTGGAACTGGCCTACTGGGGAGATCGCTTCGGCGGGAAAGAAATCCAGACGGTTTTTTGGGGCGGCGGCACGCCGAGTTTGCTCCCGCCGCGCATTATCGGCGTCGTGCTGGAGCGTTTGGCTCGCTGTTTCAAACTCTCTTCCAAAGCGGAGATTACGCTGGAAGCCAATCCGGAATCCCTGCGTTCCAAAAATCTGGCGGTCGAGTATCGCGCGGCCGGCGTCAACCGTCTGTCCATAGGCATTCAGACGCTGGACGAAACCATGCTGCGGGTCATCGGACGCGCGCACAAGGGCAGCGACAGCCTGCATGCGGCGTTTACCGCCCGTGAGGCCGGTTTTTCCAATATCAATCTGGATGTGATGTGGGGTTTGCCGGGGCAGGGGGTGCGCCAGTGGTTGCAGGGGCTCAAGGACATTGTCCGAATGGAGCCGAATCATATTTCCACATACGGGCTGACCTTGGAGCCTGGAACGGATATGGAGACGGCCTGCAGGGAAGGTCGTGTGACTTTGCCGCCGGAGCGCGACCAAAGCCTTATGTTTATGGAAGGGGCCGCTTTTCTGGAAGCCGCAGGGTATTTGCACTACGAAATTTCCAATTTCGCGCGCATGGGCTTTCAGTGCCGCCATAATCTCGGTTACTGGGAAGGGTTGAATTATCTTGGCATGGGGCCTTCCGCCACATCCACCATATCCGGCAGGCGCTGGACAAATCCATCCGACCAGCAGGCCTGGGAGAGCAAGTTGCGCGCCGGACGCCTGGACGACAACGCGGAAATCCTGAACCCGGCGACGCGGGCCCTGGAAATGCTCATGTTGCGCCTGCGCACATCGCGAGGTCTGCGCCTGAAGGCCTGGCGCAAAATCACGGGGCATGACCTGCTTGCCAACAACAAAAAACTTGTTCAGGCCATGCACGAAAACGGCCTCATACGCATACGCAACGGCTATCTGAGTCTGACGCGCAGCGGCATGCTGGTTTCAAACACCATTCTTGCCAATCTCTTTGAACGGGCTGAAGCGGCTCTCATGCCGGCTCCAAATCCGGCGCCGGTTCTTGAGGGAAACGTCGCCGTGTCCTGATGCCGATACTGATTGTCTCCAGCGGCGTCCGCACATAAAATGCGCTTTGCCCTGTCTCTGGACGGGCAGAACCGCCTGTGGTATCCTCATCGCAGTCTGAACAAATGTCGCAAACCGGTTTGTCAAGGAGGGCTTGCATGAAAAAAACGTTGTTGTCTTTTGGACTTGCGTTGTTGCTGACCATGTCCGGGTTTGCCGACGCACGGGCCGGCGAGGAAAAAGAGTGCCCCGCCGCCGCCAATCCTGTGGAACGTTTGGTGGGAACAGTGTGGCAGAAAAGCGACCAGTCGCACAAGGAGGCCTTTCTTTTCGGCGTTGAGTCGGCGATTGCGCTGGAGTACTTCATCAATGCCAGGATGGAAAAAATGGCCGTTGAAAAGGGGAAAAAGCCGAAATCCGTTCTCTCCGGATTCGAGCGCGGCTGGATGGAGGCTTTCAAGGGCGTCAGCCGGGCCGAGATCGCCAAATCCGTTGACAAGTGGTACGCCGAAAACCCGGACAAGCTCGACAGGCCGGTATTGGGCGTCATCTGGCATGAGATGATCGCTCCCAGGCTGACGCGGGAGCATGGGCGGACAATGTCCGGACAACGCGCTGGAGGATAGCTATGAAAAATATAATGGTTCTTGTTCTTCTGGTTGCCTTGTGCGCGAGCGGAGCGGCCTGCACCCATATGAGCCGTACCCAGCAGGGCGTCGCCAGCGGCGCCGCCCTGGGCGGACTCGGCGGCGCCGGCATTGCTGCCATAGCGGGCGGTTCCGCCGCCTGGGGCGCCTTGGCCGGAGCCGGAATGGGCGCTTTGGCCGGCGGCATAATCGGCCATGAGGAGCAAGGCAGAAGATCTCACCGCTGAAGGACTGGTTTGTTCCCGGCGCCGTCGGCATGCGGCATTGTCGCGCGGCGCCGGAAAAGCCTCCGGCAGGAATCAGGGGCCTGTTTTCGGCGAAACCTGTTTTTCGAAGTCTCTGCCGTTCCACAGGTAGCGCACCGTATTGGGCACAGGCAGATCCACAAGACCCGTTGCGCTCCAGAAAAGCGGCCGTGCCGCCAGACTGTCAAAATCCAGACAGAGTACTGTAGCGGGTTGCAGTCCTTTGGGCAAAATCTGGCCCGCATGCAAAAAATCCTTGATATCTGGCTCCGGCGGGCCGGCGACAGGCACAATTCTGCCCGCGCTGTCCATTTTCCAGAACTCCAGCGTACACAGAGGTCCTCCGACGGCGCCGACGGCCGCCAGGCAGAAGTCCCCGTTCTCTTCATGGAAAAGACGCAGGGTCACGGCGCTGTCGTGAAAGGGCAAGGCCGAAAAGAGAAGAGAATCCGCTGTTTCGTCCGCCAGTTGCCAGAATTCCGTCTGGCCTGTGGTCAGCAACTGCTGCTTTTCCCCCTCGTCCAGGCCTTCAACAGTGTTTTCAAAAATAGTGATGGGCAGAAGACCGAAAGCATCTCTGGCCTTCATATCCAACATATTTTCCACGGCGAAAGCGGACGGAGGGGCCGCAAAAATGCAAAACAGGGCGAAGATACGTAAACATGTCGGCATGTCATGCTCCTGTCGCTGTTTCAGGACGGCCAAAATATTCGCAGCGCCTTGAAAGAAAAAAAACCGACCATCCCGGCTGCCGGCAGGGTCAGAATCCAGGCCGTCGCCAGATGCAGGGCAAGGGGCCAACGCACGGCGGAAAGACGTCTGGTGGAACCAACCCCGAAGATGCAGGCGGCAATGGTCTGTGTTGTGCTCACCGGCGCGCCGAAAAAGGATGCGCCGGCAATGACCAGCGTGGCCGAGGTTTCGGCCGTGAAGCCGTGAACCGGCTCCAGTTTGAAAATGCGGCTGCCCATGGTTTTGACGATTTTCCATCCGCCAAAAGCCGTGCCGAGGGCCATAGCCCCGGCGCAGGACAACTTGACCCAGAATGGAACTTCCACGGAGTCAATTTCACCAAAAATCAGCAAGGCTAGGGTGATGATGCCCATGGTTTTTTGCGCGTCGTTGAGGCCATGACTTGTGGCCATCATTCCGGCGGAAAAAAACTGCAACCGCCGGAAGGTCGCGTTGACCCTGGCGCGATGCGTACGAGCGCAAATCCAGTAAATACTCCACATGAAAAACATACCGGCGGCGAAACCGGCCAGCGGTGAAGCCACCAAAGGGATCAGCACCTTGTACAGAATGCCTTGCCCGTTGAGGGCGTCAAGCCCGGCGTGGGCAATGGCCGCGCCGACAAGCCCGCCGATCAGGGCGTGGGAAGAAGAGGACGGGATGCCGAAATGCCAGGTTACGAGATTCCAGACAATGGCTCCGCAGAGGGCGGCGAGCACCAAGAGTTGGCATCCTTCGACCACCTGGGGTATAACAATGCCTCCGCCCAGCGTTTTGGCCACTTCGGTGCCCGCAAGCGCTCCACAGAGGTTGAGCAGAGCGGCGGCCGTCACCGCGAAACGCGGCGTCGCCACCTTGGTGGAAACTATTGTGGCAATGGCGTTGGCGCAGTCGTGCGCCCCGTTGGTGAAGTCAAAAACAAGGGCCGCCGCTACTATGATGACAAGCAGAAGCGCCGGTTCAAACATTCTTCAGCACCGCTTCCTCAATCGTTTCCGCCAGGGCCGTGCTTTGTTCGATGAGAACGCCGAGGCGGTCGTAGATCTGGCTCCATTTGAATATTCGCATGACCAGAAGCGGCGTGAATTCCTGTTTCTCATCCATGAGTTCCGCCAGGCCGGTGGAAAGGAGCATGTCGCATTCGCCGCGCAAGGCCTTGAAAGCGCGTGTTTTGTGGCGATCCTTGCGCTCGGCGAGCCCTTGAAGCATGATTTGCGTCAAGTCAAACAGCTCCACGGTTGTGCGCATCAGTTGCAGGGCCGGGAAGCGCACATCGGGAAATTCAAAAATCGAAAGGCGCGTGCTCAGGGATTGCAGGCAGTCTATGGTTTCCTCCTGTGCCTGGTTGATGCGCAAAATATCTTCCCTGTCAATGGGAGTGATGAAGGTCTGCGAGAGGGCGCGGACAATGCGGGCGTACAGCAGGTCGGCCTCCTCCTCCAGCAGGGCGATGTTTTTGTGCGCCTGCTCTTGTCCGGCGGGATTTTCCAGCATTGTCAGCAAAAGGGCGGCTGTTTGGCGCAACAGATCGTTTTGCCCGAGCAGCATCTCAAAAAAAGGCGCCGACCTCGGCAAGAGAGAGGCGAACATGACGGAAACCCCCGGTGGATTCATTGTCGGCAGCGGCGTGCCTGCTCCCGACGCTCATTCAATGGCACTTTTTGTCCATTCCGTCAAGGCGAAAGGTGGTTTCAGTCCATTGGAAGCCCTTTTTTTATAAATCTGAGCTGCGGCGGAATGTCCTCAGGATGTTCAAGCCAGCGCATCAGGTCTCCCGGCCAGTAGTCTTTGTCATCAAACGCGTATGGTCTGTTTCGTTTGGCAGAAGTCGTTTCGTATTTGATTATTCCGACGATTTCAGAGTCTATGATGCTCAGTGTCGTGTGCGCGACCTATACTGAAACCATTCTGCCCTGCGATTCGGCAAGATGGAGGATTTTCAGCAGACATTCTTTGATGTCGGTCCGACGAATTTTTCCGAGGTGGGAGGGGAGTAACACTCTTTCTATGTGCCAGGGCAAATCCACAGGGTAGGGCATTGCAATCTCATCTATTTTTGCCCCATTACGCTTGAAGTGTTCTGATTGTCTCTTCGCACTGTTTCGACGGGAGATTTTGGACACGGAATGTTACCAGTTTCTCCGATTCCCACTCGCTTCGGGGGCGCGATATGCTGCTTTGTGTCTATGCCACAAGCCTCAAGAGTCCCATATTTAAGTTGCAGAAACATGCCCTTGAACTTCTGAGGAATCGTATAATATCCTTTCCCACTTAGGGATTGCGAGTCTACACAGTCTTCCAGTAAATCCGCTGTGCGATGTATATCCCACATTGTGTCCCATCACTATCCGGGATCAACCTGAAATTACCAACAGGTATATCTGCTCCGATAATATACATCCCAACGTCAAACTTTTGGTTCATCCGGCAGAAGAGTACTTTTGCCAAAAAATATGGACATGGTTTCCAATCGGGATCAAGCCAACGATCATCGAAAAGGAGGAATCACCATGTCCACGAGTTTTATCTACCACG
>JAISTW010000063.1 GCA_031272405.1 Desulfovibrio sp. | reverse complement strand
CCTGTCGGAGAGCCGTTCGCGTCAAAGCTGATGACGCCGAAGCGCTCGGGATCCCGCACCATATACCCGAATATGGTCGCGCCTGTTGCGTGGGCCGCGGCCCGTTGCAGCTTTTCCGTGAAATGTTGTCCGTGGAAGACGTTGTCGCCCAGAACAAGACAACACGGCGAGCCGGCCAGGAAATTTTCCGCAATGAGAAAGGCCTGAGCTATGCCCTCAGGCCTGGGTTGCACGGCATAGCGCAGACTGATTCCAAACTGCCTTCCGTCCTGGAGCAGGCGCTCGTACTGCGGCAAATCCTGCGGCGTGGATATGACGACAATATCGCGGATGCCGGCCAGCATCAATACTGACAGGGGGTAGTAGATCATGGGTTTGTCGTAGATGGGCAAAAGCTGCTTGGACACTCCCAGGGTGATGGGATGCAGCCGCGTGCCCGTGCCGCCGGCCAGAACGATGCCTTTGTACTCCATACGCCCTCACGGCTTGCTGATGTTATGCTTTGGCGCGAACGGGCGTCCAAGCATCAATTTTACCTCTCCAGTGTATGACAAAAGTGTTGTTTGTCAAGCCGCAGCGGCTGCTGCCCGCGCAGCTTTGATACGCACAGCGTAGCCGCCGACCTCATCTTGCCAGAAGTCATGACTTTGGAGTATAATTGACGTCATGCCATACTCCATACCCAAATACCCGCGAATCGTCAGTCTGATTCCAGAAGCTACCCCGCAGTTTCTGGATTTTGTTTTTCCTTTGCGGAATGTGGAAAAGGACGTCCGTTATTTCCAGGAAATGCCCGGCGTCGGCGAGCAGAGCGGTAAGCAGGTGTTGCGCGGCCTGATTGAGAACGACGACGGCCTCATGTTGGATGAAATAACCGGGGAGCAGGTACGCCAGGGCATTTTTGAAATATACGCCAAACGTTGTCTGGACCCCTGGCTTGAGCACTGGCTGCCCGTGCCTTTTTTGCGTGTGCGCGACCAGAAATGGGATGACGGGAACTGCCATTTCGAGCGCGGTCCGGCGAACTGGGCCCGCGTGCGACTGGTTCGGGACTCCGGCGACCAGGAGCAACTGCGCGTTGTGTTGGCCTTTGACATGACCGTCGAAGATCCGCCGACAGATACGGACATGTACTTCGCCGTCTCGCCGTCGGATGTTGACGCGCACGCCAATTATGCCTTGGCCGTAAAAATTCGGGACAACGCCTGGTTTCTCAATCAGGCCTGGGTGGACGACTGGCTGAAAAATATCTGGAAAACATATCAGGCGCGCCGCAAAGGCTCACGCGACGAGGAACGCGGGTTGGAATATCTGGCCGGGTATCTTACCTTGCTGGGCGTCATCGGCAAAGCGATCCGCGACACCGCTGTGCAGGTGGTGCGCCCGGCCCAGACGCCCATAGACGTTGACCTTGTGCTTGATATAGGCAATTCGCGCACTACCGGAATCCTCGTGGAAACCCGGACCCAGCGCAATACCGATCTCAACGACAGTTACCTGCTGCAACTGCGCGATATAGACAGCCCGGAACATGTTTACATGGAACCCTTTGAAACCCGTCTGGAATTCGCGGAAGCGAATTTCGGCGACGACAACCTGAGCCGACAGTCGGGGCGCGGAACGCCGGCTTTTGTCTGGCCCTCGCCGGCGCGCATAGGCCCGGAAGCGGCCCGTCTTTCCACGCAGGCCCTTTGCGCCGAGGGCATTACCGGCATGTCCAGCCCCAAGCGCTATCTCTGGGACGAGCGCGACTGGGCGACAGGCTGGCGTTACAACATGCGCGGCGCGCAGGAACCTCGCGTGACGCGGGGGCCTCTGCCGCGTCTGCTCAACCAGAGCGGCACGCCTTTGTGCTGCATGGATGACAAACTGTTCAGAAACAACCCTGTCCTCAGAAATCAGGACACGGACATCGCCTTTGACTCCAAATTCACACGTTCCTCCCTGATGATGTTTCTTTTGGTGGAACTGCTCCAGCAGGCGCTTGTCACCATCAATTCACCCGGTCAGCGGGCGCGGCGCGAATTGCCCAATGTGCCGCGCCGTCTGCGTCAGGTCATTTTTACCGTGCCGGCGGCCATGCCCATCGCCGAACAACGCATTTACCGCCGCTGGGTCAACTGGGCAGTGCGCGTTCTGTGGGATGTGCTGGGTTGGCGGGACTATTATGTCCCGGATCACAAAAAACGCGCTCTGGGCGGCGACTACCGCCTCAGTCCGCGTGTGCGCTGCAACTGGGACGAGGCGACATGCACGCAACTGGTTTTTGTTTACAACGAAATTGTCGGGAAATATCAGGGGGACGCGCATAGTTTCGCGCGCTACGCGGGGACGCCGCGTCGAGAGTACGGAGGAAGGCCCTGCCTGCGCCTGGCCACCATTGACATCGGCGGCGGAACCACGGACCTCTCCATCACCACCTTTGAAGTGGCCAATGAGGTCGGCTCGTCCTCGCGTTTGCGGCCGCACCTGGAACTGCGCGACGGATTCACCATCGCGGGAGACGATATCGCGCGCGAGGTCATCCGTTCCACGCTGCTGCCCGCCATAAGCGCAGCCGTGACAGAGGCCGGCGTTGCCCACGGTGAAAAACTGCTCGCTTCGCTTTTCGGGCGGGAAATTATTGACAACTCGCAGGAAAACCGCAACCGCAGGGCGCAATGCGTCCGGCAACTGCTCCTGCCTGCGGCGTTGAGTCTGCTCAGGGTCTACGAGACAATGGATGAGGCAAGGGGGGGCGCGGGCGCGACATACACTCTGGGAGACTTTTTCACGGACGGGCGGGACGCGGGGGCAAGGCCATTGCCCTTCCCCTCCTGCCCCGCGCCCGGCGAGGCAGCTCTCGCCTATCTCGCCGGCCCGATCCGCCAGGCGGGCGCGAAGGCGGACTTCGACATCATGTCCGTCCCCATCCGTCTTGTTCCCCGGAATCTTGACGCCGTCATCAGTGAAATTCTCGGCCCTCCACTGGCCAACCTCTGTGAGGTCATACAGCGTTACGACTGTGATGCGCTCCTGCTGACAGGCAGACCCAGCCGCTGGCGGGGAATTCTCGCGGCCGTGCTGGCAAAGCTGCCTCTGCCCCCGGATCGTGTGCTGCCCATGAGCCGTTACAGGGTGGGCGCATGGTATCCCTTTGCCGATGTGACGGGGACGATAAGCGACCCCAAAACAACGGTTGTGGTGGGCGGCATCCTGTGCTCCCTGGCCGAAGGGCACCTTGAGGGATTTTCTTTTGACCCTTCAGGGATCACGCCCTCCTCCACGGCGCGTTTTATCGGGGAAATGGACATCAACGGCCGGATCAAAAAGCAGAAAGTCTGGTTTGAGGTGGATGTGACGGCCAGGGAGGAAAAAACCTACACAAGGGAAATTTCCTTCTCCAACACCATTACCGTCGGTTTTAGGCTGCTGGACGCGGATCGCTGGACGACATCGCGTTTCTATGTGCTGGATTTTGCTGATGAAGACGCAAGACGAGCATCTTCCGGCAAGACGCCGTACACTGTGCGGCTCAGCCTGACGCTCAGGGAATTGGAAGAAGATGAAACCGGCCTTGCCGCGGAAGACAACGAACGAGACGAGGGCGAATTCGCCATAGAGGATATAGCCGACCGGCACGGCGCGCCAGTAAAAACGAAAGACCTGCGCATGCGGCTTCAGACATTGCCGCTTGACGAAGGCGCGTGGCTGGACACGGGGATTGTGCTGTAATATCGGCGGATGGGGAGTACACATGGCATTGCGGACACTGGGCGAATACTGTTCTGAACTTGCCGGGGCGGCCACCGAGGCCGTGGCCTGGACGCGCGAGAACGCGGATATCGTCAGAAGCGAGCTGGACGGTCTGCAATTGGAACTGCGTCGCGCAAGGCGGGCCTTCCGACAATGCTCGCGCGCCGCCAGCCGCAAGATGTGCGCCGGCGTTTTCGGCCCCAGTCAGGCGGGAAAGTCCTACCTCATCTCGGCTCTGGCCCGCGACGGGTCAGGCGGGCTCATGGCCCTTTTCGGCGACAAGCCCCATGACTTCATCAGCGAAATCAACCCGGAAGGAGGCAAGGAATCCACCGGACTGGTCACGCGCTTCACCATGTCCCGTCCGCAATATTTGCCGGAGGCTTTCCCCGTTCAAATCCGCCTGCTCGGCGAGACCGACATCGTCAAAATCATCGCCAACACCTATTATGCCGACTGCGAACACAAGGAAGTTCCAGATGCCGGGGCCATAAGCCTGGCCTTGGACGCCCTGGAAAACAAAAGCGGAGTCGGCGCCTCCCATGTGGATCTGGACGCTCTGGAAGACCTGCGCGAATACCTGCTCAAGGACTTCCAGGCAAAACCCCGCGTGCAGGAATTGGAGCGCACGTACTGGCAACGCGCTTTGGAAATGGGGCAAAAGCTCGACCTCAACGACCGTGTGAGCCTGTACAGCATCATCTGGGACAATGTCCCGCAATTTACCGAGTTGTGCCGTAATCTCACCCTGGCGCTGGAAAAACTCTCCTTCGCCGACACGGCTTTCTGCCCCATTGAGGCGCTTATCCCGAGAACGGGCAGCATCATTGACGTGGCCATGTTGGAAGGGTTGGCTGAAAGCTCCGGTCCGCAACTTCAGATTTGCGCAGGCGACGGGGAGCCCGTTGCCCTGCCCCGCGCCGTGGCTGCGGCGCTTACGGCGGAATTGACCATAGTCATGAAAGAAAAACCGGACGATTATTTCGACCAGACTGATCTTCTGGATTTTCCCGGCTACCGCTCCCGTTACAAACTGTCCGACCTGCGGATCGAACTGCAAAAACCGGGCATGACCAAGGAGCTTTTTCTGCGCGGCAAGGTGGCTTATCTTTTTCAGCGTTACTGTGCGGAGAAGGAGCTGACCAGCATGTTGCTGTGCATCGGCCCGAGCAATCAGGAAGTGCAGGATCTGCCGGGCGTCATCAACGACTGGGTGCTCTCCGCGCACGGAGAAACGCCCGAATCGCGCAAGGACAAGCCGGAGGCCCTGTACTTCATACTGACCAAATTCGATATGGAATTTGAAGACAAGGCTGGAGCGCCATCCGTTGAGTCGCGCTGGGACAATCGCCTTCATGCCTCACTGCTGGATTTTTTCGGCAAGCAGCACGAGTGGCCCACAGTGTGGGACGGCTCCCGCGCCTTCAACAATTTGTTTCTATTGCGTAATCCGAATTTCAAATTTAAGACGGCCCTTGAATACGACGACCATAACCAGGAGGTCGGCGTGCGCAAGGACGCGCAAAAACTGGTTGATTCCCTGAAGGCCGCCTTTTTGAACAGCCGCTTGGTGGCCCGACATTTCAAAGATCCCGCGAAATCCTGGGAGGCCGCCATGCTCCTGAACGACGGCGGCATTTCTCTCATTCGGGATTCTCTGCGTCCGCTCTGCAACCCGGCTATCAAACGGTCGCAACTGTTGGCGGCTCTGGAAGAACGTTGCCGGAAGCTGGTCAGACGTCTCAAGACCTTTTACAAGACGGATGACAAGGCGGAGGAGCGCCGTCAAAAGGAACAATCCAGCCGCGAGTTGCTCGCCCACTTGGCCAGACTGCTGCAAGAGCAGCGTTTGGGACAGTTTTTCAGCAATTTTGTCGTTCAGGATCACAATCTGTACGACCTCTATTTCGAGGCCAGACGCCGTTTTCTTTCGGCTGAAGACACTGGCCGCAGAGAGGAGATGCGGGTCAACATTGGCAACAGCGTCAACGCTGCCGATGTGTTTGAAGAACTTTTCGGCGAGGACATGCCGTCCGTCCCGACGCCAGCCGATGAGGCGGAGCCTCCTGTCGGAAAACGCTTGAGCGAGGCGCAATATTTCACCGACCTGATTATCGGCTCCTGGTGCGACAAAATGAGGAATTTTTCTGACGACCCGCGTACGCTGCAAGAATACGGCATACCATCGCATACTTTGGCCAGCTTCATCAGTGAACTGACAATAGGGCTCGGGCGTCTGGGCCTTGCCGAAACCGTGGAAAAGGACCTGCAGGAGGCCGCCGCTTACGCCAACACAGCCAGGGAACATATCGTCTGGCAGCAGGTGGCCCGGGCGAGCGCGCTCCTCAACAGTTACATAGATTGGCTGGGCTTCAGTCCGCGTGCGAGCGATGTGCAAAAGCGCACAATCGTCATGCAGGGCAAGCAGTATACGCTTTTTGAGCCGCCGCCCGCTTTTGAAGGCTATCCAAGCCTGCCGGAATTGCAGCCGCCTTTTGAAAAGACATGGTGTTTGGACTGGATGCGCGCCTATTACACTCTGGTCATGGACAATATAAATTTTGACGGCGACCGTGCCTTCAACCGCGAACAGAACGCGCGTCTCGGAAACATCCTTGGACGGTTCGGGCCGCAGGATATCGCCCCGACCACATAGAGACATGCAGGACAGGAGTCCGGCCATGAAAGTTCAATATATCAACGACGAACAGCGAGGGCGCGGCTACGCCCGTTTTGTCTGCATGGAGCTCGACGCGTCGTCCCCGCGGTTCGGTTTCAGCCTGTGCCGCGCTTCGGATCAGACGTTTCTAGGTAAAAGCGGATGGCAAAGCGCCGAGGAAAAGCACAGTCCAGACGCCTGCGAGCGGGAAAACAACGCGACGATTCTTCTTGTCGGGCCTTCCGTCGTGGACTGGCTGGACGAGAACGAAAACTATCGTCTCACACTTTTTGATGAGGCCGTCCCGCTGCAAAGGGCGGCCTTTTCCATCACCAATGTCAACAGGAGCCTCAGGCAGGGGCAGGGGAACGTCCAGAGCGTTCCCCTCCCGCAACCGCCGCCCGCTTCGGAAACGCCGCCGGAGGAACCGCGGCAGGAACCTGAGGAAACCCTCGTCATCATGCCTCCCCCCGTTTCTCGAGGCAAATTCCCTGCCGTGGCTGTCGCTGCTCTGATCCTGCTTCTTCTGCTTGGGGGCGCTGTCTGGTGGTATATGCGTCAACAATCGGCAGACGCCGCGCCTGCCGCCAGTGTTGTCCGGCAAACACAGGAACAGGCGGAAAAGCCGGAAAAGGCGGCCAGCGAAACAGGCGCGGCTAAAGCGTCGGACAGACCGGAGGACGAATCCGGGAAAGAACAGGCCGTCAGGCCAGAGTCTGGAACTCCGCTCGAATCTCCAGCGCCGCAAAAGCCGGAAGAGAATCCTCCGCCGCGGGCACAGGCCGAACGTGCCCTGACTGCCCGGGAACAGGTGCGACTGTTCCTGAGCGACGCCCAGGCTTCTCCCCAGGGCGCCATGAGTCTCTATCAGTCGCTGTCGCAAGCGCCAGACGGCGGCACGCAGGAAACCCAGGACTCCGTGTACCGTCTTTTGTATTTCGCTGCGCAAAAAGGAGATGCAGAGGCCGCGTTCGTCCTGGCTCAATGCGCTGATCCCACAACGCCGCCCTTCGGCACCATAGCCAAGGACGGCCATGAAGCCTGGACGCGGTATGCGGCCGTGGTCGGGCAGAAACCCGAAGCCGCCCGCAATATGCAGACCCTGAAGGTATGGCTGGAAAACGAGGCCGGCAGGGGATCCATCCAGGCCAGACAGTGGATTGAGGCCATAGCCAGGGACAGGCAGAATCCGTGATTGACCTTGACCGGACAGTTTTTCAGAGGAGAGAATTGTATATGCGCCGTTGTTTCGTAACGTTTCTTTATGGGTTGTATATCCTGTTGTGCTGTGCCTTCCGGCCGTCGGACGCATTCGCCGCGCCGCTGCTCATTGAAGGAAAAAAAACGCTGTACCAGCGCGTGGTCTCCCACCCCGGCGCGACGCTCTTCGCTTCGCCGGACGCTCAAAGCGCCGTCGTCAACAACAATGTAAAAACATTCACCGTGTTCTATGTGTACGGCCGTCAGAACAACCGGGTGCAGGTCGGCGTGTCCGACCGTCAGGCGGACGGTTGGCTGGACGCCGACAAGACGACCGTTTGGAACCAGTCTCTGACTATGCTCTTCACCAGCCGTATGGGGCGAAGCCCGGTGCTTTTTTTCAAGGATCACGATTCACTGGAAAAGCTTTGTCTCGACAACGAGTTGGACAAAAAAATACGTCATTACGAAGAAATTGTCCGAAGTGGGAAAACACCTCCGGATTTTCCGGTCATCGCCCAGGAACCGCCTGAGACAGCCGTCTCCGAAAAGAATTTTTATCTGTTGCCTGTACTCAATGTGGACAATGCTTTTGGCGAAAGCGCCAAATTGCTTGAAGTCGCCTCCATAGACCCGGGGGGCGACGCGGGGACAGGTTCCGGCAACAGTTCCGGAGCGTCGTCGCCCGACGTGCCGGACAGCGGTTTTCGCACAGGTTTTGTCTTTGTCATTGACACGACCATATCCATGAAACCCTATATTGATCAGACACTGAAACTTGTGCGGAGCATATATGACGAGCTGGAGAAAAATCCTCACGGCGACAAAATCGCCTTCGCCGTTATGGCTTTCCGCAGCAATACGGAACTGACCCCCGCTTTGGAATACGCTACAAAACTGGTCAGTGACTTCAAAACCTACAAACAGCGCGCCGAATTGGAAAACGCCCTGGCTCAGGTAAGGGAGGCGAGCGTCTCCTCCCATTCTTTTGACGAGGATTCCTTTGCCGGCATCAAGGACGCAGCGGACAATCTGAGCTGGCAAAACTACGCCTCCAAAATCATGCTGCTCATCACGGACGCCGGCCCCCTGCGGGAAGGAGACAAGGCGTCGCGCACCGGCATGAGTCCGGCGGTCATGGCGGAATATCTCAAAAAAAACAACATTTACCTTACGGCGGTTCACGTCAAAAGCCCCAAGGGGAAAAACGATCACGCCTCCGCCGAATCAGCCTACCGGGAATTGGCCAAACAGGCGGACAATCAGACAAGCTATATAGCCATTGACGCTTCCAGTCCCCAAAAAGGTGCCGCCGATTTTGACGCTGTCGGCAGACGCCTCGCACACGGTTACAGTGATCTTGTCACGGCTACTGCTGAGGGCAAACTTCTTGCCGCTCCGATACAAACCAGCCCGCAAAAAAAGTTGAGTCCCGAAGAACAGGCCGAGCGCATCGCTCTGTCCACCGGCTACGCCATACAGTTGCAATTTTTCGGTGACAGGAAAGGTTCCCGCGCGCCGAGCGTGGTCAGAGCCTGGGTGGCCGACGCCGACCTGGGCAAACTTTCGCGGGATCCACAAGCTCAGCCCGTTATCGCCATTCAGCCGGCGGTACTGGTGACAAAAACGCAATTGAGTCAGCTGCGCGCGCAACTAAAAGCGATTTTTGAAAGCGCCCAGCAATCGTTTCTCAAGGACGTGTCCCAGAATTTCTTTCAGAATATCCTCTCCGCAGCCGCTCAAATGACGCGCGATCCGCAGGCCTTTACCCAAAATCCCGGCAAGAACCTTGCACAGTCCGGCGTTCTGGGCGAATTTCTGGATGGTTTGCCCTACAGGAGCCGCATACTGAATCTCAAAGAAGACGACTGGTACCAGATGAGCACGGGCGAACAGAAAAGCATCCTCAACCATCTGGAAGCGAGGATCAGATTTTATGAGGAATGTGACAGAGATAACACCCATTGGGAAGGCTTCGGCTCCCCCAATCGCGACGAATGGGTCTACCGCCTGCCTTTGAGCATGTTGCCGTAGTTTTGGTCGCGGTTCACCCGGTTTCGCCAATGATTTTCGCTCTGGAAAACGTCAGCAAATATCGTCCCCAGGGAATGGGCTATCGCCTTTCCATACGTTCGTTGCGCATAGAGCAGGGGGAGCGGGTTGCCTTCACTGGAGTGAGCGGCAGCGGAAAAAGCACCGCTCTGGACATTTTGGGCATGGTTTTGCGTCCTGATGAGGCTGATGCGTTTTTCCTGGCGCCGGCCGGAACAGAGGTGGACGCCGCGGCGCTGTGGCGAAAAAAGGCGCTGGACGCCATGGCCGACATACGCCTGCGGCATATGGGTTATGTGCTTCAGTCCGGCGGTCTGCTGCCCTATCTCACCGTGGCGGAAAACCTGGGACTGACTGCCCGTATGCAGGGCCGGGACAAGGCCTTCACAGCGGAACGGACAGCTGTTGTGGCGGAATATCTGGGCATAGCGCATTTACTGGAAGCCTATCCCTCCACGTTGTCCGTGGGGGAACGGCAGCGCGTCGCCATAGGGCGGGCCATTGCGCCAAAACCTGACATAGTGCTGGCCGATGAGCCGACGGCCGCGTTGGACCCCATCCACGCCGAAAACGTCATGCGTCTTTTCGCCGATATTGTCAGGGAAATAAGGGCGACCCTCATTATGGTCAGCCATGATTTGACTCTTGTGCGCGAAGCCGGACTGCGTACATTGGAAATAGATGTGGGGACAGCCGACGATGGTTCCGTTCTGGCGACCATTGACGACAGGAAAGGGCAATCGTCATGCGCCGCTTCGTGATTATCGCCGGTTTGGCCATTAAAGACTGGTGGCACGAACGCACGCTCACTCTGTGCGCCGTCCTTGCCCTGGCTGGCATGCTCACGCCGTTGCTGGCGCTCTACGGCGTACGCGTCGGCCTGGTGGAAAACCTGCGGGCGTCGCTTCTGCGCGATCCAGCCGCGCTGATCATCATACCCGTGGGCAGCAGCGGCGGTTTTGACGATGCTCTCTTTGAACAACTGCGCGCAAGGCCGGACGTGCGTTTCGTCACGGCGCGCACACGCGATGTCGCGGCGGAGATGCCCTTTGCCGCCAAAAACGGCGTCTACGTGCCCCTGACGCTGGAGCCGACCGCCCCGGGCGACCCCCTGTTGGAACGCTTCGGTCTGGCGCTGCACCCGCCGGATGTGGTCTCGCCTTCGTCGCCGTCTCAAGGAGATGCCTCCCAAAACGACCCGGCGCGGGCAACCCCCGCCGCGGAGAACACGGTGCTCTCCGCAGGCGCGGCCGCGAAGCTTTCCGCAGCCGCGGGAGACATCCTCAACGGTCGCCTCGGTCGCAGACGCCCTGACGGTATTTTGGAAACAGTCTCATTCACGGCCAGAGTCGCGGGGGTGCTGCCGCCGGAAGCCATTGCCTCAGACACGGCCTTTTTTCCCCTTTCGGTGTTGGAACATATACAAGATTATCGCGATTATGTCGCCGTGCCTGTCCGAGGTTGGGCGGGCGATCCGCCTCCTGCCGTTCCTCGCCGCTATGAATCCTTCCGCCTGTATGCCCGTGATCTGGATAGTGTGGAAAATCTTGACGATTGCCTGCGCGGTCTGCATATCAATGTTTTGACCAGAGCAAAGAATATTGCCGATATCCGCAAGATAGACAATTCTCTCAATCAATTGCTTCTGGTTATCGCCCTCGCGGTGGGCGCGGGATTTGTCGCCTTTACCCTGAGTTCTTCCCTCGCTGCCGTACGACGCAAGGAAAGAACGCTCGGCATGTTGCGCCTGTTGGGCTTCGCAAGAACGGCGCTGCTGTGTTATCCTTTGTGGCAGGCCTTGGCCACCTGCATCTGCGGGACGCTTGCCGCCTGGCTCCTCGCCTTGGGCGTCGCTGTGAGCATTGACGCTGTTTTTGCCGAACAGCTGGCCGGTTCCGCTGTTTGCGTCATCAGGATCACCCATTTTGGGGCGGCGTTGGGCGTGACCATTGCCCTGTCCCTCGCAGCGGCCTTCTATCCTGCAATCAGCGCGGCCGGCATTGAGCCGGCCCTGGTTGTTCGGGATGTATGATTTTAACAGGGTACGGGAACAAATGCGCGTCCTTCTCAACTGTACAACAGCCCTGTGTCTCGTCGCCGCCCTGACGCTGTGCCTGCCTGCGTCCGGCCCGGCGGCCGCCCTTCAGCGTAAAGATGGAAAACTTTCGACAGACCGGGCCTGGAATCCGAAGCCATACGCAGATGATCTGATTTTGCCCATGCCCTGCAAAGGCCAGATGGTATTCCGCGCCGTGGCGGTTCCGGGAAAAAATCTTCTTTACGACAAGGAATTCACCTTGGGTGTACATACCCTGGCCGACCCGAAGCGTGAAAAATACGAACATACGCGGGACGGACACATCAGCGGGCCTTTCACCTCCAGGGATATGCCCGCGCCCTGGCGCGCCAGACTCGGTCGGCAGGAGGGCAATTTTTATTACTACTTCATCGCCAAATACGAAGTAAGCAACTGGCAGTGGGATGCCGTCATGAACGGAGAGTGCCCCAAGGAACCCATTGACAAGCGGGCGGTTGAACCCGTCTCGGCCAGGAGCTGGTTCGAGATGCAGGACTTTCTGCAAAAGTACATGATCTGGCTGCTGGCCAACGCCAAAAAAAGCCTGCCTGTATACAGCGGCAATGACAAGGATATAGCCTATCCGCGCCTGCCTACGGAAGAGGAATGGGAATACGCCGCCAGGGGCGGTTTGAATGTGCCGGAGGAAAACCGCAATCAGGAGGATTTTCATCCCTTGGGCGACCTTGTCAAAGCCGATTTTGGCGTCTTTTCCACGCCGGACAGAATTGTCGAAGGGCCGGCGCCCATCGGCTCACGTCATCCCAATCCTCTGAAAATTCACGATATGGCCGGCAACGTCAAGGAACTTGTGCAGTCATCCTTCCATTTTTACATTCCCGCCATGGGCGACGGCGGCAAAAGCGTCTTCTTCCGTCCGCACGGCTCAACCGGTGGTCTTGTGGTCAAGGGCGGCAGTTTTCGGAGCGGCGAGGACGAGATACTGCCCGGCAAGCGTGAGGAAGTAGCCCTTTTTAATGAAAGCGGGCCAGTACGAACAAGGGAGATGGGATTCCGCCCTGTTCTGGGCGGAATCAACACTCCGGCTTCAGGCGAGCGTGTGCGGGAGTTGCAGGCGGCCGAACTTTCGTTGAAGGGAAAAGGCGAACGGGCCGCGTCAAACACGGTCGCGTTGCCCAATCTTGTGGACGGCGCGGTCAAGGTAAATCCATCGGGCGAGCTGACGGCCGAACTGGACAAAATCATCCGGGCCGCGTCTTCCCCTGTGGTCAAGGACAACCTGGAGCAGTACAGGCGTCTGGTCGCTGACTATGAAAACGCCGTTGAGCGCCGGGAAGACGCGGAGATACTCAACGGCCTGCGTTCTCTGCTGTACCATATAGAAGGCCAGAGAAACATCGGAGCGCGTTTCAGTTACCTTACCATGATCATCAGGCAGGGCGCCGGCGATCCTGTCGTTAAACGGCAGGGCGAGCAGTCCATGAAGGATTGGAAAAGCGTGCTGAACAACATGACGAACAACTACAAGGAAGGCTTGTCGAATATTCTGAAAAAAGCGCGGGGCAGAAATCTGGGCTTTCATTTCGCCCAGCTGCGCAACGAATACACATCTGATGATCTGTACAGCAAACACATGCTCGAAAACCTCGCCTGCCTGGAAAAGCACCTTAAACAGACGCAACTGCGCGGAACAAACAGTTTGTCCGGCGAGATGGTGTGGAAGGATGTCATGCCGCCCAAAACATTCCAAACCGTTATGGACATAAAATAACGGTCGAACCATGCGAAAAGAACTGACAAGGGCGATTTTTTTCGACCGCGACGGCACACTGAACAAAGACGCTGGTTATGTTCACTCCTGGGAGGAATGGCAATGGTTGTCCGGTGCGCCGGAAGCCTTGGCGCTTCTGGGGCGTCACGGTTACCGGCTGGTGGTGGCGACCAATCAATCCGGTCTGGCGCGCGGCCTATACAGCGATGCGGACGTCCGGCGTCTGCACCGGCAAATCAATAAAGACCTGCTCCGGTACAGAACGGGCATAACCGCCTTTTACTACTGCCCCCATCATCCAGACTTCACCGGCCCCTGCACCTGCCGCAAGCCGCAACCGGGGATGTTGTTGCGGGCGGCCGCAGAACTGGGGATTGACCTTGGGCAGTCCTGGATGATTGGCGACAAAATCGCGGATGTGCAGGCCGGGCTCAACGCCGGATGTCGTCCTGTGCTGGTTCGCACAGGCTACGGTCGCGAGGCTGAGCAACGCCTGTCCGCCGACGTGCCGACCGAGAACGACTTGGCCGCTGCCGCCGCCTATATTTTGCGTTGCGGGGCAAAGCGCACTGTGACCCGTTGAAAATCGAGATGGTTTTTGGCTCTCTCATGGCCCGGTTTTTCCGCTGAAACAGGGCATGTCCAATATCCTGTCAGACAAAATAAGGTGGGGAGACGGAATTGCCGCGGCCGTCTCCCCGTGCGCATGATGTTCGGGAGAGTACATCAATGCGCGGGGACGGAACGCGCATCACCCCCGACCCGCGTTCCGTCCTGATTTTTGCTATCCGCCGTTGGTCAGCACTTCCTGGTTGAGGGCCGCCACGGCGGCGTCATCCACCGTGACAGTCACCTGTTCGCTTCCATTGTTCGCGGTGTAAGTGGTCTTGCCGTTGCCGTTGGACACCCCGGCGGG